>JAKSLU010000016.1 GCA_024400995.1 Bacteroidaceae bacterium
GGTCGCCAGTGTAAGCGTGGATGGTGCTCATGATACCGCTCTGGATGGGAGCGTAAGCGTGGAGAGCAGCAGCCATGGGGGCGAGGCAGTTGGTGGTGCAAGAAGCAGCAGAGATAACCTGATCCTCAGCGGTCAGAGTCTCGTGGTTGGTGTTGTAAACGATGGTGGGGAGGTCGTTACCTGCGGGAGCGGAGATAACGCACTTGCGGGCACCTGCCTGGATGTGGGCCATAGCCTTCTCCTTGCTGGTGTAGAAACCGGTGCACTCGAGTACTACGTCAACGCCGAGCTCACCCCAGGGGAGTTCAGCAGCGTTGGGCTTAGCATAGATAGTGATCTTCTGGCCGTCAACTACGATGTAGTCCTCGCCAGCCTCTACAGTGTGCTTGCCCTCGCCGAACTTGCCAGCGAAGCCACCCTGAGCGGTGTCATACTTGAGGAGGTGAGCCAGCATCTTGGGGCTGGTGAGGTCGTTGATAGCAACTACTTCATAACCTTCAGCCTCGAACATCTGACGGAAAGCCAGACGACCAATACGGCCGAAGCCGTTAATAGCAACTTTTGTCATTGTGAATTATTGTTTTAAAGGGTTAGTTGTATTGTTTTCTGGGTGCAAATATAGAAAAAATCCGCCGATTGACCAAATTTTTCCCTAAATGCTCCGCAAAATTACTAAATGTTTTTTAATTTTGCACGCAAATCTCTAACAAACATTTCAAAAACCATGGCAAAAAGTAGTTTTTTAGAAGAATTCAAGGCCTTTGCGGTAAAAGGTAACGTGATCGACATGGCTACTGGTGTGATCATCGGTGGGGCCTTCGGTAAGATTGTGAGTTCCCTCGTGGACGACATCATCATGCCCCCCATCGGTTACCTTATCGGTGGCGTGAACTTCACTGATCTCAAGTACACTCTCCCTGCTGTGAGCGTGGAGGGCGTAGAGCTGAGTCCTGCGACTATTAACTACGGCAACTTCCTGCAGACCTCGCTGGACTTCCTCATCGTGGCCTTCTGCATCTTCATGCTTCTCAAGGGGGTAATGAAGCTCACCAAGAAGCACGAAGAGCCTGCCCCCGCCGAGCCTGCCGCTCCCGCTGGTCCTACTCAGGAGGAGCTCCTCGCTGAGATTCGCGACCTGCTTAAGAATAAATAAATGAGTAAATAAGTAAAATGAGCAAATGAGCCCGCAAGCCCATTTGCTCATTTTTCATATTCTCACATTTCCTCATTCACCCATTCCATCGTAGGTGGTCTTAAGCCACTCCATGCGGGTAGTAAGCCACGTCTTGAGACGCTCTATCTCAGCGTGGTAGGCCTCCTTGATGGTAGCGTCGTCACTATTCTTGCTGCAGAGATAACCCCAGAGGAGATTGTCGGCCACTACGCTAGTCTCCACGCGCTGCGCCGTCTGGTCAATATGAGCCATAATATCATCCATGTGGCTGTAGTACTCATCGTAGCGCGACCTGACGAGTTGCACGAACTCGGGGTCCTCAAACATGCGCTTTATCCAGTTGGCATCTTTCGTAAAGAAGCCCTCGGGATCAAGCGCCTCATGACCAGGCCTGGTGTAACTAGCAAAACTCAGGTCAAAGTCCCATACAGGTCCCATACATAGCTTGTGCCCCTCACCCATGCCGAGATACATAAAGCAACTGGTGTTCATACGTGAGTCGGGGTTCTTGGCTATCTCGTTGATGAGATACCAATCCACGAAGGAGGATATGTCTATCTTGGTCTTATAGCCCGCATCGGGATCGAGCCAGTTCTCACTATAGAGGGTCTCATCAGCATCGCACACGTAGTTGCGGATATACTCATAGTTCTGATCACCCTCCACCACATCGCTCACACCATTGACGAGCATGTCCTTGATACTGAAGGGGCGATACATGTGAGAAGACCGAAAGACAACAGCCTCTCCCGCAGCAGCCTCAGCATCGGCACGGTAGTCCACCTCCAACAGATAGCCATCGGCGCCATCGAGCACGCGACCTGGGCCTATCTTGAGGTGCTCGCCCAGCTGGTAGGTACCATAGGCTCTGCCATTGAACACGAGCTCTGAGTAGTCCATGTGAGGCAGATAGTCAAAGTGGGCATACTGCTCACACATGTAGCTAACCAGTTCGTTGTGCACCTTGGACTTGTCATGATAGTTGGCTATGAGCACCCAGTCCTTGTCCTTGGGCAGTGACCAGAAGCTCACCTTCTTGTCAAACTTGAGGCGGTAGGGTTTCTTGTCAGTCTGCCACGAGGAGTTGCCACGTCCTCGTATCTTCATAGTACTCTGGTGCTGGAGCGTATTGTCGGCATCAAAGAGCGCAAAGGTGGCACCCTCAATGTAGTACTCCTTGCTCGTCACATCGATAGAGCCTGGCGTTGTGATGATCACCACGGGCAGTCCGTTCTTGGCCTGTTCCTCAGCCTTGCCAACGATCTCCACTGCTGAGGAGGATATCTGCACCAGCTCTCCATTGGCATTCTTGACGGTCAGTACGAGGGCAGCCATCTCGTCATATACCAGGTCGTGCTTGAGGTCCTCCACCACGGCACGATACTGTCCCTCCTTAATGCGGCCGGCCCCATCATAGACCTGTTCCACGCGCACAAGGCGGTAGTTCGTTGGAGGCGTGACGTAGGAACCCACCTTGCGCTGGGTGCGCTTGGGGGCAGTGCCCACCTTGTCGAGCACAATCTCAGGGGTCTCCCCCTCAAAGTCAAACTGGGCGTTGGAGGGATTGACGCGGAACTCAAAGCTAGCCTGCGTGCCACGCGACAACTGTATGGGGGCCACCGTCAGCAGGGCTATGCTGGTGGGGGTACTAAAGTCCATACGGAACTCAAAGCTGCTACCATCGGCCATAACGAGGGTGATGCTGTGGCTCTCGTCATTCTGCTCTATAGAGCTGATGACGTTGTGGGGACTGGCCGAATAGGGCGTAGGCATCTCCTCCAGCACCTCGTCGGGGTCGGAGGCCAGGTAGGTCTGTAGGACGTAGTTGCCGTTCTCGCCGACAGCGACACGCACCGACACACCCTCGGCTCCCTTGTCACCCTGATCGCCCTTGTCGCCCTTGTCGCCATCATGTCCAATGGCCTGTATGCGGTCGCCGTTCTCATCGAGCAGCTCCACAAAGGTCTCACCCTGGTCGTATGACACGGTCCAGTAGCCATTCTGGTCTATCTTGAGATAAGGCGTAACGCCATCCACTGCCAGGGCCTGCACCCCAGTATTCTGCCCATTGACAACCCACTGACCGTCAACGATCTCCACGGTGGGCGTGTAGCCATCTTTGCCATCGACGCCCTCAGCTCTGATGCCGGTATTCTGACCATTGATCCACCAGTAGCCATAGACTATCTCCACGGTGGGCGTAAAGCCGTCCTCACCCTTCTGACCATCCTCGCCGTTGATAAGGCTGATCTGGCTACCATCGGAGAAGGTGATAACCCACCCCCCACGCTCATCCGTAGTGAGGGGATCAACGCCCTTGATAATCTTGCCGTCACGATAGGCCAACTGCAAGGCCTCAAGGGCGGACTGCAGGTCGCTCACTGTGGTCTCGAGGGCATCGAGACGGCCGTATATTTCGTCAAACTTCTGACAGGATTGGAACATGGTGGCCACGAGGAGGGCCATGGTCGGGAGGAGGTAGAGGAGTCGTTTCATCGGGGTAAAAACCATATTAGCGCAATCTTGCACGAGTGCAAAATTACGCTAATATTTCCATATAGCCAAGTCTTTGGGCAAAAAACCTCTGGTTTAGCCCTCTTCGTTCTCGAACAGGAGCCCCTCGCCCTCCATATCGGGGCGTACAAGGACGGGGATGCCCGGACGGAGCCTGCCGGAGAGCATCGCCTTGGACAGGCCGTTGAGCAGGAGGCGCTGCACTGCGCGCTTGACGGGGCGGGCGCCCAGCTCGGGGTCATAGCCAGCCTCAGCCAGACGTGCCACGGCATCGTCGGTGATGTGGAGCTCCACGCCTTGCTCCTGGGCCAGCGCGGTGACCTTGCGGAGCTGCAAGCGTACGATCTTCTCAATGTCCTTGGGCGTGAGGGCGGAGAAGGTAATGACGTCGTCGATACGGTTGAAGAACTCCGGGCGCACGCTGCGGCGCAGAGTCTCCAGATCGTAGTTGGAGGTCATGATGATGAGGGTGTTCTTGAAGTTGACGGTACGGCCCTTGTTGTCCGTCAGGCGACCATCGTCCAACACCTGCAGGAGCACGTTGAATACGTCGGGATGGGCCTTCTCGATCTCGTCGAAGAGCACGACGGAGTAGGGCTCACGGCGCACGGCCTCGGTGAGCTGTCCGCCCTCGTCGTAGCCGATGTAGCCCGGAGGGGAACCTACGAGGCGGCTGGCGGTATGCTTCTCCTGATACTCACTCATATCGATGCGCGTCATGAGACTCTCGTCGTTGAAGAGGAGTTCGGCCAGTGCCTTGGCCAACTCCGTCTTGCCCACGCCCGTCTGGCCGAGGAAGATGAACGACCCGATGGGGCGCTTGGGATCCTGCAGGCCCGCACGGCTGCGGCGCACGGCATCACTCACGGCCTCAACGGCCTCGTCCTGACCAACGACACGCTTGTGGAGCTCGTCCTCCAGTGTGAGCAACTTGTCGCGCTCCGACTGCATCATGCGCTGCACCGGTATGCCCGTCCAGCGGCTCACCACGTCGGCAATATCGTCGGCGGTCACTTCCTCCTTCACCATAGCTTCGGCGCCCTGCTGGGCGTGCAGACGCTCCTGCTTTTCAGCCATCTGCTTTTCAAGTTCCTGCAGCTTACCATAGCGAATCTCCGCCACACGGCCATAGTCACCCTCCTGCTCAGCACGCTCGGCTTGAAGCTTCATCTGAGCAATAGTGTCTTTACACTGCTGGATGTCTGAGAGCAGGCCACGCTCACCTTCCCATTGCTGGCGCAGATCGCGCTCCTTCACCATGAGGTCGGCAATCTCCTTCTCCAGTTCGGTCAGTTTGGGGTTATTGTCTTTCGACTCACGCTTCAGGGCTTCGCGCTCGATCTCCAACTGGCGCAGGCGACGGGAGAGTTCGTCGAGTTCCTCGGGCTGCGAGTCGCGCTCCATGCGTAGCTTGGCGGCGGCTTCGTCCATCAGGTCGATGGCTTTGTCGGGCAGGAAGCGGTCGGCTATGTAGCGATGGCTCAGCGACACGGCAGCAATGAGGGCATCGTCCTGAATACGAACACGGTGATGACGCTCGTAGTTGTCCTTCAAGCCGCGCAGTATGCTGATGGCGTCCTCGGGCGAGGGCTCATCCACGATGACCGTCTGGAAGCGGCGCTCCAGGGCCTTGTCCTTCTCAAAGTATTTCTGGTACTCATCCAGTGTGGTGGCACCTACGGCGCGCAGTTCGCCACGGGCCAGTGCGGGCTTGAGGATATTGGCGGCGTCCATGGCACCATCACCCTTGCCTGCACCCACGAGGGTGTGTATCTCGTCGATAAAGAGGATGATGTCGCCCTGGGCCTCAGTGACTTCCTTTACCACGCCCTTGAGGCGCTCCTCAAACTGCCCCTTGTACATGGCACCCGCCACGAGGGCTCCCATATCGAGGGAGTAGAGTTGCTTGCCGCGCAGGTTGTCGGGCACGTCACCGCGCACTATGCGCTGCGCCAGTCCCTCGACAATGGCAGTCTTACCCGTACCGGGCTCACCGATAAGGATGGGGTTATTCTTGGTGCGGCGAGAGAGAATCTGCAATACACGGCGGATCTCGTCGTCGCGACCTATCACGGGGTCAAGTTTACCATCGCGGGCTTCGTTGACCAAGTTGCGGGCATAAAGCTCCAGGGCCTTGCCCTCCTGTTCGTTGGGAAACTGTGTGCTGTTCATATCAGTGTTGTTTGTAGTTTTCACCAACCATGGGAGCAAGGGCCGTGCCACCCTACCCCACGAGACTGACAAGACTGACAAAGCGTGCCGATTTGGCAGAAAGAGAGCGGACATAGTACCCAAGCAGCCCCAAACCTCCGAAAAACGAAGGCTTGGGGCTGCAACATAGGGGGGGCAAAGGCTTACTTGATAACCTTCTTGCCACCCATGATATACATGCCAGAGTGGGGCTGGCACACTCGACCCTGAAGATCGTAGCAGTTAGCGTCGGCGTTAACAGGAGCGTCAACCGTCCCTACGCCCGTGGTCGTTCCCTCGGGGAGCTGGGGAGGCAGTGCATCGTAGGGCAGTGTGTGTATGCGTACCACCTGGGTGTTGTACACCTCGCTGTCCTCAAAGGTCTTGTCGGAGTTCCAGCCACCATAGTTGTCCCATGAGTTGACAAACACAACGATATCCATCTGGTCGTTAACGAGGTCGAAGTTGCCAATGCGCTTGGGGAGGGTATAGGTGTAGGTCCTCTGGAAGGTGCCGTCGGCGCGTACATCGAGCACGTCGCCGCTGATATCACTGGTCAGCACAGCGCGTGACACGCCATTGTGCACATAGGTGTTGGGCGTGTTGGACTGATAGGCCAGTATGTTGTTCTGAGTGAGGAACACATTGAGGCGAAGGTCGGGCAGCGTCTTGGCTATCTTGCCGCTCACGACTACCTTCACGACACCAGTGGCGGGATTGTAGGTAGAGCCATCGAGCGACAGACTGACGTGGCAGGGACGTGCCAGACGCAGGTTGACTGCATCGAGGTTCTTCAGTACATCGCCACGATAGTGGAAGCTGGTAGCACTCTCACAGCGGTCACCATTGGGGCTGCATCGGTCAACGAGGAAGGTGGGATAGGCACCCACTTTCCACTTGCCAGCCAGCTCGGTATGCAACTCGTAGATGCGCAGATAGTAGCTGTTGGTGGGGTCGCCGCCATAGCCGTAGTGACGTATCTCGTAGGCCTTGTCGTGGAGGTGCTGCTCAGTGAGGTACGAATCAACAAAGGCATCGTCGCCAGCGCAGGCGTGGCAGTTCTGACCCGTAAACTTCTCGATGAGCACACGGTGGCGGGTGTAGTCCTCAAAGTCGAACATGGAGGGATAGAGCTCACTCTTCTCCACCTCAAAGGTAGCATTGCCCCAACCTATGCTGATGCTGTTCATCATGCAGTCCAGGTTCTCGGCGCGCAGAGCCACATGGGTGTAGTTGGAGTAGATGATGAGGGTATTGTTCTTACCCTTGACTATCTGACCGAGGAGCGTGCCGCACTTGCTGTCGCTCCACACATCGCTGGTAGTGCTATAGGGGCTGTTGCTACCATAGACGGAGATGCAGTCGGTGGGACCAACGAGGTGTGTCCAGTCGATGCTCACCTTGCGCACATAGCCACCGCTCTGGGTTGTCACGATGCCACAGGGTTTGTGGTCGTTGCGCATGTTCACGCAGGGATTCTTCTCACTGCTTGCAGCACAAATACTATACACAGCACCGCTCTGGCCTGTCACGCTGGTAGTGACGTTCCACTGGTCAGGCTTGGTCTTGGCATTGTCGGGGGTGATCACATCGATATTCTTCAGTACAGGCTTGACCTCAAACTGGGCACCTGGCATGGGGTCCTCGTCTCCATCGTTCTCAGCAATCATAATCTTGCCCTGCCAGTCCGTATAGCCAGGAGCAGAGCCATAGAGCACGGCCTCGCCCTCGGTGGCATCAGCGGACAGCTTCATCGTACCATTGCCATCGGCATCAGTGAGTGTCACACCCACGATAGTGCGACCCTGACTCACGCAGACAACGGTATAGGGGGCAGCCTTCACCTTGAGCTGATGACCAGCCACAGCCTTACCTACGGCACTCACACTCATCGTCTTGGGAGTCTGGATGTAGGGCTGATAGGTGGGGTCGCCAAAGAGTTCATAGTACTCGAAAGAATACTCAGCATAGTCGCGGGTCTCGACATTTACGCTGTAGGAGCCCAGGGCCATTGCCTCGCCGATGGTACGACCGTGAACATTGAGGGGATCCTCATCGGAGATGGGGAACATACTCGCCATAAAGCCTGGATAGTACTGTCCATCCTTCACGCCACCCTTCATGAAATAGGCGTTGGGGGCATCAAAGCTCTCACGCGTGGCACCGATATAGGCCACACTACCGCCGTCGGCCTTGCGCTGCATCTTCTCGCCCAGACACTCAATATAGTCAAAGCATCCAGAGAGACAGGTCGTAGCCAGAACGATGGGGTACTTGCCCTGATTCTGGAGCGTATTGACATGATCATTACTAAAGGATGCGCCACCCAGTCCGCCAATCGATCCATGGCCAAAGTAGGACACAACGGCCACACCCTTGTTGATATTGTCTGCGGCAATGGAGGCAGAGCCTTCGCTCACGCTCACACCATCAAAGTGGCTGTAGTAGTTCTTGACGTACTTGTGACCAGTGATGGTGTTGGGGATGTTGTCCGAGGGGTTGTGCAGAGCCACTGACTTGTTGAGCCACTTACCATTGGTTTCGCTCAACTGAGCCATGTACTGCGTCTTGGCCATCTGTGCTCTAATCTCAGCCTCGTTGCGACCTGAGAAGCGACCTACGTAGGCCTCGGGGAAGTAGTCGTCCGTGTATTCACCATAGAAGAAGTCAGTGATGTAGGTGCGCGTGTCGTAGGGCTTTGTACCCGTAAAGCTGGGCACCTCCTTGTGTCCACCCATGATGAGCACAAAGGCAGGCTTGATCTCCTTGAGGCGAGCCTGTATGCTCTTGGCCCAGGCATCGTCCTTGAGTGTGCCGTTTTGGCTATAGTCCTCAACATAGACCTCCTGTACGTCGTAGCCCTGCTGGGTCTTCCAGAGGGCGTACTCCTTGGCGAGACCCTCAAACTGCTTGGCTGCCACGATGGCCATCTTCACGGCCTTGCCGTTCTGGGGAACGGAGAGGGTGCGAACGAGAGGGGTGCCCTGGATGACAGTCTCCTCTTCTTCCTCCTCTTCCTCCCAGGGGGCGTTGGGGTCGTAGGTACTACCATCTAACCATACACGCAGGCCCTGCACGGTATAGACGGAGCGAGGGTTGGCCTCAGCACCAAACTGCACGGTGTAGTCAGAGCCTTTCCACACCGAGATGGCGCCTGGGTTGTGCTTCCACTCGGTGGTGTTGCCCTTTTCCACGAGGATATTAGTTCCATTGGAGCCCGCTTTTGCTTCGGCGCTACCCTTGAGCTCGATGGCTACGATCTTCTTGGTAGCAGTAATTTTCAGCTTGTACAGAGTATCTCCGAAGGGATAGAGATAGGCACCCGTACTGGGAGCGGTTGCCATGTCGTAGGTGATGGTACACTCGTTCTGAGTGACGCTCACCTGCCCATTTGTGGCCTTCTGCTTGGTCAGGTCGATGGTCAGGTCCTGCGCATAGCCCAGAACGGCCACAAGTGTGAAGAGGAAAATACAGAGTGTTTTCTTCATAGATTTAAGGATTAATAAGGTTGGTATCTGACAAAGGGAGAAGGAGACACTGGCTCACCGCATCAATAAGCACGGCAAAGGTCTCCGCTGCAAAGATAACGCATTATTCCGATACTCAACAGTCTAATCCTCAATAAATGCAGATAAATTTTACCCCCCCAGAAAATGTAAGACAGAGATAGCAAACTACGAGCTTCTGGATACTCAAACAGAGGAGAGGCAGATGCGCTGTGCACCTGCCTCTCCTCTGCGTTGAGTGTGGAGCCGGAGGGGATCGAACCCTCGTCCAAACGGGGAAAGCATAAGCTTTCTACATGCTTATCTCTGACTTCGGTTTTCGAGCAGTGGCAAGACCAGAGCCACCAACCACTGCCTTATCCTCTTGAGAGTTTCGCCCTTGGCCAAAGGCCGACCGCAGGCTATCCCTGATATTGTCTGCACCACCGGATCAGGTTGCCTCAAGGAGGGGGCTCCTGGGTGATGTCTCGTCCCTGCTCCTGGAGCGGGGATAAAGCTAATCTACTGTGCTTCGATTAGGCAGCGAGAGCATAGCTGTTGTTGCCAGTTAAATTGTTGAGGACCGAGATTTGAGTGCCCGCCCACATCCGCACTGCATGCTTACTTACACATCCGGCCCGCTGTCAAATCCAGTCGACCCCAGTGTAGGTTTGTGTACTTTCCATCGAAAGTGGGTGCAAAAGTACAACTATTTTTTGAGACGGCCAAACTCCCGTCCACTTTTTTTACGGAACTAATATGCACGCGAGGCGGGCACACCCTGCCGATTGATAACGGGGAACTCCCCCTTGGGCGTTACGGGACCCACATCGGGAGCATCCTCGCCGCCCTCATCCTTGCTGCCTTCGTTCTCGTCCTCCTGTGGCGTATCGTCAGGCTTCTTGTCGCCATTCATCTCACCGAGCTGGTCCTTGACATCCTCGTAGTAGCCCACGACCTTCCAGGCCTTGGGGGACTTGATGCCGTTCACACCAAAGTAGGTCTCAAGGGTACCGCGAATGAGCAGAAAGACTCTATGGAGTTCGGGGTGGCTATAGGTGTTGAGTTCCTCGCGACACCTGCTGCCAGCCATGAGCCGAACGGGAAAGACGACATCCTCGTCATCGCAGTAGTCGTCACTGGCCAGCAGGAGATTGGTGTTTTCTGCTCTATAACTCTCCGAGAACAATGCATCGGAGAGCGTGCTGCCATTGGCATATCCGACATAGAAGCCACCAACGACGACCTCCTCCCCTACCCTCCGCTGCAGGGCCTCCTCCACGCTGATGGCATCAGACAACGAGAGCACCTCGTCAGTGCTCTCTGTCTTGTCGCCACCGCCAGTGGGCTCATCGAGCTGGAGCTGGCTGCAGGCCATGAGGAGGCTACACGCTAACAGTAGCCTTGATGTGCGGATGAGGGTCATAGCCTTCGAGTTGGAAGTCCTCGTACTTGAAGGAGAAGATATCCTTCACGTCGGGGTTGATCACCATGCGGGGCAGAGGACGCGGCTCACGGGTGAGCTGCAGGCGGGCCTGCTCCAGATGGTCGAGATAGAGATGAGTATCGCCCGTGGTGTGCACAAACTCGCCGCACTCCAGACCGCACACCTGCGCCATCATCTGCAAGAGCAGGGCGTAGGAGGCGATGTTGAAGGGCACACCGAGGAAGGTGTCCGCCGAGCGCTGGTAGAGCTGCAGGGAGAGCTTGCCCTCCGCCACATAGAACTGGAACAGGCAGTGGCACGGAGGCAGGGCCATCTGATCCACCTCGCCAGGGTTCCAGGCACTGACCATCATACGGCGGGAGTTGGGGTTGTGCTTGATGAGGTCAACGACCTGACTGATCTGGTCGATGGTGCCACCCTTGTAGTCGGGCCAGGAGCGCCACTGGTGTCCATAGACGGGACCGAGTTCGCCCGTCACGGGGTCGGCCCACTCGTTCCAGATGCGGACACCGTTCTCCTGCAGATACTTCACGTTGGTGTCGCCTGCGAGGAACCAGAGGAGTTCGTGGATAATGCTCTTGAGGTGCAGCTTCTTGGTGGTCAGGAGGGGAAACCCGTCTGCCATGTTGAAGCGCATCTGATGGCCGAAAACAGAGAGGGTGCCCGTGCCGGTACGGTCACCTTTCTGGACACCCTCTCTGAGAATTCTATCTAATAAATCTAGGTATTGCTTCATTTACTCGAAACCATTGGGGTTGTTCTTCTGCCAGTTCCAGCTGTCGCGGCACATATCCTCGATGCCGTACTGAGCCTCCCAGCCGAGTTCGGCCTTGGCCTTGGCGGGATTGCAGTAGCAGGTAGCGATGTCGCCCGGACGGCGAGGCTTGATGCTATAGGGTACGTTGACGCCGTTGGCCTTGATGAAGGCGTTCACTACGTCGAGCACGCTGTAGCCGTGACCGGTACCGATGTTGTAGATAGCAATACCCTGCTTGCGTTCAATAGCCTGGAGGGCTGCCACGTGGGCGCGAGCCAGATCGACTACATGGATGTAGTCACGCACGCCGGTGCCATCGTGGGTGTCGTAGTCGTTACCAAAGACGCCGAGCTCCTGGCGCTTGCCCACAGCGGTCTGGGTGATATAGGGCATGAGGTTGTTGGGGATGCCATTGGGGTTCTCACCGATGGTGCCGCTCTTGTGTGCACCGATGGGGTTGAAGTAGCGCAGCAGAACGACGTTCCACTCCTGGTCGGCCTTCTGCACGTCCATCAGTACCTCCTCGAGCATAGACTTGGTCTGACCGTAGGGGTTGGTGCAGTGACCCTTGGGGCACTCCTCGGTGATGGGGATGATGGCAGGGTCGCCATACACGGTGGCTGAGCTGGAGAAGATGATATTCTTGCAGCCGTTCTTGCGCATCACGTCGAGCAGGACGAAGGTGCCGTTCATGTTGTTCTCGTAGTACTCCAGGGGCTTGGCGCAGCTCTCGCCCACGGCCTTAAGGCCAGCAAAGTGGATGCAGGCATCGAACTTGTGCTCATCGAACACATGCTGCAGACCCTCGCGATCGCGGATGTCCACCTTGTAGAAGGGCACCTCCTTGCCGATGATCTTGGCCACACGCTCAAGGGCGATGGGAGAGGAGTTGTCGAGATTGTCCACCACTACGGCCTCGTGGCCAGCTTCGGTGAGTTCGATGAGGGTGTGGCTACCAATGAAGCCAGCACCGCCAGTAAGCAGGATTTTCATTGTATGATAGGTTTTTGGATTGACGGCACAAAGTTACGGATTAATTCCGAAACTGCCAAGTCTTGTTGGCATTTTTTCACGAAACACCCTATAATAACCTACACCTACACTCACTCACGGGGAGCTGGTGTAGGTGTAGGTCATGAGGGTACGAAAATGGATTTTTCATCCCTCTCTGGGCTAGCGCGCACCTGTCTATACGATAGTTTTCACTAGTCTATACAGTAGTGCACACTAGTCTATAGGATAGTTTTCGCTAGTCTATAGGATCTCTCAGAACTCGTCGCGCATGGTGCGAGAGATACCATACTGAGAGGTCTCGATAAACTTGATGATACTCTCAATCTCGGGGCTCTCGTCTATCTGCTCCTTGATGCGGAGCACGGCATCGTCGAGGCTGAAGTTGCCGGTGTAGATGATGCGGTAGGCGTTGACGATATGCAGCAGAACCTCGGGGCTCACCTGGAGTTCCTGCTCCAGAGGCTTGGAGTAGATGCCGTGGTAGCTGGCAGGATTTCCACCCATGATGACAAAGGGAGGTACATCCTTCTGTATGCGGCAGCCGCTCTGCACGAGGGCGTAGCGACCGATGCGCACATGCTGCTGCAGGATGGCGGCACTGGAGAGGATGGCTCCCTTGCCCACGGTGCAGTCGCCAGCGATGCTGACGCTGATGCCGATGACGCTATCATCGTGCAGATGCACGTCGTGGCAGATGTGCACCTTGTTCATAAGGAAGTTGCGGTCGCCGATCTCGGTCCAGCGGCCCTCGCGGAAGCCGCCGGCGATGACCACGTTCTCACGGATCACGTTGTCGTTGCCGATGATGACACGGCACTCCTGACCAGCAGGTACATGGAAGTCCTGAGGGTCGGCACCGATCACGGAGTTCTGATAGATGATGTTGCCGCTGCCTATCTTTGTACCATTGAGGATGCTCACACCGGGCATGATGGTGCAGTTGTCACCTATCTCTACGTCGCCCTCTATATAGACGAAGGGCTTGATTTCGACGTTCTGGCCTATCTTGGCCTTGGGGTCAATGTTTGCTAAGGGACTTATCATAATAGTTATTCATGGCCACCGCCCAGTGCCTGATAGAGGTTGATGGCGGAGAGGATTTGCTGATACTGGTCGTTGAGGAGGTTGAGGCGGCCCTGGAGGAGCTGCATCTGGGCAGTGAGGGTCTCCAGATAGGTCGTGGATCCACCGGCATGGAGGAAGAGTTCCTGAGTGGCCTCGCTGGCGCGCTCAAGCTCTGCTACCTGCTTGCGGGTGATGGCCTCCTGCTCAGCGTAGGAGTTGTAGGAGGCTACGGCGTTGCTCACCTCCATGGCAGCGTTGAGCAGGGACTTCTCAAACTTGATTTCGGCCTGCTGCTCGGCAAGCTTGCTCACCTTGAGCTGACCGATGAGGGCACCGCGCTGCACGATGGGCTGGATGAGACTGGCCACGCCGGCAGCAATAAACTTGCCAGGGTTCATGATCATGCCACCCAGACTGTTGGTGAAGGAACCATTGCCGGCAATGTTGATCGTGGGATAGAAGGCGCTGCGGGCACCGAGCTTGGCATAGAAGCAGTTGGCCAGTTCGAGCTCGGCAATACGCACGTCGGGACGCTGGCCGAGGAGCTGGAAGGGCAGACCCGTACGGAGGTCAACGGGGAAGGCCTGGGGCGCAAACTTGCTGCGAGCGATAGCATGGGGCTCCTCCATCATGAGCAGACAGAGGTTGTTCTCCATGGTGCGTATGCTGTTCTCCAGTGCAGGGACATTGGCCTGAATCTGGAGGTACTGCGACTTGGCACTGGAGAGGGCAGCGGCATTGATCATGCCGGCGTCCATCATTGCCTCAAGCGCCATGATGTTCTTCTGCCACAGAGCCAGTGTGCTCTGCATGGTAGCCAGCTGCTCGTCCATGAGCTGCAGGCCGTAGTAGAGCTGGGCAGTGCCGGAGATGAGACCCGTCTGCGTGGCATGGTGCACCTCCTTCAGGGTGAGGAGCTGCATCTCGGTCTGCTTCTTGGCGTTGCGGAGCTTGCCAAAAGCATCAGCCTGCCAAGAGGCGGTGACGGGGAACTCGTAGGTCTTGCTGTTCTGTGCACCGTCGATAAAGGCCTTGCTGATCGTGCCGCTGGGGCTGAAAGTGATAGAGGGCAGGAAGAACTGGAACTTGCTCAGGCGCAGACCGACCTCTGCCTTTTGCAGATTGAGGTCGGCCACACGCATGTCAGCGTTCTGGGCCAGCACCTTCTCGATGTAGCTCTGGAGCTGAGGATCGGTGAAGACCTCACGCCAGGGCGTGTTGCCAAAGTTGATGGTGTCGGTGGTGTGCACATCGCGATAGTCTATGGCACGCGCCAGACTATCCACCTGGGAGGGACGCTCATAGTTGCCAAAGATATGGCAACTGGTGAGCATCACGCTTCCCATAAATATATATATAATGTGTGTTAGCTTCATGGGGGCTGTTATTTTGAGTACTGTTCAATATCGGCGAGAGCCTCGCTGTTGTCGGTGTCATTCCACTTCATGGGAGTGAAGCGCTCCTGCAGGCCCTGGAAGATGACGAACAGGGTGGGCACAACCATGATCTGGAAGAGCATACCGAGGAGCATACCACCGATGGCAGCGGAACCCAGGGCACGGTTGCCGGCACCACCTACGCCAAAGTGGAACATCAGGGGGAGCAGACCCACGATCATGGCCACGGAGGTCATGAGGATAGGACGCAGACGAGCAGCAGCACCGAGCACGGCAGCCTGGGTGAGGCTCATGCCCATCTTGCGGCGATCGAGGGCGAACTCTACGATGAGGATGGCGTTCTTGGCCAGCAGACCGATGAGCATGATGAGGGCAATCTGTACATAGATGTTGTTGGACGCCGCACCCAGCAACTGGGCAAGAGGACCAACTGCCATCAGGTGTACGAACACAAAGCTACCCATCAGGCCGAAGGGCACGGAGAGCAGTACGCTGAAGGGCAGCAGATAGCTCTCATACTGAGCGCTGAGCAGAAGGTAGATAAAGACGAAGCAGAGCACGAACACGATGCCCGTCTGGCTACCGCTGTTCTCGGCCTCCTCACGGCTCTGACCAGAGAACTCATAGGAGTAACCGGCGGGGAGCTGGGCTGCCACCTCCTTGACGGCCTCCAGAGACTGACCGGAGGTATAACCCGTGGCGGGAGTACCGTTGATGGTGATGGAGGTGAAGAGGTTGAAGCGGGTGATATTGTCAGGACCCATGCTCGGGGTGAGCGTCACAAACTCGGTGATGGGGGCCATCTGGCCGGTCTGCGTGCGCACCTTGATCTGATAGAGGGTCTCGTAGGTATCACGCTCGTTCTGGGCGCCCTGAATCATGACGCGGTAGAGCTTACCGAAGCGGTTGAAGTTGCTGGAGTACATACCACCGTAGTAACCCTGCAGGGTGCTGAGGATGGTGGCAGGAGAGATACCAGCACGCTTAGCCTTGGCGGCATCAATGTCGATGAGATACTCAGGGAACTTGGTATTGAACGTGGTCTGTGCACTGGCAATCTCAGGACGGGCAGAGAGGTCGCGGATGAAGTCCTCTGCCACTGTCTGGAAGTCGGCCAGTTCACCACCCGTACGGTCCTGAAGGTTGACCACAAAGCCGTTCGTGGCACCATAACCCGGAATCATAGGGGGAGAGAAGAACAGTACCTGTGCGTCCTTGAAGGCCTTCTGGGACTCCAGCAGCAGGTTGATGAACACCATGTTGGCACTCTCCAGGAAGGGGTTACGATCAGCCCAGGGCTTGAGCTTGATGATGACGGAGCCGTATGAGGGACCCTGGCCACCGATGAAGGAGTAACCACTCACCACGTTGCAGTTCTGCACGAGGGGGGAGCTCATCACGAGGCTCTGCACCTTTTCGAGAGTCTCCTCGGTGCGGTCCTGCGAGGTACCGGCAGGCATCGTTACGACACCCATCAGCGTGCCCATATCGTCGGAGGGTACCATGCCGGAGGGAGTCACACTCATGATGGCCACAAGACCTACGAAGGAGGCAGCCACGAGAGAGAGGGCAAGCATCTTGCGGTGTACGATCTTCTCCACCACGCGCTTGTAGCGGGCGAGCAGACGCTCATAGCTGGCGTTGAAGGCATCAGCAAAGCGCTGGGTGAACATGCCTGCCACACCGATCACAGCGACTGTGCTGAAGATGAGCAGCATGCCGATGTTCTCCAGGCTGTAGGCACCGATAATCATGCCGATGATGGCAACCACAAGGAACAGCACTGTGAACATGGGGCGCATCAGGGCCTCAAAGCCACTCTTGTACCTGCGCTTTGTGGTTGAGTAGGCCTCGTTCATAGCAATGCCGAGCTTCTCCTTGGTGCTGAGTTCGTGACCCTCGGCGTCGTGGGCCTTCAGGAAGATGGCACACAGGGCGGGGGACAGCGTCAGAGCGTTCAGTGCGGAGAAGGCAATGGCGATGGCCATGGTGATACCAAACTGGCGATAGAACACACCCGTCGTACCACCGATAAAGCTCACAGGGATGAACACGGCCATCATCACCAGCGTAATGCTGACGATGGCGCCGCCCAGCTCACTCATGGCATCGATGGAGGCCTTGCGGGCATCCTTGTAGCCCATGTCGAGCTTGGCATGCACGCCCTCCACGACCACGATGGCATCATCGACCACAATGGCGATGGCCAGCACGAGGGCCGAGAGTGTGAGCAGGTTGAGCGAGAAGCCAATGACGTAGATGGCAAAGAAGGTACCAATCAGGGCCACCGGAATGGCAATGGCGGGAATGAGTGTGGAGCGCATGTCCTGCAGGAAGATGTACACCACGAGGAACACCAGGATGAAGGCCTCTATCAGCGTCTTGACTACCTCCTCAATAGAGGCGTAGAGGAAGTCGTTGGCGTTCTGCATCACACGGAACTCAAGTCCGCTGGGGAGGTTGGGTGTCTCCTTGTCGAGCAGTTCCTGGATATCGTTGATGATCTGCGTAGCGTTGGAGCCTGCACTCTGCATGACAATCATGGTCACAGCGTCGTGGCCATCGCACTTGGCACCCCAGGAATAGCTCTCACGGCCGAGTTCCACGGAGGCTACGTCCTTCACGCGGATGACGGTACCATCGGGGTTGGAGGAGAGTACGATATTCTCGAACTCCTCAGGTGTCTGGAGGCGGCCACGGTAGCGCAGGGTATATTGCAGGGAGCGACCCTCACGCTCACCGATGTTACCGGGAGCAGCCTCGATGTTCTGCTCAGCCAGCACGCCGGCTATGTCGGAGGGCATCAGACGATGCTCGGCCATCTTGACGGGATCGAGCCACATACGCATGGCGTAGTTGCCGCCCATCACCATGGCCTCACCCACACCGGGTACACGCTGTATCTGAGGTACGATGTTGATCTTGGCATAGTTCTCGATGAACTCCTTGGTGTACTGATCCTGAGCGTCAACGAGCGCAAAGATCACGAGCATGGTGCTCTGACGCTTGGAGGTGGTTACACCCACACGGGTTACCTCGGCAGGCAGCAGGGCGGTGGCGCGGCTCACGGCGTTCTGCACGTTCACGGCGTCCATGTTGGGGTCGGTGCCCTGCTTGAACACTACGCTGATGCTGGCAGCACCAGTGTTGGTGGCGGTGGAGGAGATGTAGTCCATATTCTCCACGCCGTTAATGGCCTCCTCGAGAGGCACTACTACGGAGTTGAGCACGGTCTGGGCGTTGGCACCGGGGTACATGGTGCTCACGCTGATCGTGGGCGGTGCGATGTCGGGATACTGCGTGATAGGCAGCGACACCAGACCGATGAGACCTAACAGCACGATGAGGATAGAGATCACCGTACTGAATACTGGTCTATTGATAAAGGTATCTAGTTTCATTTGTTTATGGTTTAGAATTTAACGTTTAACGTTTTGTCGTTCAACATTAAACATTAAACATTCAACTCTTACTCGGCATTAGGCATCTTCTTCTCTTCCATGTGCTTCTTGGCCTTGTCGAGCTTCTTGGCGCTCTGCTCGCGGGTGATGGGGATGATCTTCTGACCGTCCTTCACCTTGCTCAGGCCCTCTACCATGATACGGTCGCCTACGGAGAGGCCAGAGGTTACGACAAAGTCCTTGCCGTTCTCCTGCTGCAGCACCTGAATCTCGGTGTTGTGGATCATATTGTCCTTATCCACGGTATAGCAGAAGGTTTTCTCCTGAATCTTGTAGGTAGCGGACTGGGGGATAATGATGGCGTTGTCCACGTGAGTGGGAATGACGACAGTAGCTGTACCACCGCTGCGCAGGATGCTCTGGGGGTTTTTGAAGTCGGCACGGATCTGCACGCTACCAGTGTTGGCATCAACCACACCGCTGATGGCCTCGATGTGACCCTCGTGCTCATACACGCTGCCATCGGTGAGCTTGAGCGTAACGGCGGGGAAGGCCTTGACGGCAGCGTCCTTGGTACCATGCTCGCGGGTCATGCTGAGGAGCTGCTTCTCGGTCATACTGAAGTAGGCATACATCGTAGCAGTGCTGGCCACGGTGGTCAGGGGCTGCTGGGTGGTAGGACCTACGAGGGAGCCTACGCGGTAGGGAATCTCACCCACGACACCATTGGCAGGACTCGTCACGGTGCAGAAGCTGAGCTGATCCTTTGCGCTGGTCAGAGCAGCCTCGGCCTGACCGAGCTGAGCCTCGAGGGCAGCCAGATTGTTCTGGGCCATCTGGTAGTCAAAGTCGGAGATAATCTGCTTGTCGTGCAGCATCTTCTTGTTCTCCAGAGCGAGGCGCTGGGTAGCGAGGTTGGTCTTGATCACATTGACGGCAGCCTGGGCCTGCTTTACGCCAGAGGCATACTGCACGTTGTCGATAGCAAAGAGGGGCTGACCCTTGTGCACGGTGGCACCTTCCTTGACGTACACCTTGGTGATGTGTCCACTCACCTTGGCGCGGATTTCGCTAACCTCCTCGCCCTTCATGGTGGCGGAGTAGGTGGTCTGGAGGTCCGCTGTGGAACTCTTGACTGTCTCTACAGCAAACTCGTCATCGCCGAGCTTGATGTCCTGCTGCTTCTTGTCACAACTGGCCAGAGCCAGGATGCAAGCGAGAGCAATAAGATAATGATTGATTCTCATAGGGGTTTGTATGATTTATATGTTTATGTACGTACGTCTCACGTATATAATATATGTACGAAAGTACGCTGCAAAGTTATCTAAAAAACTACACCCGAATATGCAGTTTTCTTCTCTAAACCGCATTTTTAGCACTTTTTACGGCTAATTTGCCAACCATACACCTCAAATGTATGGATGTTAGGATATTTTTTCGTAAATTTGCAGCCGTAAAAACCGAAAGCCGCGACTTTCATATACCTATGCGAAAGATTAGCAAAAAATATCAGCGTCTCATACGCACCCCCGAGGAGATTGCTGGCATACGCCGCGCTGGCGAGCTCAACACCGCCGTTCTGGACTATGTCCAGGAGCGCATACGCGAGGGCATGAGCACAGAGGAAATTGACCGTCTGGTGGCCGACTTCACGGAGCGCCACGGCGGCATCTGTGCCCCGCTCAACTACGAGGGATTCCCCAAGCACTGCTGCACGAGCCTCAACGAGGTGGTGTGCCACGGCATCCCCAATCCCCATGAGTTTCTGCTTGATGGCGACATCGTCAATGTCGATGTCACAACCATCCTCGACGGCTACTATGCCGACGCCTCCCGCATGTTCCTCATCGGCGAGGTCGATCCCGAGGTGCAACGCCTCGTGCGTGTAGCCAAGGAGTGTCTGGAGATAGGCGCCCAGGCCTGCGTGCCCTACGGATTTGTGGGCGACCAGGCACGCGCTGTCACCCAGCATGCCCACAAGAACGGCTACACCGTCGTCCGCGACCTCTGCGGCCACGGCGTAGGCACCAGCTTTCATGATGACCCCGAGATGGACCACTACTACTCTGGCCGCAAGGGCATGCAGCTCCTGCCGGGCATGGTCTTCACCATCGAGCCGATGATTAACATGGGTACATGGGAGTGCTTCATCGATGAGGAGGACGGCTGGACCGTCGTCACCGAGGACGAGCTCCCCTCCGCCCAGTGGGAGCACACCTATCTGATGACCGAGGACGGGCTTGAGATTCTTACACACTGATTTGCCTTATGACTACAATACTCGCTATCGAATCTAGCTGCGACGACACCAGCGCTGCCGTGCTGCGCGATGGTGTGCTACTCAGCAACGTGACCGCCTCGCAGGCCGTGCATGAGGCCTACGGCGGCGTAGTCCCCGAGCTGGCCTCACGCGCCCACCAGCAGAACATCGTCCCCGTGGTGGATCAGGCCCTGCGCAAGGCAGGCGTGGAGCGAGAGCAGCTCTCCGCCATCGCCGTCACGCTGGGTCCCGGCCTCATGGGCTCCCTCTTGGTCGGCGTCAGCTTTGCCAAGGGACTAGCCATCTCGCTTGGCATACCCCTCATAGAGTGCAACCACCTGCAGGGCCACATTCTGGCCCACTTCATCCACGCCCCCGAGGAGCAGCATGCCGATCCCCCCTACCCCTTCCTCTGCCTGCTCGTGAGTGGCGGCAACTCTCAGATTGTCAAGGTCAGTGCCTACAACCAGATGGAGATTCTGGGCCAGACCATCGACGACGCCGCCGGCGAGGCACTGGACAAGTGTTCCAAGGTCATGGGTCTCGGCTACCCTGGTGGCCCCATCATCGACCGTCTGGCACGCCAGGGGCAACCCCTCTACGAGTTTGCCAAGCCAGCCATCGAGGGGCTCAACTACAGCTTCAGTGGTCTGAAGACGAGCTTCCTCTATTTCGTGCGCGACCGTATCAAGGAGGAGCCAGACTTCCTTGAGCAGCACAAGGCCGACCTCGCCGCCTCCATAGAGAAGGCCGTGGTCGATATCCTCATGCAGAAGCTCCGCCGCGCCGTCAAGGAGACCGGCATCACCCATGTGGCCCTCTCTGGCGGTGTGAGTGCCAACACGGCTCTGCGTCAGGCCTTTGTCGATATGGAGCAGAAGGGCTGGACTATCTATATCCCCAAGTTCAGCTACACCACCGACAACGCCGCCATGATCGGCATCACGGGCTACTACAAGTTCCTCGACCGAGAGTTCTGCCCTCTGGACAAGCCCGCCTATGCGAGGACTGAGTTTTGATGTTAACCTTAACCATAACCTTAACCCTGACATTAACCCTGACATTAACCTCCCCACCCATTGCCTGTATGACTATTCCGCCCTCCCTTGCTCGTTAGAGCAAACTCTCGCCCCTTGGGGAGAGATGGGGGAACCCCAAAGAGGGGCCCGGAGGGATACCGAAGTGGCGTAGCCAGCTTCGGAGGGTGGGGCTTTTAAACTTTACCCCTCCTATGACCCTTGATATCAAACTCCTCAGCCAAGAGCTGAACACCCTCCTTTGGGAGAGCGGCGAGACCGTGTGCACCGCCGAGAGCTGCACCGCAGGCCGCATTGCCGCCGCCATCACTGCTACCCCGGGTAGTTCCGACTACTTTCGCGGTGGTCTCATCTGCTATGCCAACAACGTCAAGACCCAGCACCTCGGCGTAAGCGCCGAACTCATAGCCGAAAAGACACCCGTCTGCGAGGAGGTAGCCCGCGAGATGGCTGCCGGAGCCCTGCGCATGTTCGGCACCACCTACTCGGTAGCCATCACAGGCTTTGCCGGTCCCAGTGCCGATGCCTCAGCCTTGGGCGCCACGATGATTGTAGGCACCATCTGGGTGGCCGTCAGCGATGGAGAGCAGACCCTCACCACCCTCCTCACCGAGGACAACGGCCGTGACCGCAATCTGGAGAACGGCACCCGCGCTGCCCTCAAGCTCCTCGTGGAGCTCGTCCGCTCCCGCCGCGCACAATAGCCTCTGCGCAAAACTAGTGTATAGAGTACGATGCACTAGTCTATGGGGTACGATTCAGCAGCGTAGGGAGTACCAAAGTCCATTTTTTGTTGTGCAGAATAGTTTTATCCCGATTTCTGTGCACTACCGCATAACGTACTACCCCACAATGAGTTATATAGTGTACGGCTGTGCACTTTTGTGCACAACTATGCACAACTGTGCACAAAAATGTACGGCTGTACACTATCTATTGTGCTGACGCACAACACGTTATGCGATAGTGTACAAAATGTAGGAAAAAACTATTTTTCGGGCTCACCCGCAAAACCATGTGGGGGCCTGTGTGGAGGGCTGTAACGCAGACCGAATAAACCCGTTCCTGGTCACTGTTCGAGTTCGATCACGCGGCCATCGGCTGTGAGGCCAAGGACGGAGATGCTGAGGCGTTGCAGGGGGCGTGCATTGCCAAAGAACACGGCGGAGGCCCGACCACGAGAGTCAGTAGTGAGGGAGGGATTCCAATAGAGTGTACGGCGAAAGTCCTTGGGGTTGTCGTCTTCTGTGCGATAGTTGGGTCCCTTGAACTCCGTCGGCGTAGTGAACCCATGCAGGGTGCGCTTGTACTGTCCCTTGACCACTCTGAAGTTGTACCAGTCAGGGCGAGTGTAGATGTAGATGATGCCATCGAGATGAGTCCAAGACGATTCGCCCGGCGGGGAGTACTTACGCCTAAAGAGCTCATTCGCCCACACCTTATCAAAGGAGATGCAGATCGACTTGATCTGCTCTGGCATGGAGTGTCCCGCATTATTTCCCGCCATTCCTGCTCCATTATTCACGCGTAGAATAAACGAGTTCCCCTCGAAACTCAAAACAGCACCATCGTAAATATCGGACCGCTCCTCTCGCTCTGTCCTATCCCAGTCTGTCTCAGGTGTTAGCTCCGATTCTGGCCGTTCCAATAAGTAGTCCGTTTGGAGCATTCCTCGTCTCAGTTCTTCTTCTACTATTTCTTACTCATCTTGTAGATTCAGGTTCTCCGACGTGTGAATATCGCCTATCACATAGCCAATGAATTCGCCCATGTTGCTAAACTCTATGCCGCGATCCCAGGCGCGCTGGAGTTCCAGGTCCACATTGACATACACATCGCTGTGCTTGATGCCCTGTCCCTCGCCTCCGCCGTAGGTGTAGCGGTTGAAGGTCTGAGGATGATACTTACGCTTGGCCTTGACTCTGGCCTCCTTCAGATAGTACTTACGCAGATTGGGGATCGTATCCTCCCACTCAAAGACGTCGGGACTCTCGTCCACCTCCTCTTTGCCCCTTTTATCCACCTGCTGGTGGGGAGGCATCAGCGTATATTGCAGCGGGCTATAGGCTCGGGGTTGACCACCAAACCACTGGTCCAGCATAATCTGGCTCCAGAGCTCGCGACCACTATTGTTACTGGAGGTCTTGAAGTAGGCCTGCCAGTCGCCGTTGAGGGGTTCCTCGGGCCGAAAGGCAAAGCACCCCAGGCTGTCCGTCACGGCATGGCCATCGCGGTGCTCCCCCATGGTGTTGTACAGGGTGAGATCGAGACGGATGCCGCGTCGCGCCTCAGGCTTGCCCAGTTTGTCCTTCATCACGCGGCCTCGCACTATCTGCCTGTCCTCTATGGGCTGGGCGGTATTAAAAGCCTGCTGTCCACACATCTGTTCCAGAGTCTGTGGCCTCCAGCCCTGCGTCAGCATCAGCAGGTCCAGAGCACGACGGCGAGTCGCGTCATCACGCTGAAAGTACCACTCGGGATTGTGCACATAGCCCTTGAGCTCGGAGCAGAGCAACAACTGAGCCTGGAGGGAGGCACTGCCGTCGGCTATAAGCTGGCCGTCGGCATCGTGCACCGCCACGGCAAAGTTGGTATCAGGCATGGGCCGCCCCTCCGCGTCCGTCACCTCAAACTGTAGGGCTATCGGCGAGAACGCCTCGTACTCCTCTGCATTCTGCTGTACCTTGACCTTAGCGACGGGCATGGCACTCCGCACATCGGCTATATGGGCAAAGACCAGACGTGAGGCCAGTACCTGCCCCGTCTGCGTGACGAGTTCGAGGCGGTTGACACCAACACCCAGATCACCGAGACTGATGTCAAACTCATCCTGTCCACCCTCCAGCTCCACTGGATACATGGCCCGTGGCTGATTGCGACAGAGGGCCACAATAGCCATACGCTGCCCGCCGAGACTATCCGCCACAGCGGGCGGCACCTGCACGCTGATCAGCGCTTCCGCTCCCTCCTGGCTCACATGCAGCACGGCTGCAGCTCCCGTAGGCTCGGGCAACGTATAGGTATCGCGGCGACGAGAGGTGCATATCTTGACACCACGCCCCACGCCTGCAGGCAGCGTGAATGCACCAGCCCCGAGATGCTCTGGTGTGCTCTGGCATATCAGACTGTCCTGCGCCGTATAGACACAGATGGTGTCCATAGCGGGAGCGCCCATGCCATCGGTCAGGCGATAGGCTATGATCTGCTCACAGTCCGGCACATACTGGCCGCCCTCGGGGAAGAGCTCCAGCTGTCGTCTCCTACGGCTACCGAACTGGTAGGGCCGCTCAGGCTGTATGCTGAAGTAGAACTTATCCTTGGGATAATCGACCTCCAGCTGGGTATAGTCACCTGGGATGGCCTTCTTGGGGAGCTCAAAGAGGGGAAATACGCGGCTGAACTGCGCCTCCTGCCCCCAGTTGGTCATGGCGCGGGTGTAGGCTCGTATCTCATAGAATCCATTGCGTAGCGGCGGCACGAGCCCAAAGCACCCATGCGCCTGTCCCGCGCTGTCTATCTCCAGGATGGAGCGTTCCAGCAGATTGCCGCCATCGTTGAGTAGCTCCACATAGAGCACACGGCTGATGTCCGTAGGCCTCAGCGTGCTACTCCTCACGACGTAGGCCTTGTACCACAGGGTATCTCCCACCACATAGGCCGCATCGTCCATCTGCACATAGACACTCTCCCTCGGATAGTCATTGTCAAAGCGCCCCGCCTCCGCCACCAGATGGTGGAAGCTCTGAGCCACCCCGACTATAGGGCAGAGGAGGAGTGTCAGAAATATAATGACGTTCACAATATGCAACAGGGTGATGAAGGCAAACACTCTGCACCACGTCGGGCTACTCCCACCACGTATGGGGGACATAAACACCAGCAGAGGCGGTGCTACGGGCACGGAGAATGCGACAACACTTGGGAGCGATGAGCATGCACTCACGGGCAGAACTGATGCGTATAGTCTCACCATCATGCACTATTTCGCACTCCTGTCGCTGATGCAGGAGATCATAGAAGATGGCCTCCAATGCAGCGGTGGGCATATCCTCCTCTGAGGCATACTCGTATATCTGGGCATGGGTGGTGCTGCGCTCGCTGCCCGCAAAGCGTGATAGCACGAGGCCCTGGGGCGCATCGGGGGTATAGACGAAGGTCTTGGAGGCTGTGCTCGCATAGTGGCTCTGCGCCAGGAGAGAGTCGGCAGGGGAGAGGTTGAGGGGCGTGGCGTGACTCTGCATCGCCGTACGATCCTTCCGATACACAGTGATTGTGCGCAGTTTACTGTCACTGAGCTCAAAAACATTCTGTTGGAGAGTCTCAAATACATCCTCGTTGTCGGAGAGGTCAAAGCTCCTGACCTTTCCAGAGTCCGACATACACTCCAGCAGGTTGCCGCGCAGACCATTGACGGCAAGGGATGTTCGGACCACATGGCCGTCCTCACGGAAATGATAACTCCATGACTGCTCTGCACCCTCCATGGTGGAAGTCAGGCGCCCCCTGAGTTCCTGCAACTGCTCGTCGCCTATGCACGGCACGACAATCTTGGTGTCGCACGCGCCATACTCTACGAATGGCTCTTGTTCGTACACCTGGAAGAGCATGTCGGTGCCGAATCCCTTCGCCGCACAATAGTCCTCACGAATACATGTGCGACTGTAGGGCTGCTGCTTCAGCCAATCTGCAAAGCGGAGAAAACTACTCTGGGCTACACATACCTGTGAAGTCAGAAGGAAGAGAAGGGTCAGTGCTTGTTTCATAGTTATAATATATAGTAAAAGATTATTGTCAGATGAGTTCGATTGCATTTCGGCTGCAAATATACTGATAATCTTTTTACTAACGAATTTTACCCCCCCCCATTTTAACACTATTTTAACACTATGTCAGTCGAGACACTGCGTCCCACCATGATAGGTGCAGGAGGCACGTCCCACCTGCATCATAATAGTCCCTTAACAAAGAAGTAGAGGAGGGGCATGAGGAGAGCGGGAAGGAGGTTGGCGGTCTTGCAGTCCTTGATGTTGAGGATGCCGAGACCTGCAGCGGCAATAAGGATACCACCCACTATACTGGTCTCACACACGAGTTCGTCGCTGATAAAGTCGGCGGAGAGCACGGCCAGCGCATAGAAGAAGCCCTGCCACAGGAACACTATCACGCTGGTCACTATCACTCCAATGCCATAGGAGGAGGCTAGCACGATCATGGTCACTCCATTGAGCACAGCAGCGGTGAGGAGGTAGGTGTCGTCGCCCTTGAGGGCGGAGAGCACGGGACCCATCATCGAGAGGGTGCCCACGCAGCAGAGCAGCACGGCGGTGGTGATGCCCTGCGAGAGGGAGTTGCCCGTGGTGCCATCGCCCCGGGTGAGCTGCTCGATGTGGTAGTCAAGCTTGAGCCAGGTGCCTATCAGACCACCAAGGCTCATACAGCAGATGAAGAGAACAGGCATCGCTGTCCGCTGCATATTGGCCATAGCCACGTTGATGCCCAACACTAGGGCACAGAGTCCCATGGCGGTGTTCATGACGGTGAGATACTTCTCGCGGATGCCACGCTTGGCGATGGCACCGATGAGCGAGCCGATGGCTACTGCCAGAAAGTTGAGAAAGATGGCGAACATAAGGACCCACCCCCAGCCCCTCCCATAGAGGGAGGGGAGTGGAATGTCGGGGTGGCTGACATTGTTAAAGGGTTAGAGCCCATCCACGACTCCTTCCATGGGCTTTTGCCGTAGGGCAAAATGCTGAGGAAGTATAATGTCGGGGTGAGCTGCATTCAGTTATTTATTGTGATCTTATATTGTGATTCCCATCCAGTGTGCACTCACGCTTGAGTATTCACTCCCCTCCCTCTATGGGAGGGGCTGGGGGTGGGTCTTCCAGTTGACCAGATACAACCTGTCGGTGGTTCGGGTAAAGGCCGTATAGAGCCAACGGAGATAGGACACATCCATCATGTCCTCTGTGACATAACCCTGATCCACGAACACGCGGGGCCACTGTCCGCCCTGCGCCTTGTGGCAGGTCACGGCATAGGCGTACTTGATCTGCAGGGCATTGTAGTAGGGGTCCTCACGCAGGGACTTGAGGCGCTCCTTGCGGGAGGGCAGGTGGGCGTAGTCCTCCATCACGCGCTCGTAGAGCTGATGCTGCTCCTCGCGGGTGAGAGAGGGGCTCTCGCTCTGCAGGGTGGAGAGGAGCACACGGCAGTCGAGCTCCTTGTCGTCGTAGTCGGGAAAGCTGAGCGTGGCATCGGCAAAGCGGAACCCATACTGCTCATGCTCGTTGCGCAGAGCAACGACCTCGGCCACATCGCCGTTGGCTATGAAGCCATCCTTGAGCCAGTGGTAGTTGTTCTTGACGGCCATAACGAGGTCGCCGCGGCAGAGGATGTCGTCGCGGTCGAATATACGCGCGCGTATTCCATTGTTATATATATTGGCCTGCTTGTTGGAGCGGGTGATGACCACCGTACCATCCGTACCGAAGTCGTGATAGGCAGAGTAGAGAGCCTCAATGAGTTCGTTGCCAGGCAGGTTGCGCACCTCGGGGCCCCAGGTAATCTCCGGGAGCCCTGCGGCCTGGGTGATCATCTCGCGCAGGCGGGTTGCGTTGGTCAGGACGGCACTCTGCTCCTCCTGGCGGATGACCTGCGTGAGCTGCATGCCGCTGACGAGCAGTCCATAGGCCTCGAGTGTCTCACGCTGCAGGGCGGGACTCAACTCCTCGCCGACGGGGGGCAGCTGGGCAGTGTCGCCGACAAAGAGGAGACGATTGCTCTCACCCTCATACACATAGCGTATGAGGTCGTCCAGCACCTCACCGCTACCAAAGAGGCTCTCACCCATCTGCCCCGTGCCGGAGGCTATCATGGAGGCCTCATCGACGATGAAGACGGCGCGCTTGAGCTTGTTGAACCCCAACTGGAAGGGGGTATCCTCTCCCTTGAAGGTCTCCTGCCTGTATATCACCCTATGAATGGTGTGCGCCTGGCCGCCTGCATGGAGACTGAACACCTTGGCGGCGCGGCCTGTGGGAGCGAGGAGTACGACGGGTATCTCTGCCTTGCGCAGCACGCGGACGAGGGCACCGACGAGGGTGGTCTTGCCCGTACCAGCATAGCCGCGCAGCGCAAAGCACCGCTCTGGTCGTGGGTCTGCCACAAAGGCTCCCAGTCGGAGTGCGGCCTCCCGCTGCTCCTCTGTCAGCGCAAAGGGCAGTTCGGCGGCGATGAGTTCAGCTATCTGCTCCTGTACCATGTTGGAAAAGGCTGAAGTTCACACTCCCATACTGTCTGTGCTCGACAAAGTCGGGATGCTCCTCAAAGGAGTACTCCCTGCCGTGCTCCAGCACGAAGAGGCCATCGGGAGCCAGGCACTGGGAGCCCATCACCATGTCGGGCAGGGCGGAGAGCTGCTCCAGAGCATAGGGGGGATCGGCAAAGATCAGGTCAAACTGCTCATGGCAGCGGGGCACGAACTTGAGCACATCGCCGCACAGGGGCAGCCAGGCTTCATCGCCCAGGGTGCGGGCGCAGCGCTGGATGAACTGATGGTGCTGGCGATCCTTCTCTATGGTCACCACACGCTGGCAACCACGGGAGAGCAACTCGAGGCTTATGCTGCCTGTGCCGCCAAAGAGGTCGAGGGCACGGCAGTCCTCCAGATCGAGGTAGCCTCGGAGAACGTTGAAGATGTTCTCCTTGGCAAAGTCGGTGGTGGGGCGGGCCTTGAAGGTGCGGGGCACCTCAAAGTGACGGCCCTTGTATTTACCGGTAATGATGCGCATACTGTCTTTTTCGTTAACGAAAAATAAGGGTGGGTGGATGGCGGGTTAGTGCAGGTACGACAGGAGCTGGGTCTCTATGTTGGTGTGTTGCTCCACATGGGCCACAAAGCGCTGGAGCATGGGCTCCAACTGCTGGCGGAGGGGCTCCTCGCCAGTGAGGAGGCAGCGGACGTCCGTCTGGCTGAACTGCAGCATCTTGAGCACACTCAGCACATAGTAGGCTGAGTCGGAGGGCGTGGAGCAGGGGTAACTGTTGACCAGCAGCAGGCGGTGCCCCTCTACGGCCACCACGTCAGTCCAGCCCGCGCGGCACGACACGAACAGGAGCGGTGCGTTCCCCTGTACCTGCTGCAGGGCATAGCGGGCGAGCGGCGCCATCAGGCTACCATAGAACACCTCGCCAAAGAGGCTCTCCACCGAGCGGCAGTGTTCCTTGGGCAGAGCGTATATCCACACGGCGCTGGCCTCGGGTATCATGTCGTAGAACACCTTCTCGCCCTTGCGGTCGGGGAAGCAGGCGAGGAACACCTCCTCACACACCTCCTCCGTGAACTCCTGCAGCGGCATGGCAGTGCCCTGCTGACTGACGATGACGCGCACAGCCTGCTGGGTGCTGGCCGTGGCGGGCATGTTGGCCACGGCCTGGCGCAGATTGCGCTCAAAGCTCATGGCGGGCTGCAACCGATAGTGCGTGGTCTGCAGATGAGCATCGGTGAGGGAGAGGAAGCGCAGTAACTCGTTTTCGATCTCAAGATATAGCATGGATTGGGTCGTTTGTGGGCGTTTGGCCTTGATTATTGGGCAAAAATACAAAAAAATACGCAGACGCGCGCATTGTGTGTGCACTTTTTTGTAACTTTGTAGCCATAATCGTAAAACCAACCCCAAATATGATAGACTTCAAGCAACTGGCTCAGCAGTACAAGTCTGAGCTGCTCGACAAGGTCGTACCCTTCTGGCTCGACTATAGCATCGACCGCGAGTGCGGTGGCTACTACACCTGTCTGGAGCGCGACGGCTCCGTCTTTGACACCGACAAGTTCGTCTGGCTCCAGGGCCGCGAGGTGTGGATGCTTGCCACGCTCTACAACAAGGTGGAGCAGCGCCAGGAGTGGCTCGAGGCCGCCATCCATGGTGCAGAGTTCCTCAAGCAGCATGGCCACGACAGCAATCTCAACTGGTACTTTGCTTTCGACCGTGAGGGCCATCCCCTCGTGGAGCCCTACAACATCTTCAGCTACACCTTTGCCGTCATAGCCTTTGGGCAGCTCTACCTCGCCACGGGCAACGAGGAGTACAAGGACATCAGCCGCCACACCTTTGACATAGTCCTCTCCAAGGTCGATAATCCCAAGGGCCGCTGGAACAAGGCTGCTCAGGGTGCCCGCGCCCTCAAGAGCTTTGCCCTCCCCATGATTCTCTGCAATGTGGCACTGGAGATAGAGCCCCTGCTGGAGCCCGCCTTCATGGAGAAGACCATACGCACCTGCATCCACGAGGTGATGGACGTGTTCTATCGTCCTGAGGTAGGTCCCAAGGGTCTCATCGTGGAGCATCTGGGCACCAATAACGAACTCGTTGACTGCATGGACGGCCGCCTGCTCAACCCCGGCCACGCCATCGAGGCTATGTGGTTCATCATGGACCTGGGCAAGCGCCTGGGCGACCAGCAGCTCATCGAGCGTGCCTGCCAGATAGCCCTGCAGGAGGCAGAGTACGGCTGGGATGAGCAGTATGGCGGCATCTTCTACTTTATGGACCGCAAGGGCCATCCCCTCCAGCAGCTGGAGTGGGACCAGAAGCTCTGGTGGGTACACCTAGAGACCCTCATCACCATGCTCAAGGGCTACCAGCTCACGGGCAACGAGGAGTGCCTGCGCTGGTTTGAGCGTGTGCACGACTACACGTGGTCACACTTCACCGACCCCGAGCACCCCGAGTGGTTTGGTTATCTCAACCGCCAGGGCGAACGCCTCCTCACGCTCAAGGGCGGCAAGTGGAAGGGTTGCTTCCATGTGCCCCGTGGCCTCATGAACGTCTGGCGTATGCTTGACGAGATTGCCAACCGCGAGGCGTGACAGTGACGCGATGACAACATTTTTTGCCATCAAGGCTCGCTGAGAGTGCCGATGCTCTGCATGGCACCCACCGGTGCTCGCATATACGCCAGTCTCGTCTTACTTTGTATTTTGCTGTAACAGAGTGGGATACATAGGCATCGCACGCACACACCCTACGATAGCCTTCACTACTCCCTACGATAGCACGCGCTACTCCCTACGATAGTTTGCACTAGTCCCTACACTAGTTCGTCCTATCGTAGGGAGTAGTGCATTCTGGACGGCCTTTTGGCGCTTCCGCACCCCCTTATAGAGCCCTTCCTCCCCTACCAGAGTACATCCATTCGGTGAGACGCAGAGGTTTTCGACCTATTCGAGCCAACAGGATTTTGTCAAGATTATTACCCCCCCGAAAAGAAATAATTTTCAAAAAGTAGTCTATACTAGTGGTTTATATCAGAATTATTTTGTATCTTTGCAGCGAATTTCGGCTTTATCGAAAACCAAAAAAACAATAACCTTATAATCTCTAAACACAACATCACTTTAGGAGTATGAAAAAAACACTCACCCTCCTACTCTGCCTGGCTTTTGTTTGTCTCTCAGCCAGTGCCCGAGTAACCCATCTGCTGCCCAAGCCCCAGCAGGTCGAGACCACAGGTGCCACCTTTGCACTCAATCGTGCCGTGGCTCTCACTGACCCCACCGACAGCAAGTTGCTGCAGAACGTCCTCACCGAGGCCGGCTGCACACTCAACCCCTCAGCCACTGCCAAGGTGACCGTGCAGCTCGTCGAGAGCATCAGCGGTGCCAAGGAGCCCGCTCTGGCAGGCTATGAGAACGAGACCTACACTCTCCGCGTGGAGGCCAACCAGATCAGCATCACCGCCATCAGCCGTCTCGGCGTGATCCGCGCTGCCCAGACTCTGCAGCAGCTCGCAGAGGACGAGCAGGGCCACGTGGCAGCCCTGGAGGGCGTGAACATTACGGACTGGGCCTCTTTCAAGGTGCGCGGCTTTATGCACGACGTAGGTCGCTCCTTCATCACCTTCGACGAGCTCAAGCGTCAGATCATGCTCTATAGCCGCTTCAAGATCAACACCTTCCAGTGGCACATGACTGAGAACCAGGCTTGGCGCTTTGAGGTCAAGGCCTATCCCAAGCTCACCGACCCCAGCACCCAGACCCGCTTCCCTGGCTACTACACCCAGGAGCAGTGCAAGGAACTCGACCAGCTGGCCTATGAGCACGGCATCTATGTGATGCCCGAGCTCGACATGCCCGGCCACAGCGGTGCCTTTGAGCGCGCCATGGGCTTTGGTATGCAGAGCAACGATGGTATCAAGGTGCTCCGTCAGGCTCTGAAGGAGTGCGCCGAGTGCTTCCCCCACGCTCCCTATCTCCACATCGGTGGTGACGAGGTGGCCCTCACTGCGCAGTTTGCCTCCTTCCTCAACGACATGACCAACTACGCCCACACCGACCTCAAAAAGAAGGTCGTATGGTGGAACCAGTGCGCCAAGCAGGGCAATGCCCGTGCCAACGTGACCGCCGCCGACCCCTGCGACATGGCACAGTGCTGGGCCTCATCCGGCAACATGGTGAAGGGCAAGCCCAGCATTGACTGCCGCTACAACTACACCAATCACTTTGACGTCTTCGCCGACCTCGTGGGCATGTACCGCTCCAACATCTTTGGCAAGGCCTATGGCGATGAGGACGCAGCCGGCTTCATCTCCTGCCCCTGGAACGACCGCAAGACCCCCACTCAGGAGGATATCATCGCACAGAACAACGTCTTTGCCGTGACCATCGCCTCTGGCGAGCGCGCCTGGCTGGGCGGCAGCAACGAGTACATCGAACAGTGTGGTGCCGTGCTGCCCAACAATGGCCAGATTTATGACGACTTCCAGGACTGGGAGCGCCGCTTCCTCTTCCACAAGGCTCACTCCCTCAAGGACGAGCCCATCCCCTACGTCAAGCAGACCAACATCCGCTGGCGCATCTCCGACCCTGTGGCCAACAACGGCAATGCCTCAGCTGTGTTTGCATGGGACGACCTCAAGGGTGCCGACGTAGAGATTCCCGAGGCCGTCAAGCAGGGCTCTCGCAACTACGGCTGGACTCTGGCCACCGGCGCTGGTATCTACCTCAACCACACCTGGCCCACCGTCATCGCTGGCATCTGGGGCAAGAACCAGAGCACCAACCAGACCGCCTACGCGTACACGTACGTATATAGTGATAAGGAGCAGACCGTAGGTGCTCAGATTGAGTTCCAGAACTACGGCCGCTCAGAGCGCGATGCCGCTCCCGCCAATGGCAACTGGGACCGCAAGGGCTCCAACATCTGGCTCAACGGTCAGCGCATCAATCCTCCCACCTGGGACAACAATGGTGGTGGCAACGGCGACTTTGAGAAGCTGCTGCTCAACGAGAACTTCCCCGCCCGCAAGCCCATCGCCGTAAACCTCAAGAAGGGCTGGAACAAGGTGTTCATCAAGCTGCCCTATGTCGGTGCCAGCAACGTACGCCTCAACAAGTGGCTCTTCACCTTCGTACTGACCGATCTGGACGGCATCAACGCCATCGACGGCCTCATCTACTCTCCCACCCAGACCATGGAAGGCGAGGAGCCCGTTCCCGCTCCCGTTGAGAACGACGACACGCCCAAGGTAAGCAACGCTGACTACACTTACTACTACTCCCTGAGCACCCCTGCCCGCGGACCTCGCTACGCCACCTCAAAGGGCGCCAACCAGGACATGGTAGGCGAGACCTCTGCCTCGAACGCCTCATACTGGAAGCTCGTGCAGCGCCACGCTGGTGACATCGACATCGTGACCTATGCC
>JAKSLU010000017.1 GCA_024400995.1 Bacteroidaceae bacterium
AAGTCGGGGCTTCGTTTATAAAAAGAGGGTGTGCCAGCATTTTGACACACCCTCAAATTTTCGTAGTGTACGGTGTAGTTTTCCGTAGTGTATAGTGTAGTTTTCTCTAGTGTACGGTGTAGTGATGAGGGTGTCCTACCCTACTACCTCACAGGCCACATGCTGGCGGAAGATGCTGATGGCATTCTGCTTGCGTTCCGCACTCAATGGCTCTACGTCAGCAAGGGGATAGGGTATGTGGAGGTCCTCATACTTGTACCGTCCCATGGTGTGATAAGGCAGAATCTCTACCTTCTGCACACAACTATAGTGGGCCACGTGCTCTGCCAGAGCGTGGAGGCGCTCATCGTTGTCGGTGAGCGAAGGTACCACGACATGGCGTATCCAGGTGGGTATGCCCTGCTGCTCAAGATAGTCGAGCATGGCCTGGTTGTTGGTGCGGCTCATACCTGTGAGACGAGGATGGAGACTGTCGTCGAGCGTCTTGATGTCGAGCATGACGAGGTCAGTGTGGCTCAAAGCCTGACGCACATGCTCATTCCACACGGAGCCGCTGGTATCGAGGCAGGTATGCAGGCCAGCCTCATGGCATAGGCGGAAGAACTCAGCTACGAACTGCGCCTGCACGAGGGGTTCGCCACCCGTACAGGTCACACCTCCACGATGAATAAAGTTCCAGTAGCGACGTACCTCCTCCAACAACTGCTCTGCCGTCCACTCATACTGCACAGGACGCGATGCATCCCAGGTATCTGGATTGTGACAAAAGAGGCAGCGCAGCGGACAGCCCTGCATGAATACGACAAAGCGTATGCCAGGACCGTCCACCGTGCCGAAGGACTCAAGAGAGTGTATGCGACCCTTGTTCACTCTAGTAGGGGTGTCAGGTAGCAAACTCTCTTAGAGAGAATGATTGATGGTACGTGAGAGCACGTCGAGCTGCTGCTCGCGGGTGAGCTTGACAAAGTTCACTGCGTAGCCGCTGACGCGGATGGTGAGCTGAGGATACTTCTCGGGGTGCTCCATGGCATCGACGAGGAGCTCGCGATCGAACACATTCACATTGAGGTGGTGACCACCATCGCTGGTGAAGTAGCCGTCCATCAGACCTACGAGGTTCTGCACCTTTGTATCCTCCTGCTTGCCGAGAGTGGCGGGACTGATGGCAAAGGTATAGGAGATACCATCGTGAGAGTGCTGGAAGGGGAGCTTGGCCACAGAGGCCAGAGCGGCAACTGCGCCCTTCTGGTCACGACCGTTCATGGGGTTGGCACCAGGAGCAAAGGGAACGCCTGCGGGACGACCATCGGGAGTGGCACCAGTGTTCTTGCCGTACACCACGTTGGAGGTGATGGTCAGCAGAGACTGTGTGGGAGTGGCGTGACGATAGGTCTCGTGCTGACGCATGTACTCCATGAACTTCTCGGTGATCATGATGGCAATCTGGTCGGTCTCCTCATGGTTGTTGCCGAAGGGAACAAAGCTACCCTCCTGCTCAAAGCCAGTGGCTATGCCGCGCTCATCGCGAATGATACGCACCTTGCCGAACTTGACTGCAGCAAGGGAGTCGGTCACGATGGAGAGACCAGCAATACCAGTGGCACGGGTACGAATCACGTCGCCATCGATGAGGGACATCTGATAGGCCTCGTAGTTGTACTTGTCGTGCATGTAGTGGATGATCTTGAGAGCATTGACGTAGGTCTTGGCGAGCCAACGCATCATGTTCTCAAACTTGGTCATCAGCTCGTCGTACTCCAGGTAGTCGCCACTGATGGGGGCAAACTGGGGACCAATCTGCTCGCCGCTCACCTCGTCGCGACCACCATTGATGGCATAGAGGAGACACTTGGCGAGGTTGGCACGGGCACCGAAGAACTGCATCTGCTTGCCGATCTTCATGGGGCTTACGCAGCAGGCGATGCCGTAGTCGTCACCATAGTCGGGGCGCATGAGGTCATCATTCTCGTACTGTATGGCAGAAGTCTTGATGGACATCTCGGCGCAGTACTTCTTCCAGTTCTCAGGAAGAGCCTGTGCCCAGAGCACTGTAAGGTTGGGCTCGGGAGCGGGGCCGAGGTTCTCCAGGGTGTGGAGGATACGGAAGGAGGTCTTGGTGACCAGCGTGCGGCCATCCACGCCCATACCACCGATGGACTCAGTTACCCACACGGGGTCACCGCTGAAGAGGCTGTTGTACTCAGGAGTGCGGAGGAAGCGGACAATGCGAAGCTTGATAACCATCTGGTCGATGAGTTCCTGAGCTTCCTCCTCAGTGAGGCGGCCTTCCTTGATGTCTTTCTCGATAAAAATGTCAAGGAAAGTGCTCACGCGGCCAATTGACATAGCAGCACCATCCTGGTCCTTCACTGCACCGAGATAGCCGAAGTAAACCCACTGCACAGCCTCACGAGCATTCTGTGCAGGACGTGTCACATCGAAGCCATAGTTGGCGCACATATCTACGAATTGCTTGAGGGCGTTGATCTGCTCGGTGGTCTCCTCACGGCTCTGGATGCACTCCTCGGTCATCTCCTGAATGTCGAGACGGTCGAGGAAGCGCTTCTTCTCCTCAATGAGGTTATCTACACCATAGAGGGCCACGCGGCGGTAGTCACCGATGATACGGCCACGGCCATAAGCATCAGGCAGACCTGTAATAACGTGACTATGACGAGCTGCACGGACGTCCTTGGTATAAGCAGAGAAGACACCCTCGTTGTGCGTCTTGCGATAGCGGGTATAGATCTCCTTGGTCATGGGGTCAAGCTCATAGCCATAGGCCTTGAGAGCGGATTCTACCATACGAATACCGCCACGGGGGAAGATAGCACGCTTGAGGGGAGCATCGGTCTGCAGACCTACAATCACTTCGTTGTCCTTGTCGATATAGCCAGCACCATAAGTGGTGAGGGTCTGGGGGAGTTTGGTCTCTGTGTCATACACGCCCTTCTCGCGCTCTGTCTGAAACATGTCGGAGAGCTTGGTCCAGATAGCCTGAGTACGGGCTGTGGGACCAACGAGGAATGAACCATCGCCCTCATAAGGGGTATAGTTCTGCTGAATGAAGTCACGCACATTGATTTCGTGCTTCCAGCGATGGCCTGTAAAGCCTTCAATCTGATTAGAAAGTTTCATAATAGAATTACTTTGATTAATAGGGGTTTTCAATTGTTTGTTATTTAGACAAACCGATTAATCGACTATTCGATTGTTCGATTTTATCTTTCCATTAATAATATATAATGTACCAGGACGGGACATCTTGATTCGACGGCCCTGAAGGTCGTAGGCCGTTGTTGCTCCCTGAGCCACAGAGGGGAGTGATACAGACTCAGGAAGATTGGTGGTAAGCTCTATATCTGTGCCATCACCCATGGCTGCCACTAGTCTGAAGGACTTGGAACGGAGGGAGTAAGGGAGTGTAAAGGTCATGAGGTTGGAGACAAAAGCCATCTTGCCGTCCTCGTCATACACCTTGAAGCCCACCAGCCCCTTAGCACCAGTGCCGTGGATAGTCACCTTTCCACCAGTTGTCATACTATAGTAGTAATCGGGCAACAAGGGAGTCTCAAGGTAGGTTGTATATTGACCGACATCGCCAGCTGTAGCATTGGCACCCACCTGATCGTCGCCACGACGTTCCTTGAGTTCACCCTCCTTGTGGCCCTCATACGTAGCCAGAACAGGCTCTACGCGATCCTCGATAAAGAGGATATTGCCCAACTTGCGGGGGAACTGGTGCATGTACTCCAGCGTCTCATCGATATCCTCCTGGGTGGTGGTGACGTAGTATGTACCATAGTCTCCTACCTGGAGTCCTTCCACGGGCACAAAGAAGCCGTAGGTGGCAAAGAACTCACTCAGGTCTGCCTGAGCCACATCGCAGCAGGCGCGTGCCAACTTGAGGTATTCATCACGGCCACGGATGTCCATCGGCACGGAGTGGTCCATACGATCCTTGCGCATCTTGGCAAAGAAACGGGGGTAGAAGTCTGGCATGTAGCCATTGACATGGAAGTAGAGATAGAGCTGATAGAACATGTGGGTGGTCTCCCAGATATCGTATTTGTTCCATGGGGTCTTGGAGGCAAAGTGACCGAAGATTGTGGCAGGAGCTGCTGCACGCTGTGTAGTGCGTCCCTGCTTATATACACAGACATTAGAGAAGAGGTTGTTGCTCGACTCTGTAGTACCCACCATGTTGATCAGCTCCTGACGCAGGTGGCCGTTCTCGTGGGCAGGTCCCCATATGCCGCCAGTGCCTATACCAGACGGACTCATGATAGTGGAGAGGGTGCTCTCCTCGTAGTATGTACCATTGTTGGTTGCATACATATAGTCATGATTCATCGAGAAGCAGTTGAAGATATTGCGGCACACCTCGGAGTAGCCCGGGATGTACTCATCACTCAGTCCCATCAACTCGTCCTGAGTATCACCAATCATATCCCAGTGGCGCAGTACCGCCTCCATATCCGTTGGGCAAGCCTTCTGCACGAGGTCTGACTTCATGTGGAAGACAAAGTTGTTGGTCTTGATGTTCACTATATCGGACTGCTTGAGAAGTTTCTCGCGCAGATGAGCCCAAGTTGCATTGTCGTGACCTCGGGTCTTGTCATAATAACCATTGAGATGACCTCCCTCTATGTGGATACGCACATCAGGGCAGGAGGCCAGTTTAACACTCATGTTATTGGTCTGATAGAATACGAACACGTTAGCCTCCTCGGAGAAGGTAAATACGTTGATACCTTTCTTCAGATCATAGGTCTCACCGCTGCCGTTAGTGCCCTTGACGAGTTCCAACTGCATAGTTGAGTTGCTGGGCTGAGCGTGGTCACAGAACACGGTGAGAATATCACCCGCCTTCACAGTTATACCTGTGGGATTACTCAGTTTGCCTGCATAGAAGCTGTAACCCACCTTTTCGAGTATCTGTATATAGGAGGAGTAAACCTGATACGTATTGACACGGAACTCACGTGACATCTCATCCTCGTCACCCCAGGTATTGTTCTTAACTTTGAGTGCTATATTGATGAGAGACTGGGGCAGATTGTAGTCCATCATTTGCTTACGGAGTAGCTCATCGCTGAGACTTTGATACTCCGTCTTTAGTTCAGAACAACTAGCATCTGTGAAGAAGGCAACAAACTTGGTATTGTAGTCATTGAGGTGCTCCTTCACATCGAGATAGTCGTTGTATGTATTCTGTGCTTCTGCTATCTCCTCTGCCGTGAGTTCGCTCTTGATGAATACCCAATGTGAGTTTGGCAACGTTCTCTCTTTGGCATAAATCGCATGCACAGAGGACTCACTGTAACATAAAGTCTCGTTGGGTACAGAAAGAACGTAACTACGCTGCCAGGCATCGTCGCTCTCTGTAACCGTGAAAGAATGCGACTTGACAACAGAGGTAACTTGCCCCTTGCCAGAACCATAGCTAAAGTAGAAGTAATTGCCACTGCGCAGATTGCGGATGCAATATGTACCATCCCCTGAGGCTATAAACTGCCAATATTGAGAGTAATCTACCGGATTGGGAACAGATGCGATAAGGTTGCCTGCACCATCCTCCGCTATGTTGCGACCCGTATCGGCATTGCGAATCTGAGTAATCAGGCCATCGGCGGGACGAGCATAGCCAGACACCTCATCCAGATGGTCCTTTATGGCCACTGCCTCGAGGTCATCGATACTCTGTATCTTCCAGTCTGAAGCAGGGTTGTCATTATTGGAGTTATTGGCTATCCAATTAATAATTTTATGACTGGTATCATCATGGAGGCAGGTCTTGTCAGAGAAGTTAGCCGACGACGATATAGTAACAAGTTGCTTGGTGGATGTTGTCTTGGTGGATGCCTTGACATAGAGCACGCTGGGGTTTAGCTCAGTCGTGTATTGCTTGCTAGCTCCGCTCAGGTTCTGAACGTAACGTCCAGTCTCGTAGTTGCGAAGATAGTAGCCACCCTGACCGTTGGGCTGCAGAACCCACCACTGGTTTTCTGCCCCGTCTGCTGTGGTCTTGCATGTCAGACTATGATTATCTAGCTCAGTCATGGACATACTGGTAGCGCGCTGCGAGGTGAAGCTGAATACTCCTCCTGAGGCCAACATGCGGTTGAGCTGTGCACCTCCATTGAGGTCATCGGTTGTGCCTATCGTAACGGGATAGAATGCATGGTCATATACACCACCCGTAGAGGTAGGAGAATCTCCAGCCTCGCTGAAGGCGGGCCAGCCATTGCCAAATCCTGTGAGGAGATTGCCATCTTCGCTCTCTCCTCGTACCATCCAGTGACCGCCAGCAGAACCTATTCGTGATATGTAGTAGCTACCGCGATTGCTCTGGTTCGTTTCGACAGAGAGAGAACGACCTGATACATCCGCCTTGCCAAACCAGTGTCCAAGTCCAGTACGGATATAATACTTCTTGGGCTGATCATCGCCTACAGGAATGACTTGCACGAGATAGGCGGCATTGGCTGCTGTTAGATTATCGCCAGCAAGCAACCCCTTATCACTCATATTGAGCATCTTAGATGTGGGTTGCTCGTAGTAGTAAGCTTTACGCCCCTGATTGTACATCAGATACCACTGGCCCTCTTTGAAGGAAGTCGTAGAACCCGAATTTACTCTTACAACCACGAGGTCCTTAAGCTCTGCCACCTGCGCCTTGAGTGCGGAGGTGCCAGAGATAAGAGACAGCAGAATTATGGTTATTCCGATTAACTTGTTACACATATAAATTTTACAATGTATATCAATATAGTTGTTTCCTGCCATTAATTATGTAGATACTACCACGCACAGGAGTGCTCACCTGGCGTCCCTGGAGATCCATGATGCGGTTAGTCTGGCTACTACACTCATTGCAATCCATCTGATTGACTCCCACGGGGAGGTTAGTGCTCAGCTGAATATCGGTGCCGTCACCCATAGCCGCCATCAAGGTATATTTCTGAGTGCGCAACTCGGCGGGCAGGGTGAAGCTCATGCAGTTGGAGAGATAAGCGAGTTTGCCAGCCTCATCATAGACCTTGAAGCCCACGAGGCCCGTAGCACCTGTACCGTTTATAGTCACCTTGCCTGTGGAACTTACAGTGTAGTAGTAGTTCACAAGATTCGGCTCGTCAAGGAAGGTGGTATAGTGTCCCAAATCGCCTGCAGATGCGCTTCCGAGAGGATCACCTGAGCAGCGCTTCTTCATCTCGTTGGCCTTATGTCCTTCATAGGTAGCAGGCACAGGCTGAATACGGTCATCAATGAAGAGGATATTGCCCAACTTCTTGGGGAACTTATGCATATACTCCAACGTGGCATCAATCTCTTCCTGAGTAGTTGTGACGCTCCAGATGCTGCCATTCTCAGATATAGAGTACTTCGACGAGGGCACGAAGAAGCCATAGGCTGCAAACACCTCGCTAAGATCAGCCTGAGCTACATCGCAGAAGGTACGAGCCAACTTTAGATACTCGTCACCAGCATGGATGTTGTTACGGTCGTTCTTGTCCATAGGATCCTGACGCAACTGCGAGAATACGCGGGGATAGAAGTCGGGCATAATACCATTGACATGGAAGTAGAGATAGAACTGGTAGAGCATGTGGGTGGTCTCCCAGATGTCATAGTCCTTCCAGTGAGTACCAGTGGCAAAGTGGTCATACACGGTCTTGGGGGCAGCACCTCGGTGAGTGGTACGACCCTGCTTGTACACAGCCACGTTGGAGAAGAGGTTGTTGCTCGACTCCAGAGTACCAACCATCTCGATGAGGTTCTGGCGCAGATGGCCACACTCGTGGGCAGGTCCCCAAATGCCATCTGTCTCCATAGACTCCGTGTTCATAATACCAGAGATAGCGCTCTCCATGCACTGTACGCCATAGAGGCCTGCCATCATAAGACCACCGATGTAGTAGTCCTTAGAGAAGAAGTTATACACATTGCGCTGCACCTTAGAGATACCCGGAATCCATGTATCGTTGTAGCCCATAAGCTCATTCTCCGATTCAACCATGTCATCCCAGGCTTTAAGCAGACGCTCCATGTAGATGGGGCAAGCCTGTTGGGTGAGTTTGTTGTTCATACAGAACACCACATTATCGGTCTTGATATTCACCACGTCGGAGTGCTTGAGCAACTTCTCGCGCAGATGCTTCCATGTTGCATCATTGTGACCACGGGTTTTATCATAGTATCCCTGAAGATGGCCGCCTTCAATGTGGACACAGACATCGGGAAAGTTAGCCAGAGGCGTATTTACCTTGCTGTCGTCCTGCTGATAGAATACGAAGAGGTTGGCATCCTCACTGAAGGAGAATATGTTCACACCCTTGGTGAGAGTAAACAGCGAGGTTTCGTTGGCATTGGAGTCGGTACCCGACACAGCCTCTATCTGGAGCTTGCTACCAGAGGGAGCAGCCTGATCGCAGAAGAAGGTGACGATATCGCCCGACTTCACAGAAATACCCGTGGGATTGCTCAGACGACCAAAGGCATAGCCCATACCCATACGATACTTGGCAAACATATTGTGGGAATACACCTGATACTTGGCCACGCGGAAGTCGCGCGACATATCATCCTCCTGCGCCCAGGTGTTGTCCTTTACCTTCATGGCAATGCGGATGAGGTACTCAGGCAACTTATCGGCCACGAGTTTGGCACGGAAGGCCTCCGAAGATAGACTCTTATACTCTGCCTTTAGTTCCGAACAAGAGGCATCGGTGAAGTAGGCAGCCAGTTTGGTGGTATAACTGCTGGCATTGTTCTTGATATCGGTGTAGGCCTGGAATGCCAGCTGTGCCTCCTCAATCTCGCGGGTGTCAAGGTCAGCCTTGATGAGCACCCAGTGGCTACGAGGGTCATCAGAGTCAGTATTGACCACATAAGGTTCAGGAGTATCCGTAGGAGCCTTGCCTGCTGTGGTGTGGGTGAAATAGCGGCTTTGGCTGGTAATTGAGCTGATATGATAGGTGCGTTCCCACTTGGTGTTGGTCTCGGTGAGCACATAGCTACCTTTCTTGCTAGCAGTGGCAGAAGCTGTCTGCACAGAGCCATTACCAGTGCCTGTGGTGTAGTTAAAGTAGTGGCCAGTCTTCACGTTGCGGAAGGCAAACTGACCGGCAGAGGTCTGCTCCATGACCCAATACTGTGAGTAGTCCTCAGCATTAGGAGCAATGGCCAGCAGTTTGCCGCTGCTTGACTCGCTAATATTAGTGCTGGTCTCAACATTGCGAATCTGCACGGTAACGCCATCGGTAGGCTTGACCTGACCTGAGAGTTCGGCAAAGTGCTCCTTGATGGTAGCAGCATCAAGACCCTCTACGGCAACGATACCCCAATCAGAGGCTGGATTGTCGGTCGGCGTAGTAGCGGCAGCCCAGTTCACTACATTGTGGTTAGCATCGTCGTGAAGGCAGCTCTTTCCACCGAAGTCAGAGTTGGACGAAATTGTGACCAGAGGCTTAGAGTTTGTAGAGTTAGGAGAAGCCTTCACATAGAGGCGAGAGCGGTTGGAACCTGAGGTGTAGCGCGCACTGGTGCCACTGGTGCTCTGCATATAGAGGCCTGTAGAGTAATTACGCAGGGCAAAACCTCCGCTGGCCAAAGGCTGAAGCACCCACCACTGAGCCTGGTTCGTCTTGCTGGTTGTCTTGCACAGGATGCGGTGATCAGTAGGGTCAGTAATCGACATCTTAGTGTCGCGCTGCGAGGTAAAGCTATAGACTCCCCCCTCATTGAGGGCTGTAGTTACAATGGTTTGTGCATGCACTCCTACTACTGTAAGTGCCCACACCAAAATGAAAGTAAAGCGAGTAAGGTTTTTCATTGTTTAGTTTTTGGTAAATTTAGGGTCATGCTCTAGGAGCCACTCGGCTATCTGGACGGCGTTGAGAGCAGCGCCCTTCTTGATCTGATCGCTCACGAGCCAGAAGGTCAGACCACAGGGGTCAGAGAGGTCCTTGCGGATGCGACCCACATAGACGTCGTCGCAGTTTTCGAGAAAGAGAGGCATGGGATACTTCTTCTCTGCTGGCTCATCCATAAGTTGCAGACCCTGACCCTCTGCGATAGCCTTGCGAGCCTCCTCGATGGTGATGGGACGTTCCGTCTCAATCCAGACGGCCTCGCTGTGACAGCGGAGTGAGGGCACACGTACGCACATAGCGCTGACTGCAGCGTCGGTGTGCATAATCTTCTTGGTTTCATTGTACATCTTCATCTCCTCCTTGGTGTAGCCGTTATCGGTGAACACATCTATCTGAGGGATAACGTTGAAGGCAAGCTGATATGCAAACTTCTCGACTGTGACGGGGTCGCCTGCCAACACCTGACGATACTGTTCAAAGAGTTCCTGCATGGCAGCAGCACCAGCACCGCTGGCAGCCTGATAGGAGCTCACGCGGACTCGCTTGATATGTGAGAGATTCTCCAGTGCCTGCAGAGCTACGACCATCATGATGGTAGTGCAGTTGGGGTTGGCAATGATGCCACGAGGACGCTGGAGGGCATCTTCTGCATTACACTCAGGCACTACGAGGGGCACGTCGGGATCCATGCGGAAGGCCGAGGAGTTGTCTATCATCACAGCACCGTACTTGGTGATATCCCCAGCATACTCCTGAGCAGTGCCGCCGCCAGCACTGGTAAAAGCAATATCTACGCCACGAAAGTCCTCTGGCTCATGACGGAGGAGCTGCACGGTGATATCCTTGCCACGGAAATTGTAGGTTGTTCCCGCACTACGGGGGCTACCGAAAAGAAGAAGTTCGTCAATGGGGAAATTGCGCTCGGCCAAAGTGCGCAGAAATTCCTGGCCAACGGCGCCGCTGGCACCTACTATTGCTACTCTCATAGGGATGATTTTGAAGTTACTTGTGGGAGATTGATTATATTTTGGCTGCAAATTTACTAAATTCTCATAAAATATTCGTAATTTTGCGCCCAAATTTACCTCATTTATGCCCGATTTCACCTCATATCTCCCAGCGTACTTCCCAATAGTGGACCCAACGTGGAACTTTTTGGTAGTACTCCTGCTGATACTCCTCGCTCCGATGCTTTTGGAACGTCTGCGCGTACCGAGCATCGTCGGTCTCATCATGGCGGGTATCATCGTGGGACCCCATGGACTGCACCTGCTGGAGTACAATGATTCCTTCGAACTATTCGGCAAAGTAGGCCTATACTACATCATGTTCCTGGCCTCCTTGGAGATGAATCTACAGGACATCAAGAAGGACCAAAGCGCAGCCATCGGCTTTGGCCTTCTCACCTTCATTATACCCATCACGTTAGGAACTATAACTAACTCGGTGCTAATGCATTACTCAATAGTATCTTCACTATTGATTGCATCTATGTATGCATCGCACACACTCCTCTCCTACCCCATCGTTATGCGCTTTGGACTGACGCGTCGTCGTAGCGTCAATCTGGCCGTAGGAGGCACCATCGTAGCCGACACCCTCACGTTGTTTGTACTTGCCATCGTTGGAGGTCTCTTCAGGGAGGGCGGAACGGGCGTAACCTTCTGGCTAGGACTGATAACTAAAATTAGCCTCATGTGCGGTCTCATTATAGTGATTTTCCCGCGTGTGTGCCGATGGTTCTTCCGCCACTACGACGATGGCGTGGTGCAGTACATCTTTGTGCTCATGCTCGTGTTCCTCGGTGCAGGCCTGATGGACGCAGCGGGAATGGAGGGCATACTGGGAGCCTTCCTTGTGGGCATAGTGCTCAATCGCACCATCCCGACGAGATCACCGCTAATGAGCCACATTGAGTTTGTTGGCAATGCCCTGTTTATCCCCTACTTCCTCATAGGTGTTGGCATGATCATCAATATCGGTGCAATGGCCAATGGTTTGAGCGGCATTGAGGTAGCTATCGTGATGACCGTCACTGCATCGGTGGGCAAATGGCTCGCAGCTTATGCTGGACAAAAGTTCTACCGACTTAGCTCGCTCGACCGCAACCTCATTTTTGGCATGACAGGTGCTCGCGCAGCAGCCACGCTGGCTATTATGCTCGTAGGCAGCCGTATCATACAGGAGGACGGCACACCCCTCTTCGATGCCGACGTAGTAAACGGCACGATGCTCCTCATCCTTGTTTCCTGCATCGTAAGCAGTATGGCAACCGACCGTGCTGCACGACGTATCATGCTCAGCAAGAGCGACATCGGTCAGCAATCTCCGCGTGACAAACGCCTCATCGTAGCCATCGCCGATCCAGAGCACGCAGCCCCGCTCATGCACGCAGCACTGGTGCTCTCTGGAGGCAGCGACAACCAAATGAGTGCCGTGAGCGTCATCACATCCGAGGATACCGAAGAGCTCAAGCTTGGACAAAAGACCCTGGCCGATGCAGCCAAGATTGCCGCAGCCGCCAACGTAGAGATTCACACCCAGTGCCGCCTGTCAGTGAACACCGTCACAGGCATGTCTCATAGCATCAAGGAGCTGGATGCCACCGACATCCTCATCGGCATGCACCGCAAGCGCCGCCTCAATGACAGCTTCTATGGTCGATTTGCCCCCGACCTCATCAGTGCCACCTCACAGCAGATTATCGTTTATCGCGCCCTGCTGCCCATCAACACCCTGCGTCGCATCCATCTGGTCGTGCCGCGCAAGGCAGAGTTTGAGCCTGGCTTCCATCTGTGGGCAGACCGTGTAGCACACATGGCTCAACAACTGGCCATCCGCATCGACGTGTATAGCGGCCACGACACCCTCGTTGCGCTACGCGAGTACTGGAAAAAGGGCGAGCACCAGGTGCACGCTGACTACATAAACTACTCCACCTTTGAGACCTTCCAACCCCTGGCAGCCAACACCCGCCAGGACCACATGGTCATTATTATTGCAGCCCGACCTGGTATGCCCTCTCACGAGCAGAGTTATCTCAACCGTCTGCCCGAGCAGTTGGAGCGCTACTTCAGCACGCGCTCACTCATGATTATCTACCCCTCAAGCTTAGGCATTGCCGAGAGCCGCCCACGTATGCTGGCCATCACATAGAGCAGGAAGGTCTGAGGCAGCCCCATCTCTCATAGTCTACAGACTAGAAAAAACTGGTGTATAGGCTAGTGAAAACCAGTGTATAGTCCCAGAAAAATTAGTGTATAGGATAGCGAATTGCGCGCGTACGTTTAGCGCAATTCGTTAACTGTGGTTATGGATTTGCGTTCCGTATTGCTGTTTTTGTTACAATATCGGACACAAACCTTTGAGATATGGGCAAAAAATTGTATATTTGCAGCCAATCCGTATTTTCCCGCAACAACACTAAACACAACCTACAATATGACACAGAACAAGCGTATCAAGAACGCCTTGGTGTCCGTCTATCACAAGGACGGCCTCGAGGAGCTCCTCCGCGCTCTCCACAATGAGGGCGTCAATTTTCTCTCCACTGGTGGCACTCAGCAGTTTATTGAGTCTCTCGGCTATCCCTGCCAGGCCGTAGAGGACCTCACGAGTTATCCCAGCATTCTGGGTGGTCGCGTCAAGACCCTCCACCCCAAGGTATTCGGTGGCATTCTGGCCCGTCGTGAGCACGAGGGTGACCAGCAACAGATGAGCCAGTATGAGATCCCTGAGATCGACCTTGTCATCGTGGACCTCTATCCCTTTGAGGACACCGTGGCCAGCGGTGCCGACGAGCAGAGCATCATCGAGAAGATCGACATAGGCGGTATCAGCCTCATTCGTGCTGGCGCCAAAAACTTCAACGACGTAGTTATCATCCCCTCCAAGGCCGAGTACGAACCCCTGCTCAACATCGTTCGCGAACAGGGTGCCGAAACCACCCGCGAGCAGCGCCGCTGGTTTGCCACCCGTGCCTTTGGCGTGAGCAGCCACTACGACACTGCCATCCACGAGTGGTTTGACAAGAAGTAAGTCAGCCCACCCCAAAAACTCAAAAACTCACAACCTCAAGAACTAAAACCTCATACAAATGAGTGTACTGAATAACATCTTCGGCAACTTCTTCTCACTAAAGAAGGAGATTGCAATGGACCTCGGTACCGCCAATACCATCATCATCAGCGATGGCGAGATTGTGGTCAACGAGCCCTCCGTAGTGGCCATTGACCCCCGCCAGCGCACCATGATCGAGGTGGGCGAGAAGGCCAAACTCATGTACGAGAAGACCAGCCCCGACAAGATTCGTGTCGTACGCCCTCTGCGCGATGGTGTGATTGCCGACTTTGATGCCTGCGAACACATGATGCGCGGCCTCATCGACAAGGTCAAGACGGGTCGCCACCTCTTCTCCCCTTCCATCCGCATGGTTATCGGTGTGCCCAGCGGAAGCACCGAGGTAGAGCTTCGTGCGGTGCGCGATAGTGCCGAGCACGCCGGTGGTCGCGACGTATTCCTGCTCTACGAGCCCATGGCAGCTGCCATCGGTATCGGTCTGGACGTCAATGCCCCTGAGGGCAATATGGTCGTGGACATAGGTGGTGGTACCACCGAGATTGCAGTAATCTCCCTCGGTAACATCGTCAGCAACAGCAGCATCAAGATGGCTGGTGACGACTTCACCAACGACATTCAGGACTATATGAGCCGCCAGCACAACGTCAACGTCAGTGAGCGTATGGCCGAGCGTATCAAGATCAACGTAGGCAGCGCCCTGACCGACCTCGGTGCCGACGCCCCGACCGACTTCAACGTGGATGGTCCTAACAAGATTACTGGCCTGCCCATGCAGGTGCCTGTATGCTATCAGGAGATTGCCCACTGTCTCGACTCCTCCATCACCAAGATTGAGCGTGCCGTGATGACCGCCCTGCAGAACACTCCCCCTGAACTCTACGCCGACATCGTCAAGAACGGCATCTGGCTCACTGGTGGCGGTGCCCTGCTCCGTGGTCTGGACAAGCGCCTGAGCGAGAAGGTCAAGATACAGTTCCACGTGGCTGAGGACCCCCTGCTCTGCGTAGCACGCGGCACGGGCATCGCTCTGGAGAACGTGGAGGAGTACCCCTGCCTCATGCGCTAAAGGGCGAGGACCGAACTATCTATCCCGTCTGCATAGATGCAACAACTTTTCGACTTCTTACGACGTTGGAACTACCTGTTCCTCTTTGTAGTGCTTGAAGCGGTGAGCGGCGTGCTGCTCTTCCGCTTCAACCACTACCAGGGGAGCGTGTTCCTCAGTGCTGCCAACGGTGTGAACGCTGGCATCGGTAGCATGTATGCCGACATGGAGGCCTTCTTCCATCTCAGAGAGAACAACTCCAGCCTCACATCAGAGAACCTGCGTCTGGCTCGCGAAAATGAAATACTACGTCGCACGCTGGCTGAGTACCGCCATGAGCCCACTGGCACCGAACGCCGTATGCTGGAGCGACTCGCTCAGTTCGATCAGATACCTGCCACGGTAGTTAGCAACGACATCTACACGGCCCACAACTACATTGTCATCGACCGCGGTACGCAGGATGGCGTGCGTCCCGAGATGGGTGTAGTCGGTGGTGGCGGCGTAGTGGGCATCGTGTACCTCTGCGGTCCTCACCACTCTCTCGTCATGCCGCTCATCAATCCCAAGAGCAGCATATCCTGCCGTGTGCGAGGTCAAGAGTACTTTGGCTACTTGCAGTGGGACGGACAGAGCACCCACCATGCCTATCTTGATGACATCCCCCGCTACGCCAAGGTCAAGGCAGGCATGTCCATCGAGACCAGTGGCTATAGCGCAGTGTTCCCTCCAGGACTCTTTGTCGGACGTGTGACTGACGTGAGCAACTCCGCCGATGGCCAGAGCTACCGTCTGCATGTCAACCTCGGCACCAACTTTGCTGCGCTGCGCAATGTTATAGTCATCACAACTCCCTACAAGGCCGAGATTGACACTCTGCGCGCCCATATCAAAACGACCGACTAATGAGTACCAAGATTCTCTACCGCATTGCGCTCTTCGTGGTTCTGCTACTATTGCAGATTCTCGTCTTCAACCACATCCATCTGCTGGGCTTTGCCACGCCCCTGATGGTGGTGTACTATCTTGTACTCGCACCGAACGACGAAGATCGCAGCCTGCTTATGCTCCAGTGCTTCCTCCTTGGTCTGGCTATGGACATCAGTACCAGCACGCCAGGCATGGCTGCGGCAGCCTTGACCCTCAGCGGTCTGGTAGCCCCCCGCCTGCTCAGTCTGATAGCAACCCCAGACCGTCCAGACGACACCTTCACACCTTCTGCCCGCGAGATGGGTTGGGGCTCGTTCATGTTCTACGCCAGCGTGGTGACACTCGTATTCGTCGTCAGCTACTACCTGATAGCTTGGTTCACCTTCAGCCAGATGCACAGCCTGCTACTCAATATCGCTGGTAGTACATTGCTTACCCTCATGCTCATTGCTGTATTTGAGCGCGTTCACTACAGGCTCTGAGTATTTACCCATTAGTCGGCCATGGCACTGGATCATACCTTTGAGAAACGCAAGATTGTTATCGGCGGCGTAGCAGCACTGCTCGTCGTCATCTATATCGTGCGCCTCTTTTTCCTCCAGATTAGTAGCGACGACTACAAGTTGCGCGCCGACTCCAACGCCTTTCGCAAGGAGATTCAGTACCCCTCCCGCGGCCTTATCTACGACCGCAACGGCAAACTCCTTGTCTATAACGAGCCCTCCTACAACATTCTGGTCACCATGCAGGAGCAGCACGGCATCGACACGCTCGACTTTTGCGAGACCGTAGGCATCACCCGCGAGGAGTACATACAGCGTATGGCGGACATCAAGGACCCCAGCAAGAACCCGGGCTACTCACGCAATACGCCACAGCTCTTTATGAGCCAGATTCCAGCGGAGGAGTTCTCACGTTTCCGCGAGAAGCTATTCGACTTCAACGGCTTCAGCTGGGAGAAGCGCTCTGTACGCCGCTACTCCACTGCCATCGCGGCACACATCCTCGGCGACGTGGGCGAGGTCAATCCCGCCGACATTGACTCCGATGCCTACTACCGTCCAGGCGACTACATCGGCAAGCTCGGTATTGAGCGCTCTTATGAGCGACAACTCCGTGGAGAGAAGGGCATGCACATCCGTCTGCGTGACGTACATGGCCGAGACAAGGGAGCCTATGCCGATGGCGAGTACGACCGCGAGGCCATGCCCGGACGTAACATCACCCTTGGGCTTGATGCCGAACTCCAAACTCTGGCAGAGCGCCTACTGGAGGGCAAGCTCGGATCCATCGTAGCACTCGATCCCCGTACAGGTGAGGTGCTCTGCATGGCCTCCAGTCCCACCTACGATCCCCGCATCATGGTGGGCCGCGATCGTGGCAAGAGTCAGGCTGAGATGCAACGTAACCCCATGAAGCCTCTGCTCAACCGTGCCATTATGGGCACCTATCCACCGGGCTCCACCTTCAAGCCCACACAGGCCCTCATCGGTCTGCAGGAAGGAGTCATCAACACCACGGTGTCCTTTCCCTGCTCGCACGGCTTCAACTTCAAGGGCCTGCACCTGGGTTGCCACGGCCATGCCTCCCCTATCGCATTAGTACCTGCCATGGGAACATCGTGCAACGCCTACTTCTGCTGGAACCTCATGCGCCTGTTCAGCAACCGCCGCAAGTTCCACAACGTGCAGGAGGCCATGACCTGCTGGAAGGATCACCTCGTGGCCATGGGCTACGGATACCGACTCGGCATCGACCTGCCTGGCGAGAAGCGTGGCATGATTCCCAACGCTGAGTTCTACGACAAGGCCTATAAGGGACGCTGGAACGCCCTCACCGTGATCAGCATCAGCATCGGGCAGGGCGAGGTGACTGCCACTCCCCTACAGATAGCCAACCTCGCTGCTACTATAGCCAATCGAGGATGGTTCATTACACCCCACGTAGCCCATAGCGTCCAGGGCGAAAAGTTGGCTCCCGAGTACCGCCAGCGCCGCCACACCCTCGTAGATGCCCGCCACTATCCCCCCATCGTGGAGGGTATGCGCCGCGCCGTTACCAACGGCACCTGTACCGCCGCCAACATCCCAGGCATCGAGGTATGCGGCAAGACGGGCACAGCGCAGAACCGCGGTCAGGACCACTCCGTCTTTATGGGATTTGCACCGATGAACAGCCCTCGCATTGCCGTAGCCGTCTATATTGAGAACGGTGGTTTTGGTGCTAAGTTCGGTGTTCCTCTGGGCTCACTCATCATCGAACAGTATCTCAACGGCAAGCTCTCCGAGGCCTCCATGGCCCGCGCTGACCACTATCAAAGTCTGCGCATCATCTATGGTAATTATGCAAGGTAATAACTCTACGAAGTAACATCTATGCGAGGTAATAACGTACATGCCGACTGGCTCGTCATCCTGCGCTATGTAGTCCTTATCGTGATGGGGTGGTTCACGCTCTGCGGCGCGAGCCACCACATGGGCTATGTGGACGTCCTCTCGTGGGACACCCGCACGGGCAAACAGCTCGTGCTGATAGGCCTGTCCTTTGTGCTCGGCATGGTCATACTCATGACGGACGACAAGTACCTCGACACCTTCTCTGGCTTCTTCTATTGGCTCATGATGCTCGTGCTACTCATTACGCCCTTCATCGCTAAGGATATCAAGGGTTCCAAATCGTGGATATCTCTGGGCTTTATGAACTTGCAGCCAGCGGAATTTGCCAAGTGTGCCACTGCTCTGTTTGTGGCACGCTACATCCATCAGAACAACTATCGTCTTGACAATTTCCGCCAACTCATACGCACCGCCTCACTGGTGCTGCTCCCATTGGCCCTCATCGTTCTGCAAAAGGAGACGGGCAGCGCGCTGGTGTATTTTGCCTTCTTCCTCATGTTCTATCGTGAGGGCATGACGGGTAGCATACTGTTCTGCGCTCTGGCAGCCGTGGTCTATTTCGTTGTGGGAGTCAAGTTCAGCGCCTCCCCACTGCCTGGCACGCTCACACCTGTTGGCGAGTTCTGCGTACTGCTCATCATTCAGCTGTGCAGTATCGGCATGTTGCAGGTCTATGAGCCCCGCAAGACTCCTCTTGGGCGCTTACTCACAGGCAGTCTGCTCATCACGAGTCTGGCATGGGCCGTGAGTCATTGGGGGTACAACTTTGACATCTCCTGGGTACAGTTGCTACTCATACTGGTCCTCGTGGGCTACATGCTGCTGCAGAATCTCAGCGAGCGCAAGCGGCTAAACCACTACGCGCTCATCTCTCTCTTTGCACTGGGCAGCGTGGGCTTTCTCTACTCCGCAGACTACACGCTAAACAACATACTCCAGCCGCACCAGCAGGGTCGCGTCCGCGTACTGTTGGGCATGGAGGAGGATCTCCGAGGAGCTGGCTACAACGTCAACCAAGCCAAGATTGCCATCGGCTCAGGCGGACTGAGCGGCAAGGGCTTCATGAACGGCACACAGACCAAGCTGGACTATGTGCCTGAGCAGGCCACCGACTTTATCTTCTGCACCGTTGGCGAGGAGGAGGGCTTCATTGGTTGTACCGCCGTGCTGCTCACCTATCTCGGACTCATACTGCGCCTCATGTATCTGGCCGAACGGCAAGACAGTGTCTTTGGTCGTGTGTATGGCTACTCGGTGCTGAGCATCTTCCTCTTCCACCTCTTCATCAATGTGGGCATGGTGATAGGCCTCACTCCAGTGATAGGCATCCCCCTACCCTTCTTCAGCTACGGAGGCAGTTCACTGTGGGGATTTACCCTGCTGCTCTTCATCTTTCTCCGTATTGACAAGGGCTATCGTGCCCGCAAACACTAACGCACATGACAACAAGCAACAATAACTCACAGAACAACGGATCCGCCTTTGCCAGCATTGTCGTAGTCGTATTGCTGGTGGCACTGGCTGTAGGCCTGATCGTGTTCCTCAAGAACGCTACCAGCCGCAGACTCGACCCCAATGGCTATTTCAACACGCCCTCCGATAGTACTGTGGCCAAGCCCGAACTGGACAAGGACAATCATAACACAGGCCTTATCGAGGCCTCCTTCCCCGATACCATCATGGGTACGGATGCTCGCGACGTGGCTGATGCTGGCTATGAGGATGGCTACTGGGCTGGCTATGACGATGCCCATCTGGGACAGGAGCGTGCCTCCTACGACGAGAGTTGCACCTTCCCCACCGCTGCCGATCGTGCCAAGTATGCCCGCAACTATCGCGAGGGCTACCAGGAAGGCTGGCAGACAGGACAGGCTGACCGCGAGGCGGCAAACAATAACGAAGAAAACGCCCAATGAGATACATCACTATCCTGCTTACTCTCCTCCTCACCACTCTTGGCATCTATGCTGACGAGCCCTTCCGCCGTGTCTATAATATGGAGGAACTCACAGAGAATGCTGAGTATGTGATAGCAGCCCAGGGATATACCAATCCTCGATTCTTCGTCTGTGGTACTGGCTTTGCGGGGATTGACTGCGGAACAAGCCCCACTGAGGAACTCTACGTTCCTCGCAGTGCACTCATCTTCAGTCTCATATACGAAGGCCAACAGATTGTACTGGAACACAAGGAGCAGTTCATCTGCACAAAGAGTGGCAAGAGCACTCTGGAATTCAGCACGCACAACTACACACCATGGATGGTCACAATACAAGACGGAGCTTGCACCTTCCGTTCTGGCGACAAGTGCCTCCGCATCAACTCCTATCAGACCAAGACTTCCCTCTTTGGTCACTATAGCAGCTACAGCCAAGAGACCTCTCTCGTGCTCTACAAGCGCTCCCTCGCTCTGGAGCAGATGCAGAGCTACGCACGCCTACTCAAGGCCAACACATACGAGACGCTCATACTACCCTTTAGCACGACACTGCCCGACCCTCAGACAAAGGCCTATGTGGTCAGCCGTTCAGGCGATGAACTATCCTACACTGAGGTGACGTCTCTGGCTGCTAATACACCCTATATAATAACACGCGCGAGTACAGGACTGCTCCGCCTCTCCGCTACAGATGCGATAGCGCCCCCTCAACCCAACGCCCTCACAGGCACACTCAGCCCGCTACGCACCAGCAACGCCCTCGTACTCAACGGCAAGGAGTTCGTCCCCGCAGCCCCCGACTGCCTCGTGCCTGCCTTCAGGGCTTACCTTCCACTACAACCTTAACTTTAATCTTAACTTTAACCTTAACTTTAACTCTTAAGAATAATGCGAATAGCAGTCGATTTTGACGGAACTGTCGTAGAGCACCGATATCCCGAGATGGGCGACGAACGCCCCATGGCCACCATGACCCTGCGTCAGTTGCAGGAGGAGGGCCATCAACTTATCCTATGGACTGTCCGCGAGGGCGAGCTCCTCACGCAAGCCGTGGAGTGGTGCCGCGAGCGCGGCGTAGAGTTCTATGCTGTCAACGCCAACTACCCCGACCAGACAGAGGAGGACAATCACTATGCCCGAAAGATTACAGCTGACCTCTATATAGACGACCGCAATGTGGGGGGCCTCCCCCACTGGAGCGTAATCTACCAACTCATCCATCGTGGCTACGATCTGCAGCACTACATCCGCAAGGAGGTGCGCAGTGAGATGGAACGCCAAGCTGCCCAGAAGCCCAAATCCTTCTGGCAGCGTCTGTTTGCTAAGTAACACCTAAAACTATACATTATGAGACACACACTCACCCTACTCATCGCCCTTGTGGCACTCTCCCTCCATGCTGAGGTGCGCACTCCCGAACAGATGCGCTCCCTTGCAGTAGAGGCACTGCACCAGACTGGCTCCTCACGCCTCAAGGCTAAGGCCAACGTCGAGTCCATACAGGTTCTTCATGACATGAATCAGCTCACCCTCTTTGGCTATCCCGAAGCAGGCTGGGCCATCGTCAGCAAGGACGACAGCTTTACTCCCGTACTGGGCTACTCCGATGAGCCCATCGACATGAGCAACCCCTCTCCTGAGTTCCTCTGGCTCATGGAGACCTTCAGCCAGGGCATGGAGCGCGAACTGGTCCAGCCCACTTCCACCCGTGCCAAGGCTCCCCGCAAGGTGAGCAGCGCCCTGCGTGCCGTACAGCCTCTGCTCAAGACCAACTGGGACCAGGGATGGCCCTACAACACCAAGTGCCCTAAGGTCAAGCTCTGGAGCGAGAAGGAGAACAAGGTCGTCGAAAGCGACGTTGTCTGCGGCTGTGTTGCCACCGCACTGGCACAGGTATTCTACCACCTGCAGCTCCCCCGCAAGATGCAGGGTAGTAAGACTTACACCTGGGCTAACACCAAGGGTGTTGAGGGTGGCTACGACACAGCCCATCGCCTCACCTATGACTATGCCAACAACCCCTTTGACTGGGACAATATTCTGCCCAAATATAATGGTGCAGAAAGCCAGAAGCAGGTCGATGCCATCGGCGACCTTATCTATGCCTGCGGCGTGCTGGCCAGCATGAACTACACTCCTGGCTCCTCTGGTGCCAGCCTCAACGCCACCATTGCCGCCGTCAACAACTACTGCCTCGACGTCCGCGGTATCGACTACGGCTACAAGATGGATCTCACGGCCATTGCCCGCGAGCTCAACGCTGGTCGCCCCATTATCTATGCTGGCGGCAAGGAGGGTGAGCCCTCTGGCCACTGCTTCCTCATCGACGGTGCTGATGCCAAGGGATACCTCCACTGCAACATGGGTTGGAGCGGCGGTGGTAATGGTTACTATGCCTCCGACGAGATGAACAACTATCCCGACTATCAGCAACTGGCCGCTGTCGTTCCCTGCGAGCATGTCAACGTGACCATCCCCATGGAGGAACTCCAGGGAAAGAGCATCAGTGCTGATCCCACCAAGCCTGCTACCAAGCTGGAGACCAACAAGTGGTACATCATGTGGAACGTAGGCCGCAGCATCTGCACCCGCGATGCCGGCAAGACGGAGAATGTCTCCGCTGCTACCTTCCTTCCCTCAGCCACACGCTCTGAGTATGCCGGTGACCTCCTCGTGCGACTTGTGCCCAACACTGCTGGCACACGCTACTACATCCAGACTAGTTTGGGCAACTACCTCCCTGCTTTTGCCCATAACACCCCTGCCAAGCCCACCACCAACAAGTCAGCCGCCTACTCCATCACGCCCATCACCGATAAGGACGGTGTACTGCATGAGGACACCTACAGTCTGGTCAACGCCAACAACGTGACCCTCGACTGCAATGGCACCAACCTCCTGGGCTGGAACACTGGCGTATCAACCGATCCTACCGGCAACTCCGCCTGGCAGTTCTATCCCGTAGAGCTCAGCACATCCGCCCCCATCACTCCCATGACCAATCTCCAGTTGACTGAGCAGACCATCCGTATGCTTGTCGGCGAGGCACGTCCTCTGTCATTTACAGTAGCCCCTGCCGAGGCCACCATTCCCTACGTAAGTTGGAACAGCACCAAGCCCGCTTATGCCACCATCAACCAGTTTGGTGAGATTCAGGGCATAGCCAAGGGTACGAGCGTTATCAGTGCTGCCAGCGTCGATGGCTCCGGCCTCAGCAGCGAGTGCACCGTCTATGTCGGCACCTCTACCCTGCGCAAGGGCCTGAGCAACATCCGTTCCACCTCTGTCTATACGCTGCGCAATACGGGTTCCACCGATGCCTATCTCCTGGCCACTGACACCACTACGCTCTATCCCCAGATGCGTGGCATGAGACAGCGCCCCACTGCTGCCATCGCCGTCAAGGACCAGGCCTACTGGGAGGATGCCGTCCTCGGCGATGCCTACACTCAGTGGCAAATCATCAAGTCGGCCTACGATGAGAACTACTATATCTACAACGTGGGTATGAAGAAGTTCCTGGTCAACGGAGGCGCAGAGAGCACTCCCTACATCTTCTCCTCAGCACCCAGCCCTGTCACTCTTACACGTGTAACTGCTGACGACTTTACGGGCGCAGCCGACTTCACCAACAGTTTCTTTATCAATGCCGGTACTACGGAGAAGAGCCGTCTTATGGCCCACTACGGTCGCTTCAATCCTGCACAGTGGCTCGATGAGGACAGTGCCACACGCTGCAAGATGGCCACATGGGAGGTCTATGAACTCTCTGGTGTCAGCACCGGTCTGGAACTCCTCAGTGTTGCCGAGCTCGACGCTATGCTCGTTCCCGAGGGTGTTAAGGTCAACATTAACGATAACGTTAACGATAACATCAGCTTTGACCTTACTGGTCGCCGCGTGAATAATAATGCACGGGGCATCATTCTCCAGAATGGCCACAAGATCATTCGTTAATCAGCCCATTAGCTCATTAGCTCATTAGCTCATCAACTCACAATGGACGATAAGACACTCATACATCAGGCCGCCAATCGCGACTACGAGTATGGCTTCACCACCCACGTTGAGACCGAGATTATACCCTCCGGTCTCAACGAGGATGTGGTGCGCCTCATCTCTCACAAGAAGCAGGAACCCGACTGGCTCCTGGAGTTCCGCCTCAAGGCCTACCGCCACTGGCTCACCCTCCGTCAGCCCGACTGGGCCCATGTCCATCTCCCCGAGATAGACTATCAGGCCATCTCCTACTACGCTGACCCCACCCGACAGAAGGAGGGCAAGAAGGAGATCGACCCGGAGCTCATGAAGACCTTTGACAAGCTCGGCATACCCCTCGAGGAACGTATGCAACTTGCTGGCGTAGCCGTCGATGCCGTCATGGACTCGGTGAGCGTCAAGACCACCTTCAAGGAGCGTCTGGCTGAGCAGGGCATCATCTTTATGAGCATCAGCGAGGCCGTGAGAGAGAACCCCGACCTCGTCCGCAAGTACCTGGGCAGCGTAGTCTCCTATAGGGACAACTACTTTGCTGCGCTCAATAGTGCCGTCTTCTCTGATGGCAGCTTTGTCTATATCCCCCGTGGTGTGCGCTGTCCTATGGAACTCTCCACCTACTTCCGCATCAACGCCCAGGGTACAGGCCAGTTTGAGCGTACGTTGATCGTAGCCGACGAGGGCTCCTATGTCAGCTATCTCGAGGGTTGCACCGCCCCCCAGCGTGATGAGAACCAGCTCCATGCCGCCATCGTAGAGATTGTCGTAGAGCAGGATGCCGAGGTCAAGTACTCCACCGTGCAGAACTGGTACCCAGGCGACAAGGAGGGGCGTGGCGGAGTATATAATCTCGTCACCAAGCGCGGCCATCTGCGTGGCGACCGCGCCAAGCTCTCCTGGACTCAGGTCGAGACCGGCTCCGCCATCACCTGGCAGTACCCCTCCTGCGTACTCACCGGAGCCGACACCCAGGCCGAGTTCTACTCCGTTGCCGTGACCAACAACTATCAGGAGGCCGACACCGGCACCAAGATGGTGCACATCGGTCCCCGTTCCCGCTCTACCATTATCAGCAAGGGCATCAGCGCAGGCAAGAGTCAGAACTCCTATCGCGGCCTCGTCAAGGTAGGCAAGCAGGCAGCAGGTGCCCGCAACTACTCCTCCTGCGACTCCCTCCTACTCGGTTCGGAGTGTGGCGCCCACACCTTTCCCTACATCGACGTGCAGAATCCCGACTCTACCGTAGAGCACGAGGCCACGACCAGCAAGATTTCGGAGGACCAGCTCCTCTACTGCCAGCAGCGTGGCATCCCCATGGAGGCCGCCGTCGATCTCATCATCAACGGCTATGCCAAGGACGTCCTCAACAAGCTCCCCATGGAGTTTGCCGTCGAGGCCCAAAAACTCCTCTCCGTCAGCCTTGAGGGGTCAATCGGATAACCCTTAGACCTCTGAGGAGATAGAATAAGTTAAGGCCAGCACGAGAAAGTTCTCTTGCTGGCCTTATTTGTATTGTGCGACTCTGTACTATATCGGTGTATGTGATGATAAAATAAGCATTTTGTACCAAGTTTTTTTTTTGATCATCACATGCGTCACTACTTCATCTGAGCGATACACTCGCGTAGAGAGTCCTCCCACCAAGGAATGGTGATGCCAAAGGCCTCCTTAATCTTGGTTTTGTCCAAAACGCTATAGTGCGGACGAGCGGCAGGCGTCGGGTACTCCTCCGTGTGGAGGGGCTTGACCTCACAACAGGTAATGCCTGCTATGCGATGGATAGCGCGCGTAAAGTCATACCAGGAGCACACGCCCTCGTTCGTATAGTGGTACACACCAGGCTTGATACCAACCTGCACAATATGGAGGATGGTGGCAGCGAGGTCACGGGCATAGGTGGGCGTGCCGATCTGGTCGAAGATGACGCCGAGGCTCTCACGCTCGCGACCCAGACGTAGCATGGTCTTGACAAAGTTGTTGCCGTACGTGGAGTAGAGCCAGGCGGTGCGGATGACCATGCTGCCCGTGCAGCCACGGATGACCTCCTCCTCGCCAGCGAGTTTGGTACGACCATACACGCCTGTGGGGTTGGTGGGAGCGTCCTCCATGTAGGGTACATGGGCTGTGCCATCGAACACATAGTCCGTGCTGACCTGTATCATGGTGCCACCTACTGCATCCATGGCCTCTGCCAGATAGCCTGGAGCTACGCGGTTGAGCAGGTCGGCCAGTTCGGGGTCGGACTCTGCCTTATCGACAGCGGTATAGGCGGCACAGTTAATGAGAATGTTGACGTGGTTCTGTTCCACAAAGTCACAGACGGCCTGTCGGTCGGTGATGTCGAGTTCGGCTACGTCGGTGAAGATAAAATGGTAGTCCTCATCATCCATAGCCGTAGCCAGCTGGCGCAGTTCGCTGCCCAGTTGGCCGTTACTTCCGGTTACGAGTATTGTTTGCATAGGGTTGATTAGTTCAGGGGATTCCAGCCCTGCGCACGCAGGGACATTTCGGTTCCGCCACGACCCACCATGACGGCACCCTCGTCGGCATCGGTAATGTGGCCAATGATGCTGACATCCTCCAGCTGCTCCACCTGGTCGTGCATGGACAGGGGCACAGTGAAGAGTAGTTCGTAGTCCTCGCCGCCGTTGAGGGCACAGGTGCTCACGTTGAGATTGAGTTCCTCGGCGGCAGCGGCCGTCTGGTAGTCCAGAGGGATGCGCTCCTCATAGAGACGGCACCCCACCCCACTCTGCTTGCAGATGTGCAGGAGCTCGGAGGAGAGGCCATCGCTGATGTCCATCATGGCTGTAGGCACAATGCCTGCTGCACGGAGCGTCTGCACGATGTCGCGTCGTGCCTCGGGCTGGAGGATGCGCTGCAGGAGGTACTCACGACCGCTGAAGTCGGGCTGGAAGGGGGCGTTGTCGCTGACACGTCCTTCCTTGACCTGCTGGAGGTAAATGGCCTTTTCGCGCTCCAGGAGCTGGAGGCCGAGATAGGCAGCACCGAGATTGCCCGAGCAGCAAATGAGGTCGGTAGGTTTGGCTCCGCTGCGCTTGACAATGGCAGGCTCTGGAGCATCGCCTATACAGGTAATACTAATGCACAGACCCGTCAGGGAGGAGGTTGTGTCACCTCCGACGATATCCACCTGATGCTGCTCACAAGCGAGACGCATACCAGCATAGAACTCGTCGAGATCCTCCACCTGCAGACGGTTGTCCACGGCGAGGGATATGGTCACCTGGCGGGGCGTACCATTCATGGCATAGACGTCGGAGAGATTGACCATCACTGCCTTGTACCCAAGCTGGCGAAGAGGCGTATAGACCAGGTCAAAGTGTATGCCCTCCATGAGGAGGTCGGTCGTCACGAGCTGGCGTGTCGTGCCATCATAGCCAAGCACAGCGCAGTCGTCGCCCACGCTCTTGAGTGTGGTGGGCTGCACACTGCTGAGATCGGTGGTGAGGCGGTCTATGAGGCCGAACTCACCGAGTTGTGATATTTCCACTTGTTGATTTCTTGAACTTTCTGAACGCCCGCAGGGCCTTAAACTTTTAGAAATAGTATCCCACGCCGATGCGGAGACCTACTGAGGAGCAGTCGCCAAACTCGTTGAGGGACATCTTGTAGTATGCGGCAGGCTCAATAGAGAGCTTTTGATTGAGATAGAAGCAGTAACCCACCTCGATAGGTAAGCCAACGCTATCGATATTGGGGCTAAAGTGGTCGTATGCCAGACCGCCACCGACAAAGACGCCATTGCTCTGCCAATAGTATCGCACACCGGCGCTCAGGCCGACATCATCGCGGTGCTTCTGATGTTCAAAGTTCAAACCACCACGGACCATCCAGTTGTCCTTAAAGAAATAACCTGCCTCGGCACCAAGACCCAACTGGAACTTGGTAGCCTTGCTATAGGAGAGGCCAAAGCCTGCGGTGTTGAGACCTACATATCGCGTACCAGCCTCAAACTGCGCACTGGCAGCGAGGGAAGTCAGCAGCATGGCTGCCATAAGAAAGATTTTCTTCATCGTGTGTGTATTTTGTTTAGAGATTAGAGTTGGTCGTGTGTGATGCCCAGCGCTGCCAGCAGGGAAAAACCGAGCTGGATGGGAGCCATGCCGTTCTCTGAGACATGCTGGGTGTCGGGCTGCATGGTGCAGAGGGTGTGGGGTGCCTCGGTGCTGATGCTGGGGGCTACCACGATGATGGCGGGAGCGTCCTTCTCGCGACTGAGTTCCTCCACGCAGTCAAGCAGAAACTGGTCCTTGCTGACAATGTCCTCCACGGGGAGACTCTGGAGGGCAAACTCGCCGAGGTTGTCACTGAAGGCCTTGCCATCCAGCTCCTCAGCATAGGAGGAGGGCACAAAGCCCTGGAGAGTGCTGGAGGACTTGGGGTGTACAAAACCCACCTGTATGCTATTTGCACCGGGGCGCAGGCCTGCATCCAGGGCTACACAATCAAGCCAGTAGGCCAGGTCGGCTGCTGGTATGGGGTATCCCAGTTGCTGACCAAAGTGGCGCTGCATGTCGCTCACCACGTCCTGCACATACTCGGTATCAACGAGTATTAGGAGTTTTTCTGTCTTCATCTTTGAGTGCAAGATTTCTGGGGGGGATTACTTGCCGGCGTAGCCCACGCGGCCCACCTTGTCGTCGTTGTAGATGACCTCGCGCAGGGCCTCGGGCGTAGTGCTGACAGCATCGCGAGTGAGTTCGGGCACGTTGTAGGACTTGAGGCGGAGGAGGTTGTACTCGGGATCCTCCTGGGGTAGAACAAAGGCCTTGTGGGCACGTCCCTCCTTGTCAAAGTAGGCTATGTAGGGACGGGTGTAGCAGCCATCCTCACGACGTGAGGAGAAGACTATCCATCTGCCGTTGCTGCTCCAGGTATGGTAGGAATCCACGTCGGGGCTATTGGCCTCGGTGAGGGGGCGTATCTCCTGGGTCTGCACATCCTTGACGTAGAGGTCGGAGCTGCTGTGCCAGATGTGGAACTGGCCATAGCTGCCCAGCGTGAAGAGCACATAGCGACCATCGGGACTCACGCGGGGCACGCTGACGGAGAGGCTGTCGCGGACGCAGTCCATCTCGAGCTGGGGCTGTCCCCAGGTGCGGGTCTTTTCGTCAAAGGCGATGCTCATCAGGTTGTAGCGCACCTTGTCGTACTCGCGCAGGATGACGTCGGAGCGGCGGTCCTTGTCGGTCACGGCCACGGTGTCGAGACCTGCCACATAGGCGGAGCAGTAATATACACGCTTGCCATCGGGAGCCCAGCAGGGGAAGTTCTCCATCTCCGTGGGGGTCTTGAGGATGTTGCTCACCGTGTTGTGCTCAGCATCGTAGAAGATGAGGTCCGAGCCATAGTCAACGACCTCGATCTTCTGCTTGTCGCGGATGTAGAAGGCCTGGCCCGTCTGATTGCTTGAGAACACAAGCCAGGGCTGAGTGGGGTGCCAGGAGGGATAGACGGCGTTGCCGAGGATGGAGTCGTTGAGCATGATGCGCTTGTCGGCCTTGCCGTCCTTGACGAACACGGTGCCGCCATGCTCTGCACGGACATGGAAGAGCATGTTCTGGGTACTATAATTCTGGTAGTTGTGGCAGTTGATGCAATGGTTGTGCTCTGCCTCAAAGTCGTCGTTGTTCTCATAGATCACATCCTCACGGAACGTGGTGAGATCTCTCTGGTAGAGTCCCAGCTGGCGATAGAGCTCGTAGGAGGGCTCTATGAGGCGGTAGCTCAGATAGGGGTCAATCTCCTCGGCCACCGTGAGGGTGTAGTCGTCGTGCTGACGCCACTGGTCGGCATCCTTGAGCTTGGAGTAGAGCGTCACGCGGAGGTCGGAGCCCTGGTTGGCCTTGAGCAGTTCGTGCCACTCAGTCTCCGGAAAGAGCAACTTGCCGTCCCTGCCTGCTGCGGCCAGCACGGCGTTGCCCTTGCTGCCTCTGATGCAGGCCACAAAGGCGTTGCACTCCTCTGCCTTGGCCTGGATGTTGAGCGGGGCAATGTTGCTGGGGATGACTATGTCGCGATAGTCGGGATATATGGCCAGCTGCGTGTGCTCCGCCACAGCGTTGTCGGGGATGCGGGCCTCGGGGGCACAGGCCACCATGAGGAGGCTTGCGCACGCACATATAATATAGTATAGGTGTGTTTTCATAAACTTCTTGAGCTTCTTAGTTCACCGCTGTCTCAGTCTTGCGCTGTACGGTCTGGTTGAGATTGCCGCAGTAGTAGTAGTACATGTAGGTGCCCTTCCAGTTGTCCACGAGGGTCTTGCGCATGAGTTCCTTGCCTTCCTCGCTCTTGTCCTTGGAGAGAGGAGCGGCCTCTATGGCAAAGTTCTGCACCTCGTTCTGGACAAACTTGTCGATACCGGGGAATCGGTCAAGGAGTCCAGGACGCTTGAAGGAGGCAATCACCAGAGCCTGCTGCACGCAGAGGGGCAGCGTGCGCTTCTGCTGTAGATAGCTGGCGCGCAGAATGATATTCTCCATGTCCTTGCTGTAGAGTGCAGCGGCCACAGAGGTGTTGAGCGTCTCATCAGTACCTGCAAGCACGCCAACGTTGTAACCCAAGAAGGCGGGTGTACGGAAGTTCTGCTCAAACTTGTCCTCCTGCGGCAGGAACTGGCGGATGCGGGCTATCATGGGCTCGGAGTCGCGCTGGCTCTCATCGTTGAGCAGCTCGCGCATGTGTTCCACATAGCCGGACTGCAGGGGCATCTGGCTGATGACGTGGAGCATCTTTTCGCACAAGGCACGCTCGTTGTTGATGAGGGCCGTGAGCGCCATGAGCTTGAAGTAGCGCAGACGGGGACCCGACATGACGAGCTGCTCCATGGCGTAGTGGTAGGCGGGCTGCACGAGGCCGGCATGCAGGTTGCACTCGGCTATGTAGTTCACACCCTCGTCCATGCCTCCGATGCTGTCGAGCTGCACCGTGGGGTAGTCGTAGTCGAGCTCAAAGGCACGCTCCAGCACCTGTCCCATCTGGTTGAGGGCAATGACATTGAAGGCTGCTACGGAACGGTCGGGGCGGCGGGCAGAGAGTGCTGCCTCGTTCATGGCCTCCCAGTCCTCGTCAATGAGCAGATTTTGCATCTCGCAGGAGAGCAGCAGATTCTGTCGCCCTGCATAGGTGCCGCCGCAGAGAGTCACCAGGGCCACCAAGCCCACCACGAGGCCATAGGGGCGAACGCTCATCTGGGACGCTTCCTTGCTGCCAGCTTTACAGTCAGTCTTGCAGTCAGTCTTGCAGTTAGTCTTGCAATCAGTCTTGCGATCGGCACTACGCAACAGGAGTGCACTGATGCCAGCCCCGATGCTGGTGAGCAGGAGGAGTCCCCAAATCCAGAGGATGAGCTGGGAGGGTTCGTTGCGCATATAGAGGTTGTAGCCACGATAGGCAGCCCAGCCCATGACCAGCACGGGGAGGACAAAACCCAGACCGCGCCACTGCTGACGCAGGCATAGCGACTTGTCGGCCAGCCATGCACTGAGGGTGAGGAGGAGAGCCACATAGAGTCCTCCGAGCCATTGGCTCTGGAGAGGCAGCATGAGGAAGCGGCCCACCCAGAAGAGCATGCCCAGCGAGCGGCGCAGCACATAGGCCATGGGCAGACGCTCCAGGCTGACGTAGTTCTCCTCTGCCAGATGGCGCAGCACGGGGCCGAACTCATAGCAGCAGAAGAATGCCAGCAGCACGAAGCCGACTATGTAGGGGAGTTGTTTGCGAAGCATTGGTTTGCGTAATAAATTAGTAGCTGCGGGCGATGACTACGCGGCAGGTAGCGGGCTTGCCGCTCACCATGTCGTTGCCCAGATTGTCCTGGCTCACGCCGTAGGGCACACAGCGGATGGTGGCCTGCGTGTCGGCCTTGATCTGAGCCTCGGTCTCGGCAGTGCCGTCCCAGGGGCAGAGGAAGAAGCCGCCTTCCTTGACGCGCTCCTTGAACTCCTCGTAGTTGTTGCACTCGTAGATGTGCTCGTCGAGGTAGGTCTTGGCCTTGTTGTAGATGTTGTCCTGGATTTCCTCCAGCAGCTTGGCTACGTGCTCCTCGATGCCCTCGACGGAGAGTGTTTCCTTCTCCAGCGTGTCGCGGCGCATAAGTTCGATGGTACCGTTCTCCAGATCGCGACCGCCCATCACGAGGCGCACAGGCACACCCTTCAGCTCGTAGTCGGCAAACTTGAAGCCAGGGCGCTTGTTGTCGGCGTTGTCGTACTTGACGCGAACGCCCATCTTGCGTAGTTTGGCGGTGACCTCCTCCAGCTTGGTGTTGAGGGCCTCCAGCTCGGTATCGCCCTTGTAGATAGGCACGATAACCACCTGGATGGGAGCGAGATGGGGAGGCAGCACAAGACCGTTGTCGTCGGAGTGGGTCATGATGAGCGCACCCATCAGGCGGGTTGACACACCCCATGAGGTAGCCCAGGCGTACTCTTCCTTGTTCTCCTTGTTGACAAACTTGACGTCAAAGGCCTTGCCGAAGTTCTGACCCAGGAAGTGGCTCGTACCGCTCTGCAGTGCCTTGCCGTCCTGCATCATGGCCTCGATGGTGTAGGTGTCCAGAGCACCGGCAAAGCGCTCCGTCTCACTCTTCACGCCGCGCACCACGGGAATGGCGAGCACCTCCTTGGCAAAGTCGGCATAGACATCGAGCATCTGCTTGGCGCGGGCCTCTGCCTCCTCGCGGGTGGCATGGGCGGTGTGACCCTCCTGCCAGAGGAACTCCGAGGTGCGGAGGAAGAGGCGTGTACGCATTTCCCAGCGCATCACGTTGCACCACTGGTTGCAGCACAGGGGCAGATCGCGCCAGGAGTGTATCCAGTTCTTGTACGTATTCCAGATGATGGTCTCAGAGGTGGGACGGATGATGAGTTCCTCCTCCAGACGGGCAGCGGGATCAACGACCACGCCCTCGCCCTCGGGATTGCTCTTGAGGCGATAGTGTGTCACCACGGCACACTCCTTGGCAAAGCCCTCCACGTGGTCGGCCTCCTTGGAGAGATAGCTCTTGGGGATAAGCAGGGGGAAGTAGGCGTTCTGCACGCCCGTCTCCTTGAATCGAGCATCCAGGCTCTGCTGTATGCGCTCCCAGATGGCATAGCCATAGGGCTTGATTACCATACAGCCGCGCACATCACTCTGCTCAGCGAGGTCGGCCTTTACTACGAGTTCGTTATACCACTTGGAGTAGTCTTCGCTCCTTTTGGTCAGGTTCTTCAGTTCTTTTGCCATAATATGTGTTTGTTTTTATTTTCCGCTGCAAAGTTAGCAAAAATCCGCGACATAGCCAAACCTCGCGCGCGCAATATAATAGATGACTCCGTTTTTTACCATATCTGCCCTACCCTCTTGCAACATCAGCCCTACCCTCTTTGCAACATCAGCCCTGCTCTCTTTGCAAGATTTCACCCCCTCACTAGTCGGCAACTACGAAAAATGAGGGTGTGTCAAAATGCTGGCACATCCTCTTTTCTTTCATGTTATTCC
>JAKSLU010000018.1 GCA_024400995.1 Bacteroidaceae bacterium
AACGGTACCACGACCGGAAATGGAGAATACGTCCTCGACGGGCATCAGGAAGGGTTTATCGCGGTCGCGCTCGGGCTCCTGAATCCAGGAGTCGCAAGCTTCCATCAGCTTCATTACGCTCTGTTCCCATTCAGCAACACCATTGAGGGCGCCGAGAGCAGAACCACGGATGATGGGGGTGTCATCTTCGAACTCATACTGAGCGAGAAGTTCCTGCATCTCCATCTCAACGAGTTCAAGCATCTCCTCGTCGTCAACCATATCACACTTGTTCAGGAAGACAACCAGACGGGGAACGTTCACCTGACGGGCGAGCAGGATGTGCTCACGGGTCTGAGGCATAGGACCATCAGTTGCAGCAACTACGATGATAGCACCATCCATCTGAGCAGCACCAGTTACCATGTTCTTCACATAGTCAGCGTGACCCGGGCAGTCAACGTGAGCATAGTGACGGTTAGCGGTCTCGTACTCAACGTGAGCGGTGTTGATGGTGATACCACGTTCCTTTTCTTCAGGAGCGTTGTCAATCTGGTCGAAGCTCTTAACCTCGGAGAGGCCAGCCTTTGCCAGAACGGTGGTGATAGCAGCGGTAAGAGTAGTCTTACCATGGTCAACGTGACCAATAGTACCAATGTTTACGTGCGGTTTGGTACGTACGAATGTTTCTTTAGCCATAATTGGTTTTCGTTAATATATGTTGTTAATGTAATGACGCGCAAAAGAGTCTCGGTCCGCCACTCTGGGGCGGCCGCTGAGACTTTCTTAACATTTTAGAGCTGTTAGTGAGAGTTGAACTCACGACCTCATCCTTACCAAGGATGCGCTCTACCACTGAGCTATAACAGCAATCTATTTTGAGCGGAAGACGGGGCTCAAACCCGCGACCCCCAGCTTGGAAGGCTAGTGCTCTATCGACTGAGCTACTTCCGCGAAAGTGGGCAGTGATGGATTCGAACCACCGAAGGCGTAAGCCAGCAGATTTACAGTCTGCCCCATTTGGCCACTCTGGTAACTGCCCATTTTTGATTTGCGAGTGCAAAAGTACGGCTTTTTTTTGAACTAGCAAACATTTTCTGCTTTTTTTTGCGTAAAAAACGTATTTTTCCTTCAATTTTATCCAATTCAGGACGCCACACATTATATAATAATAGAGAAACCCACCGACAAGAGAGCTTTTCGAATATCCTCAACATCTACCTTTCCAGCCACACGAGCTATACCAGAAGCAAGGTCCACATCAACACCCTCAACACCAGGAAGGGCAGCAATCACCTTGCGAGCACTGTCACGGCAGTGTGAGCAGTCCATTCCCTCAATACGCACCAGCAACTCCGAGTCTCGACCAGGTGTATGAATATACTCATGGTTATGATCATGAAGGCGCTCTACAAGCAGAGCATAGACCAAAAGAAGTGCAAGCAAGGCAGAACATCCCATACCCAACAAGCTGGTATGTTCTCCTGCGCAGCAGGCATCCTGGGCCATCAGCCCCTGCACAAACCACTCACGGGGCAGCAAGTGATCAATAGCCAAACCAAAACCCACGGCACCCAAAATGATACTCACTAGATAGGTCACCAAAGTGCGGCGACCCAACACGCGTCCCACAACAAGAAGACTCGCCATATTGCAGGCTGGACCAGCCATCAGCAACACAAGTCCCGCACCAGGCGTTAATCCCTTCAACATCAACGCCACCGCAATGGGTATGCTACCTGTGGCACAAATATACATAGGTACAGCTAGGCACAATACCAAGAGCATGGACATGAGTGAGTTATCCTTGAATATCTCAAAGAAACTATCGGGTACCAACACCGTAATCAAGCCCGCCACGACAAGACCCACTACTAGCCATTTGCCTATATCCCCCATCATTTCCACATAGGCATAGACAAAAGCGTCCTTTAGCCTGGCTACCAAAGACTTATTCCTTGTCTCTATCGCAGAATGAGACACCTTAGCCACCTCCGTCTCCGGGGCATCCACAATATTAATCAATGCACCACCAAAGACCGCAGTCAGCATGGCCACTATAGGGCGAATCACAGCAAAAGGCAACCCCATCAACGAATAGGTCGCTATAATGGAGTCCACCCCCGTCTGCGGCGTAGCTATCAGAAAGCTGATGGTAGCTCCACGACTGGCCCCTTCTTTGCGCAGCGACATCGCTGTAGGGATTACACCACAAGAGCATAGAGGCAAGGGCACACCGAAGAATGCAGCACAGACCACTGACTTGAGGTTACTACCAGACAGATACTTGGCGTACCATCCTCCAGGGATAAACTCATGCATAAGGCCAGCGAGGAGAAAGCCAAGAAGCAGATAGGGAGACATCTCGTTGACGAGAGCAAGTATTTCGTTCATATCACAAAATTCGCTATTAACCGACTGAAGAAACTCTCTTTTTCACTGCAAAATTACAGAATTGCCAATGCAACCCGTTTGCAAAAGTACAAAAAACACAACTATTCTGCACAAAACTCGCACATCCACAAATAAACCCGCGCGTGTGCACACATAAATATGCTCGCACGCACAATAAATAATGTGTTCCTACGTTAGAAGAACAAAACAACACACTCCCACTATGAAAGGTATCGTACTCGCCGGTGGTTCTGGCACTCGCCTCTACCCCATCACCAAAGGCATCAGCAAGCAACTCATGCCCATCTACGACAAACCCATGATCTACTATCCCATCTCCGTACTGATGCTAGCAGGCATCCGTGAGATACTGATCATATCCACGCCCCATGACCTCCCGGGATTCCGTCGTCTGCTGGGCGATGGCAGCGACTATGGAGTACACTTTGACTATGCTGAACAGCCCTCCCCCGATGGTCTGGCACAAGCCTTCACGATTGGCGCCGACTTTATCGGAGATGATAGTGCCTGCCTCGTGCTGGGCGACAATATCTTCCATGGTGCCGGCTTTACCAGCATGTTGCAGGAGGCTGTTCGCACCGCTGAAGAGGAGAAAAAGGCCACAGTCTTTGGCTACTGGGTGAGCGACCCCGAACGCTATGGCGTGGCCGAGTTTGACAACGAGGGTAACTGCCTCTCTATCGAGGAAAAGCCTGCCCACCCCAAGAGTAACTATGCCGTAGTCGGTCTATACTTCTACCCCAACAAGGTGGTCGATGTCGCCGCCCACATCCAGCCGTCAGCCCGCGGTGAGTATGAAATTACAACCGTCAACCAGCAGTTTCTCTCCGATGGCGAGCTCAAGGTGCAGACGCTTGGACGTGGCTTTGCCTGGCTGGACACTGGCACTCACGACTCTCTCTCTGAGGCCTCAACCTACATTGAGGTACTCGAAAAGCGCCAAGGTCTCAAGGTCGCATGTCTTGAGGGCATTGCCTATCGCAAGGGTTGGATCACCGAGGAACGCATGCGCGAAATTGCCCAGCCCATGATCAAAAACCAGTACGGTCAGTATCTGCTCCGCGTCATCGATGAGCTCAAGGACACGGGCCGCCCCAATCTGGACTAATTCCCCCTACCCCACCAAGTCATACATCATCACATGAAGAATATCGTCATCACCGGCGGTGCCGGATTTATAGGCAGTCACGTCGTGCGCCTCTTTGTCAACAAGTATCCTGACTACAATATCATCAACCTCGACAAACTTACCTACGCTGGCAATCTGGCCAACCTCAAGGACGTCGAGGACAAGCCCAACTACAAGTTCGTCCGCATGGACATCTGCGACTTTGATGCCTTCTATCAGCTTATGCAAGACGAGCACATCGACGGCATCATCCATCTCGCCGCCGAGAGCCATGTAGATCGCAGCATCAAGGACCCCTTTACCTTTGCCCGCACCAATGTGATGGGCACACTCTCTCTGCTGCAAGCTGCCAAGCTCTACTGGGAGAGCCTACCCGAGAAGTACGAGGGCAAGCGCTTCTACCACATCTCCACCGATGAGGTGTATGGCGCGCTGGAACTTACCCACCCCGAGGGCATCGTCCCTCCCTTCACCACAAAGGCTAGCTCCTCTGAGCATCATGAGGCCTATGGTGAGGAGTTCTTCTTGGAGACCACCAAGTACAACCCCCACTCCCCTTACTCCGCCTCCAAGGCCTCGAGTGACCATTTCGTACGAGCCTTCCACGACACTTATGGTATGCCCACCATCGTGACCAATTGTTCCAACAACTATGGCCCGTATCAGTTCCCCGAAAAGTTGATTCCCCTCTTCATCAACAACATTCGCCACCGCAAGCCCCTTCCCGTCTATGGCAAGGGCGAGAACGTCCGCGACTGGCTCTTTGTAGAGGACCACGCCCGTGCCATCGACCTTATCTTCCATGAGGGCAAGGTAGCTGAGACGTACAACATCGGTGGTTTCAACGAGTGGAAGAATATCGACATCATCCGCGTTGTCATCCGTACCGTTGATCGCCTGCTGGGCCGTCAGGAGGGCGAGGACATGGACCTCATCACCTACGTCACCGACCGTGCCGGCCATGACCTACGCTATGCCATCGACTCCACCAAGTTGCAGCGTGAACTCGGCTGGGAACCCTCTCTGCAGTTTGAGGAGGGTATCGAAAAGACCGTCCGCTGGTATCTGGAGAACGAGGCCTGGATGGACAATATCACCTCTGGTGAGTACGAGAAGTACTACGAGAGCATGTACAAAGACAGATAACCATAGCCATGGAAGTAATCAAGACCGCCATTGAGGGCGTTGTTATCATAGAGCCACGTGTCTTCAACGATGCCCGTGGCTACTTCTTTGAGAGTTTTTCGCAGCGTGAGTTTGACAAGAAGGTGGCTCTCCCGCTGTTCGGCAAGCCCATCCTCTTTGTGCAGGACAACGAGAGCATGTCCACACGTGGAGTCATGCGTGGCCTACACTTTCAGCGTCCCCCCTTCACGCAGAGCAAGCTCGTGCGCTGCGTCAAGGGTGCCGTGCTCGACGTAGCCGTAGATATCCGCAAGGGTAGCCCCACCTATGGCCAGCATGTAGCCGTGGAGCTGACCGAGGACAACCCCCGCCAGTTCTTCGTGCCCCGTGGCTTTGCCCATGGCTTTGCCGTGCTGAGCGATGTGGCTGTGTTCCAGTACAAGTGCGACAACTTCTATGCGCCCCAGGCCGATGGCGGCATCAGCATTCAGGATGACTCTCTGGGCATCGACTGGCGCATCCCCGTGGAGGAGGCTCTCCTCTCCGCCAAGGACACCCAGCATGCCCTCCTCTGCGACTTCGACTCTCCCTTCAGCATGGACGAGCCTCTGTATTAGACCCTTTTTCCTCATAAATAAGGATTGCACGGGTGCAAGGTTATTAGTAACTTTGCACCCGCTTATTAGTTTTTGTACTATGCCCATACTCACAGCACTATTACTCCCCCTCATATCCCTCGCCACACTGGCCACAGAGCCAGCCGACACCACCCGCCTCGTAGAGTTGGAGGAGGCCGCCGTCTTCTCTCAGCCCAAGGAGACGGGCTCTCTCCGTCAGCAGCCACTCTCAGTGAGTCGTCTGAGCAGTAACGCCCTGCAGCGCAACCACGTCACCTCTCTCAAGGGGGTCGGCTCCCTGGTGCCCAACCTCTTTATCCCTGCGTATGGCAGCCGCCAGACCTCAGCCATCTACATCCGTGGCATCGGCTCGCGTATCAACACGCCTGCCGTGGGACTCTATGTTGACAACATCCCCTACTACGACAAGTCGGCCTTCGACTCCCCCTTCTTTGACCTTGAGCAGGTAGAGGTGCTGCGTGGTCCACAGAGCACCCTCTTTGGACGCAACACGGTGGGGGGTGTCATTCGCATGCACACGCGCAGCCCCTTTGACTATCAGGGCACGGACATCCGTCTCGGTGCAGCATTTGGCAACTGGGAGCGACGCCTCAGCGCCACGCACTACCACCGCTTCAGCAACCGTCTGGCCCTCAGTGCAGGTGGCTACTACGAGGGGCAGGAGGGCTTTTTTCGCCATGACCTGACGGATCGTCACATGGACGCCGAAAATGCAGGCGGCGCTCGCCTCCGCCTGCTCTACCGTAGTGGCAACGAATTCCGTCTGGATGGCAACGTGAGCATGGACTACACGCGCGCGAGCGCGTACCCGTATTATTATAGAGGTATAGCCAACGGCACTCAGGAGCCCTACCCCGATGAGGTCGGCCTCATCACCCCCAATCTCGACGGCCACTACCGCCGCACCCTGGTCAACGCTGGCCTGAACGCCGAGTGGCAGCGCAGCACATGGACGCTCAATGCCGTGACGGCTGTGCAGCACATCAGCGACCGCATGTTCATGGACCAGGATTTTGTGCAGGCCGACATCTACTCCCTCGAGCAGCGTCAGCATCTCTCCACCCTCAGCGAGGAGATCACCCTCAAGCAACATCCCTGTCAGTGGTGGCAGGGACTTACGGGGGCCAGCGTGTACTACCAGACCAACCACACCCAGGCTCCCGTCACCTTCCGCCAGGATGGCATGACGTTCCTCAACAGCAAGATGAACAACATGGCCACAATCCAGGGCGAGCGCCTCGAGTTCCCCTCCGACTTTCAGGTACCGACGATGAACCTCGCCGCCTTCCACCAGAGCACATTCAGGGCTGGACAGTTCAGCGCCACCGCAGGGCTACGACTGGACTACCAGCGTGACTGGTTTGACTACACAGGCGACTATGCACTGCACTACAAAGCCATGGGACAGAACCAACCGCTCGCCAACACACTCTCCGCCCGCTCCCACGAGGGACAGCTTATGTTTCTTCCCCGTCTTGCACTGCGCTACGACCTGCCCATAGGCAACATCTATGGTAGCGTGAGCCGAGGCTATCGTTCTGGAGGCTATAACATACAGAACGTGAGCGAACTGATGCAGGCTCAGCTCACCTACGACATGATCCACGATATACTCGATCAGCCTTGGGCCAGCAAGATACCCTCAGCAGGCCAGCAAGGCATGCTCGCCATTGCCGGCCAGGGAGCAGGCAACATCCCTGCCGCCTGTCGCTACAAGGCCGAGTATGCCTGGAACTACGAGCTCGGCACACACCTCGACCTCTGGCAGCATCGTCTGCAGGTGGATGCCAGTGCCTACTGGAGTGACATCCGCAACCTGCAGCTCTCGCAGATGACGGGCAGTGGTCTGGGGCGCATCGTCAGCAACGCTGGCCGCAGCCGCTCCATCGGTGGTGAGGTGGCCATGCGCCTCCGCCCCATACAGGGGCTGCTCCTCAGCGCGACCTATGGCTACACGCATGCCACCTTCCGCCGTTACAGTTTCACCACCACGCAGAAAGGAGTGGCCCTTACCACCAACTACCGCGGCAACCATGTGCCCTACATGCCTGAGCACACCTACTCACTCGATGCCTCCTACTCCATCCCTATGGGCGACAACCACATCACCCTGGGGGCCAACGTGAGTGGAGCAGGTCGTATATACTGGACAGAAGCCAACACCGTCTCCCAGTCCGTTTACACCCTGCTCGGTGCGCGCATCAGCTATGTACTCCCGCACCTGGAGTTCACGCTATGGGGCAAGAACCTCACCGACAAGCGCTACGATGCCTTCTATTTCGAGTCCATGTCCCGCGGCTATGCCCAACAGGGCCATCCCCTACAGGTCGGTATAGATGTACGCCTCCGATTCTGAGGAAAGCCCGTAGAGACCCTACCCAATTTTCTAAAAAGGGGGGTGCATCACCTACACCTACACTGGCTGCAATGTGGTTCAAAGGCTTCGCCGTTCTATAATAAATCAAAAAGCCCACGTGAGGAGAGGCGAAAAAGAAAAACTATTATTAGTGTCCGGTAAAAACGGGCTGAAAGCCCAATGAGTTCCTAGCCCAGGGTTAAGCGTAGCGGCTCCCTGGGTAGAGATAGCCATCACGAACTGCATGCCCTGAAAGGGCAAAAGTGATAAATACCAGACACATAGTCATACTTTTGCCCTTTCAGGGCGTAGGTGTGTGTGTGTGGTTGTTCCGATACCCAAGGCGCCGCTTCGCTTTGCCATTGGGCTACGGACTATAAGTCTTTCAGGCTATTCTCTTCATGCTAAGCCCTGTTTTTCGAATTCCGTATAAGATATTGGGAATTATATTCTAGAGACTCCGTTATCATACTTTGCCGGACACTAATAGAACACCCCTGTAGTGTAGGTGTAGGTGATGAGGGGGTGTTTTGGAAATTTTCTAAAGGAGAAGGCTGCATTAGTCGGCAACTAAGGAAAACTAGTCGGCAACTAATTTTTCGTAGTCGCCGACTAGTTTTTCTTTGTCCTAGGACTAGTGCGCACTAGTGTATGGGGTAGTGAATCGTAGTGTATAGGCCAGTGTTCCCTATAGTATAGACTACAGATCCTCGAGGGCTACAAGGCCGTGGAGGACTACATAGATGATGATGTCGGCAATGGAGCGGGCATGAAGCTTGTCCATGATGTTCTTGCGATGGCTGATGACGGTGGTCAGACTGATATGCAGACGATCGGCCACCTCCTTGTTGATCAGGCCCTTGGCCAGCAGGATGGCCACCTCTATCTCGCGAGGACTAAGCAACTCGGGCTCTGGGAGAGGGGTGCCCCCCTGATGGCCCATCTGGTGCAGAGCGAGGATGGAGCGTGCCAGGCCGGCCTCGGACTGGCTCACATTGAGGGTAACCAGGCCAGCCAGACGGGGATAGGCATCGCCCTGCACGAGCACTATGCTACGATGCGCCTGGCGCTGAAAGTAGGCTGCATGCTCGAAAAAGATGCCACTGCTCACAAAATAGTGCATAAACCGCTCCGGCTCACTCACCACAAACTCCTCAAAGTTCACGAACGCCGTTATCTCCACCATGGGGATGATTTCGTGCAACAGGTGCTGCAGCCCCATGGCAGCAAGACGGTTGCTGTCGATGAGGGCGAACTCCACCTTGTGGGGAACACCAGGAGAGGGATGTGAGGAAGGGGGCATCATGGCATTATGCGTCGAGAGCCTGGTACTTGGAGTGCTGGGAGCGGAACTCGGGTACAAGGTCCTTCATGAGCCGCACAATTGCCATATCATCAGGTTGTAGAGCTGCCTGACGGAGGCGCTCCACCTCGTGCAGAGCCTGCTCGTAGGGGTACTCACGCACGGCCGCTACAAGTATCTTGGGGTGCTCCGTGGGTTTGGTCACCTCTGCCTGAGCCAGCACCTCCTCGTAGAGCTTTTCACCATCGCGCAGACCTGTGTATTCTATCTGTACGTCTCTCGCGCCAGAAAGGCGTATCATACGACGAGCCACATCAGCAATACGGACGGGCTGTCCCATGTCAAAAACATATATCTCGCCACCATGTCCGAGCATACCAGCTGTTAGAACAAGTTGGCAAGCCTCGGGGATCAGCATGAAATAGCGCACGATGTCGGGGTGTGTCACGGTGACAGGACCACCAGCCTTGATCTGTTCCTTGAAGATGGGTACAAAACTACCATTGCTACCCAGCACATTGCCAAAACGAGTGGTAATGAACTGCGTATGTTCCTTCCCAGGTTGTTCCTCTGCTATCTTACGTCCCAGTGACTGACAGTATATCTCGCAGATACGTTTGCTGCAACCCATGACATTGGTGGGGTTGACGGCTTTGTCGGTGCTAACCATAACAAACTTGCGAACACCATACTTAACAGCCAGGTCGGCCACTATGCGAGTACCCCAGACATTATTAATAATTGCCATGTGGGGATTGTCCTCCATCATGGGCACATGCTTGTATGCTGCGGCATGGAAAACATACTCTGGACGATACTGCGCAAAGATCTGCTCTATGCGTTCTTCCTGACAGATGCTGCACACAATAGTACTCACATGAGGCAGCTGGCTGTAGTCACGAGCCATTTCGCGGCGCATGTCGTGCATGGGGGTCTCTGCCTGATCGATGAGTATCAGACTAGACGGGCCACAACTGGCCACCTGACGAGCTATCTCGCTGCCTATGCTTCCAGCGGCACCAGTAATGAGCACACAACGTCCCTTCAGGCGCTGGCCAATAGTGTCCATATCAACACTGATCGCGCTACGCGGCAGGAGATCTTCAATCTCTATCTCGTGCAACTGTTCCTGGCGAAGGGGACTGTGGCCATCCCAGTGTTCTAGAGGTGGGAGCATCTTGATACGAATGCCTGCATCGATGAGGGCATCAATAACATCTGTTTGTTCTCTGAAGTGACTACTCTGCAGTGGTGAAATGAGCAAAGTCTTAGCATGCTTCCGCTGCATAATCTGAGGAAGCGTGATATCACACTTATACACTGGCACTCCCATCAACTGATGTCCAGTCAGTTTGTCATAATTGTCCACAAATCCCACCAACTTCGTCGCAAGATTAGAGTCTCCTTGGATGCCATGTGCAAGGCTCACACCACCATCTCCTACGCCCAAAATAAAAATGCATTGCTGTGCTTTATTCTTTGTATAATCATACATAGCACGAATCAGCAGGCGCTCTAGCCACATAAACGACAGGCTAAAGAAGTACATGGTCAAAAATACCTGTATCCCTGGCAGATAGACCACACCCCTTAGACAACCGCTATGGTGTACCATCAGTGACAAGCTCATGGCGGCCACAGCAGAACAGAACAGGGCGTAACCTATACGGCGTAAATCTACAAAGCTACTGAAGCGTACCACCGAACGGTAGGTTCGGAACACAAAGAAGGACAAGGCACTTATGCCCACTATAATCGCAAGCCCAAGACTCACGGGCACTATATTAGCTATAACCTCAGAGGGCGGATAAACGAGGAAATAACTCACGTATCCTGCCATACAGATTATGACACTATCCATACAGATTAGCCCCCAGCTGGGCAACGCATGTTTAGAAAAATACAAATCAAACAGTTTAACTAGTACGCTGTGCATTGAGTTAATTATGTTTTAAAGTTATTCAATATTCCAGGAGTTGCTGATAATGACAGCCAAGACGATTGCAGTCAGAGTAGCATAGAGCCTGTCATGTTCGTGCAGAAAGCCAACCAGCGACAGCACTACACGCATGATGGGGGTCAGGATGAGGGCTATCACACCGAGTTGTATCCAAGACCGGGCCGTACCTGAGAGCACACCCTGCCAGATGCCCTCGAGCGTAGTGTACTCTGCGGGATGACACGTGGGATCATTGTAAGCAAAGTGGGTATAGTCGGGCATGGGCTCCGCACCATGACGCCACAGATAGAGGGCACCGCCGATTGCGGCTATCAGGCATGCAATGGTCACGCCCCATCGGAGCGTGTTGCCTATCAGTTGTTGAAGGTCGGTCTTCATCTTAGAGAATCTTTAGAACTTGCCTGTTACACCCATATAAATCATATTAGCCGCCACAGCCAGTACAGCCACAGCAAAGACGCGACGCAGCACACGGACATCGAGCCGCTTGAGCAGTCGGGCACCTGTCAGTGCCCCCAGCAGCACACCTATCATTACAGGACACGCAATGCCCGGTGTGATGTTGCCACGCTGGATGTACACTACAGCTGAGGCACAGGCCGTCACTCCCATCATAAAGTTGCTCGTCGTGGTGCTTACCTTGAAGGGGACCTTCATCATATTGTCCATAGCTATCACCTTGAGCACGCCGCTACCAATGCCCAGTATGCCACTCAGCATACCGGCAATGCCCATTATGCCAAAGCCGCCAGCCACGTTGCGTAGTTCGTAGCTCTGCCACGTACCATCTTTCTGTGGCCACGAGCCGTAGAGCCGTAGTCGGCGGGCCATTTCACTGCCACGCTCACCGATGTGGTCCTGCTTCTTTACAAACTGCATAACACCTGTCAGTATGAGCACAAGGCCGTAGATTACGGCAATCATATTGTTGTTCAGGTACACAGCCACCATGGCACCTGCCACAGCACCGATGGTTGTGGCTATCTCCAGAAACATGCCGAGGCGGATATTCGTGATTCCCTCCTTGACGTACGCACTGCCGCTACCACTCGATGTAGCTATACTGGCCACGAGGGCCGCACCTACAGCATAGTGGAAATCTACCCCAAAGCACAACGTGAGCAGCGGAATCACCACCACGCCGCCTCCAAGTCCAGTGAGGGAGCCCAGCAATCCTGCTGCATAGGCACCAACAAGGAGTATGAGGGTAAAGACAAGTACTGTCGTCATCTTAATTAATCATAATTTGCGCACAAAGGTACGTAAAATATTTGGATAATAGAAATATTATCCGTATTTTCGCCTCATAAAAATTACCCCCCCCGAAAATTTGTAAGGCATGAAACAGTTTTGCACACTATTATTAGCCCTCAGCATGTCACTGCTCCCTTTCCTCGATCTCCATGCCCAGGACTACTACAGCGCCCACTGGACGGCGGTCTCCAAGGCACTACGCAACGACCTACCCGCCACGGCGCTAGAGCATATTGCCCAGATACGTCAGCGCGCGCTCAAGGAGGGCAACATGCCGCAGCTATGCCGCGCTCTCTTCCAGACGCTACAGTGTCAGACTGAAATCTCGCCCGACTCACTCGCTACCTGCCGCGACGCAATCCACCATGCCATGTTGCAGGAAAAACGCCCCGAGCAGAAAGCCGTGTATCAACATGTGCTGGGCATCGCCGAAGGCAGCGACTCGCTACTCCGCGCATCGCTCTCCGATCTCCCGATGCTGGCCAAAGCTAAGGCGACCGACTACCTACCGCTCATTGAAAAGGGCAAGGACTCTGGATGGATGTATGGTGACAACCTCCTAAGTCTCTTCCTCAATGTCGCATGGGGCGGCGAGTGGGAGGATATCATCCAGAAAGCACGAAAAATCTTCGATGAATCCGGAAAAACCGAGGCCTCCCTCCTGCTTCTTGAAAAGTTAGACTTGGACAGTCCTACCCTGTACAACACCTGGCGTAAAGCCATGGATGAGAACCCCTCAATCCGCCGCTGTACACCCATTGCCGAGTATCTACAGCGTACTGAGCAACCCACACTGCAACTCTCCATGCTGGGCAACCATTTCGTGCGCCCAGGTCAACCCATCACATTCGTAGCGACTTCGCACAACTTGGCCGAAGCTACACTACAACTAGATGGACATACGTACACTTTCCACTTCGCTGACACCCCACCCTACGAGGAACGCACCGACACTTTGACCTGCACCATCGACAAGCCTGGCATCTACAAGGCTGTCATCTCTGCCCGAGGAACGAAGGAGCCACAGACATGGATGGTGCATGTTTCTTCGGTGAAACCGATTATTTTTGGTCTGCCCGACGGTCGTTCACGCATTACTTTAGTCGATGCCTCCACTGGCCGCACGCTGCCCGAGGCCCGCATTGAGGAGCGCACAGACAAGGGCATAGTGGTAGCCACCTATCGCGCCGACAAGAGCGGAGATATCTATATAAACAAGGAGGCACTGAACAAGGCACGTTACGACCATCGTTTCTATCCCATTGCCGGCAAAGACTCATATCATCCGGCCATGAACAAATGGGACTTTACCTCAGGCAGCTGGCACAGCTATACCATGCCCTATCAACAACACACCAAGGCTTTTACCGATCGTCAGGTGTACCGACCAGGGCAGCAGGTGCAGGTTGGCTTGATATCCTACTCTCGCAGCGAAGACGCCTACCATACTCTAGCAAAAGATAGCCTGACCATTACGCTCTTCTCCACCAACCATGAGAAGATCGAGACGCTCACGGCGCAGACCGATGAGCTGGGGACGGCAAGCGTCACCTTCACATTGCCAGACAAGTGCACCCCTGGAGGATTCAGCGTACAGGTAACAGAAAAGGACACTGACCACTACCGAACTCTCACCACCTTCCGGGTGGAGGAATACAAGCGTCCTACTTTCGAAATCACTACCGACACATTTAACGAACATTTTTCCCCCGGCGACACGGCCGTCATCCGTGGTCTGGTGAAGACCTACAGCGGTGTACCTCTCGCTGAAGCCCGAGTAACAACTGATGAGGGAGACTCAACATACACCGATACCGAGGGACGCTTCATTCTGCCCATACGAGTAGAGGCACACACTCCCTGGAGGTACTGGGGACAGACCGTAAAGATAGCAGTCACCTCACCAATCGGTGAGACACAACACACCACAGTGCGCATTCCCATCAAGGGCACTCGACCATATATAAATCCCGCCGAAGAAACAGACAAAAGGCCCCGCAGCAAGCAACCGTTCTGGCATGAGGAGAAAACCAGCCGCGACGGCAGCGAAACCCACATCAGCCTCGGCAGTTGCCACTCCCCCGTGCTGCTGCGCCTGGATCTACTCTCAGACAACCGCCTGTTGTGGTCGAAAAACATCGAATTCACCGATAGTTTTGACTATACCCTAAAGTACGATAAAGCATGGGGAGATGGCGCCGTTCTCCACCTCGCTTTTGTGGCAAACGACACCCTCCACACCACTTCTATAGAGGCAGTGAAGCCTATGCCTGACAAGAGGCTTATTCTTCGCTGGAGTACCTTCCGCTCACTCCTGCAGCCCGGACAAGACGAAACCTGGACGCTCCGAGTTACACGTCCTGACGGTTCTCCTGCCAATGCCAGTATCATGGCGCGACTCTACGATGCCTCCCTCGATGCTTTCGGACGCGGAGACTGGAGTTTCCAGACGCCCTTCGACCGCAATCTACCCTCGGCTTCGTATCGCACTCCTTTCTGGGATTTCCATCCCCTCTTCCTAGCCAGCGAATGGAAAGACCTACCTGCACTTAAACTTACTGCATGGCGCAGCGGCCTCTTTTCCTACTACAACGGTCACCGATATATGCGTAAGGGCATGGTCATGAATGCCCCTATGGCCTCTCCGATGAGAGCTAAGGCTAGCGCTGCGGAGGGTGTAGAGGAGATGGCCACATACGATATGGTCGCTGGTCCTCTGGAGGGCGTAATCGGCGGTCTCACCGGCGAAATGCCTACTCCTGCCTTCCGCGAAAACTTCAGCGAGACCGCATTTTTCCTGCCCAGCCTGCGATGCGATGCAGAGGGACATGCCGTCATCAGTTTCCGCTTGTCTGATTGCCTCACCACCTGGCATTTCACGGCCTTTGCCCATGATGCAGAGATGAACTTCGGGTTCCTAAATGACACCATCGTTGCCCAGAAGCTTCTCATGGCTGAGATCGCGGCACCACGATTCCTGCGTGAGGGTGACACTACAGATATCCCTGTAACAGTAACCAATCTATCGGATAAGACACAAGAGTGCACACTAAGTTTCTGGGCTGACGGAACTGAGGTGCAGCAGTTGCTCACCCTGGCTCCTGCAGAGCGCCGCATGGTAACATACCCCTATAGCGCAGGCCGCACGGAGGCCACCTTCAGAGTGTGGTTGCGCAGTCCCGAGTGGTCCGACGGGGAGGTGCGACGCATCCCCATACTATCGGATAGGGTAAAGGTAACCCGCAGTGTGCCATATTCACTCACCCGTCCGGGTTCACGTACCATAGACCTCAGTCCGCTCTGGAGGGAACTGCCCGAAGGTGCAGAGGCTACTTTGACGCTTGAGCAGACCAGCAATCCAGCCTGGCAGGTGGTAGAGAGCCTGAAACCAGTGCTTGGCGAGAGAGCAGAGAGTGCTACCGAATGGATGCTCCAGCTCTACGCTGCGCGCATCGCCTCCTACCTCAAGCCCTACATAGGCGAAGCAGAGACTGACAGCATACTCAACTCTACTGAACTTGGAGCCCTGGCGCAGCAAGCTCTGGCGCAGTTGCAGGATCGCCAATCCCCCAGTGGCGGCTGGTCGTGGTTCAGGGGTATGAACTGCAGTCCCTGGGTGACAACATCGGTGGCTACCAGTCTGGCTCGCATCGAAGTACTCACAGGCAGTCTCGCCTCTGCCGAACGCCAAATGCTGGAGCGGGCACAAAAGTATCTTGCCCATGAGATAGCCAAGAGCGTGGCCGACATGAAGGACTACGAAAAGAAGTACAAGACAAAACTAGCCCTGGGTGAGTTTCACTACGAATATCTCTATCTGTGTGCCCTCACCAGTACTCCGAAAAATTCCGACATAGCCTACCTCATCGGCAAGGCTGTGAAAGACAAGCATTCGCTCACTATGTACGGCAAGGCTGGGGCTGCCGTGGCACTTGCCTACTACAACGAGAGCAACACCGCTCACATGCACCTGAAGAGCCTACTCGAGCATACGGTTTATTCCGATGAAATGGGTAGATATTTCGATACCGCCCGCGCTGTCAGTGGATGGAGGGACTACAAAATTCCCACTCAGACCTTCGCAATAGAAGCCCTAGACAAAATAATGCCCAAAAGTACCGATAAAACCGCCGAAATGCGCCTCTGGCTTCTCCAAAGCAAGCGCACGCAGAAATGGCAAACCTCCTATGCGAGCGCCGATGCTGCCTATGCCATCATCAAGGGGCAGACAAATACGCTACAACCCGGTGTGGCGGGACGCGCATACACCCGTGAGGTTTATACGGATGCCGCACACATCGGTATGCCTAGTCTCACGGTGGAGAATGCGGAGAAAGGTCTCGTGCGGCGCGCGGCAGGCGCTGAGTTCGAACGTCCTATAGCAGAGGTACGACCAAGCGGAAGCGGCATATCACTGAAGCGCAGATTGGAAATGCCCAAAGTGCTGCATCCGGGTGACGTAGTCAAGGTGCACTACACACTAAAGGCTGACCGCAACATGGATTACGTGCACATAGAGTCGAGCCGAGCCGCCTGCATGGAGCCTACCGCTGCACTCTCGGGCTACGACTGGCGCACTGGGGCCTACCGCAGCGTACACGATGACCGCAGTGACTATTTCTTTGAGCATCTCAGCAAGGGCACACACGAGTTCACTGAGGAGTTCAGGGTGGATCGCACAGGCAGCTTCATGCTTGGCATAGCCACGGCAGAGTGCGTCTATGCCCCCGAATATAGAGGTGGCACTGGCAATACGACCCTCTGCGTGACCGAAATGTAAGCTCTGCAGATAGAAACATACAGGAAAGCGCCGATTATGTCGGCGTTTTTTTGTATCTTCGCAGCCATGAATATATTCCGCCCTCGTTTTGTTATACTCTTTATTCTTTTGAGCCTGGCCGCCACCGTGGTACAAGCGGACATCTATGACTCTCTCTGGCAGAAAGCCGAGAAGGCCCGCAGTGGTTCCAAGGCTGAGCAGAGCCGCCAGTGTGTGAGCCGCATATACGACTGGTCGCTACGCCCCGTCACCACTGACACGGGCAACTCCAACACGCTGCGGGCCAAAGACTTCCATAACGGAGGCGGCTGGAGTAGCAGCGAGACCAATAGCCGCGAGCTCTACCTCGACATTCAGCGAGAGGACAAGCAGAAGGGACTCATCAGCGTGACCGTGCGTGCTCCCCACCGCAACCTCACTCTGATGCGCGACATCACCTCTGGAGGCAAACTGGTGGAGCAGCGTCAGTACAACTTTTCGGACTTCATACACTTTGACCTGCAGTGGCGCGAGGCCTACGGCGATGAGGCGCTGGTGACCTTTGCCTATGCACTGAATGGACGTCTCTATACGGCAGAGCTGAAGATTTCGCGCCCCAAGACCCGCTGATATCAGAAAAAAGTCGTAACTTTGCAGTCCAAACGACTATATTTATATATAACGCCTAGGTTGCCTAGATATTCCTAGATTATCTAGAATACCTAGAACATCTAGAACACCTAGAACCTCCTATGTTAGAGATAAAGAACCTGCACGCCGCTGTTGATGGCAAAGCCATCCTCAAGGGCGTAAACCTCACCATCAACGACGGCGAGGTACATGTGCTGATGGGCCCCAATGGCTCCGGCAAATCCACCCTGAGCCACGTACTCGTGGGAAATCCCCGCTACGAGGTGACGGAGGGCTCCATTACCTTCAACGGCAAGGACCTCCTCGCCCTCGCTCCCGAGGACCGCGCCCACGAGGGTGTGTTCATGTCGTTCCAGGCCCCCACGGAGATTCCTGGTGTGAGCATGACCAACTTTCTGCGCGCCGCACTGAACGCCAAGCGCAAGTACTACGGACAGGAGCCCCTGCCTGCTCAGGAGTTCCTCCGCCTGCTACGCGAAAAACGCAAGCTGGTAGGACTGGATGCCCACTTCATGAGCCGCGGTGTGAACGAGGGTTTCAGTGGTGGTGAGCGCAAGCGCAATGAGATCTTCCAGATGGCAGTGCTGGAGCCCACCTTCAGCATTCTGGACGAGACGGACTCAGGCCTCGACGTGGACGCTCTGCGCACGGTGGCCGAGGGATTCCAGTCTCTGCGCACACCCCAGACCTCTGCCCTCGTCATCACTCACTATCAGCGTATGCTGGACTACATGCGTCCGGACTTTGTCCATGTGCTGGCCGATGGCCGTATCGTCAAGGACGGCGACGTGAGTCTGGGCTACGAGATAGAGGAGCGCGGATTCGAATGGATTGTGGGACAGTAACACAAGGACACAACCGTGGATAACAAAGATATATTCGACATACAGGCAGGTGCCCAGCTCACACGCTTCGTACAGCTGCAGGGTGGCAAGGACAACATCCACATCACCCTCCGCACTGGCAGCCAGCTCGACCTCTACTGTGTGGAGGCCGAGGGAGGTGAGCGCACCGTACTGATAGACCTGGAGGCCGGAGCCCGTCTCTGCCTCGTGAGCCTCACACTGCATGAGCAGCAGAGCCACCTCTCTCTCCATGTACGCCTCATGGGCGAGGGGGCTGAGGCGAGTCTCAACGGTGCCGTCATCGGCAGTGGCCACATGGATGCCCGCCAGGAACTCCTCGTAGAGCACTGCGTGAAGGGTTGCACCTCCGACATGCTCTACAAGCAGGTACTGGGCGGCGAGAGCACAGGCCTCATTTCGGGTCGCGTGCTCGTGGATGCAGGGGCACAGAAGTCCCTGTCGGAGCAGACCTTTGCCTCGCTGCTCACATCGCCCATGGCACGTGCCTACGCCCAGCCCCAGCTCGAGATCTATGCTGACGACGTACGCTGCAACCATGGTGCCACTGTGGGCAAGCTCGACGAGGCGGCTCTCTTCTACATGCGCCAGCGTGGCATACCAGAGCCAGAGGCCTGCCTGCTACTCCAGCATGCCTTTGTGGGCGATGTGCTACAGCGCGTGGCCGACGAACAGCACAGGGCCAAGCTCACAGCGCTCGTCGAACAGCGATTCCGTGGTCAGATGACCATGTGCAATGTGTGCACCAATAAGTGTAAGAACGAAGACGAAACGCGAAGCTACGAAAACGAAAACGAAGACGAAAACTAATACGACAACCGTGAACAGGGAGGACTTCAAGATACTGCAACGCGAGGTGTACGGCAGGCCCCTCGTCTATCTCGACAATGCTGCCACTACGCAAAAGCCGACCTGCGTCGTAGAGGCTATTGCGGAGGAGTACTACAATGTCAACGCCAATGTGCACCGCGGTGTGCACTATCTCTCGCAGCAGGCCACTGACCTCCATGAGCAGGCCCGCGAGACGGTGCGCCGCTTTCTGAACGCTCCCTCGGTGGCCGAAATCATCTTTACGCGTGGCACGACGGAGAGTATCAATCTTCTGGCCTCCAGCTACGGCGAAGCCTTCCTCCATGAGGGCGACGAGGTGATCGTGAGCACCATGGAGCACCACTCCGACATAGTGCCCTGGCAGCTCCTCCGCGACCGCCGAGGCATCGTGCTCAAGGTCATACCGATGCGTGATGACTACACGCTGGACCTAGAGGCCTATGAGGGACTCTTCACGGAGCGTACCCGCCTCGTGTGCTGCTGCCAGGTGAGCAACGTACTGGGCACGACCAATCCCGTCAGGGAGATGGCAGCCACGGCCCACAGGCATGGCGCGCACTTCATGGTGGACGCAGCGCAGAGTGTGCCCCACATGCCCGTCGATGTGCAGGAGTTGGACTGTGACTTCCTCGTCTTCAGCGGTCACAAGGTCTATGGCCCCACCGGTGTGGGTGTGCTCTGGGGACGCGAGTCACTGCTGGAGCAGATGCCGCCCTATCAGGGAGGTGGCGAGATGATAGCCCGCGTAACTTGGGAGCGCACGACGTATGAACGACTGCCCTTCAAGTTTGAGGCAGGCACCCCTGACTATGTCGGCACACACGCCCTGGCCATAGCACTGGACTATGTGAGTGCCATCGGCATGGAGGCCATACACCAGCATGAGTGTGACCTCACGCAGTATGCTCTGGAACAGATGCGGGAGATCGAGGGCATGCACATCTACGGCCATCATCCCAGCAGTGTATGTGTGCCCTCAGCGGGTCCTATCTCCTTCAATGTAGGCGACATCCACCCCCTTGACCTCGGCACACTACTCGACCGCCTCGGCATAGCCATCCGTACGGGTCACCACTGCGCCCAGCCTCTCATGCAACGCTGTGGCGTGGAGGGCATGGCACGCATCTCCTTTGGTCTATACAACACCCGCGAGGAGGTCGATGCCTTTATTGCTGGCCTCAAGCGAGTAGTACGGATGTTCTAACCCTGCAATTACCCTCGCCCTTTGAACCCCATCCTCTCCATAGTAGTCCCCTATCGCAATCGTGCCGCATTTCTGCCAGCCACGCTTGCCTCATTGCCCACGAACGTACCCATCATACTCGTCGATAACGGCAGTACGGATGAGAGTGCTCGTCTCTGCGAGGCCTATGCAGCTCAGCACCCGTTGGTACGCTGCATCAGTCAGCCCGAGGGTGGTGCTTGTGCTGCCCGCAATGCAGGACTCAACCAGGTGGAGACGGAGTGGGTGTATTTCTTTGACTCCGACGACATCTTCACCCCCGAGATGGTAACGAACGTTCTGCCCCATCTCACTGCCGACATAGACATGCTCTGCCTACTGGTGCGCCAGGAGATCAGAGGTCGGCTACGCGTGCGAGCCTACCGCCCCACGGCCAGCCCTACTGACCAGATACTGGCATCGCACCTCGCCACGCAGAACATGCTGTTGCGCACCACGTGGCTCCGCCAACTGGGAGGGTGGAATGAGAGCGCAAGGGTGTGGGACGACTGGGAACTCGGACTGCGCATCCTGCTTCGCCTTGACGCCGAGGCCCGTGCCAGCCATCAGGAGCCCCGTCTGCGTTGGTACACGGCAGAGGCATTCCACCACATCCGCGTTCATGCCGACAGTATCACAGGCCACCACTTCTCTCAGCGTGCCGAGGAGTGTCTATCCACTCTCCGCCTGGCAGAGCAAGACCTCGTGGGCCACGAGACCCAGTTCCCAGGCACCACCTCTCGCTTCCTGCAGGCCTTGCGCTTGCGCCGTGCCATTTTCTGCGGCCATCTGCTGCGTGAGGGCTACTCCCGTCAGCTACCTTCCCCCACCTCCTGGCAGGAACACCTCCTCACCCGCTACGTCCAGCTGGGCGGTCGCGGAGCCTGGCGTCTGGCCAGCTGGTTAGTACGATAAGGGATTATCCGCTGATTCCTAAAAAACATCAGCACCATCAGCACCAAACGAGCTTAACTTTATCCGAATCAGTACATTACGGGTGTTGATAGGTTCATCAAAAGGGACCTACTTGCGTTCATTAGCTGCGCCTTGAACACCATTAGGGCTTTTTTTCTCCGATACCCCTTCCCCATTAGTCGGCAACTAATTTTTCCTAGTCACCGACTAGTTTTTCTTACCCTATAGACTAGTTTTTCCTACCCTATAGACTAGTTATTCCTATCCTATAGACTAGTTTTTCCTACCCTATAGACTATTTACAGACTACTAGTAATACACCGCCGAGAGCACGCAAGGGTGCCCTCGGCGGTGTGGGTTTTAGAGAGAGAGGGGACGGGTTAGAGGTTGGTACGCCAGAGGCCATGGAGATTGCAGTAGGCATAGGCGGCAATGGGTTTGCAGCAGGAAGTGGGGGAACTGCAGGAGGCGGGGGTGCCGCAGTGCATGGGGAAGAGCACCTCGGGAGCATCCGTAGCTGTGAGATGGCGTATGTGGATGCCGTGGGTGGTGACGAGGACGATGAGCTGAATGTGGTGCGCCTCGGTCATGGGGTGAGGCTCGCTACCGATGCTCACGCGGGTGCCCTCTTGGGTGCAGGTCACGAGGGGGGGGTGCTGTTCGGTGCGGGCCGCGGTGGTGTTGGGTTCGAGCACTTCCATCTCCTGATTACAGCAGACGGGGGTTACGCCGCTGGGGAGCAGCATGAGGACGAGATTGCCGCAGACGGGGCAATGGTAGAATGTCACTTGCATAACGATAAGTATTTAGGGGTTAATGCGAGTGCAAAGGTACGAGTTTATGGGCACACTGGGGGCATTGTCCTATTCTATTTCCTTATCGCTGGTATTATTGGCTAATTATCTCTACGAACTTTTCAATTCGCATAATCTCAACCTTTGGCCAAGGAATATCCCTTAGCGGATTAAAGTCCTTGTCGTTGGTTACAATTAGTTCTGCGCTTGATGCTATAGCGCAATCCACAAATTTGTTGTCATCGGCATCACCTGGTAGCAACTCAAAGCGCATAACGGTAGGTGGTCCTCATCTTCGTGTTGCCCCATTCCTTGATGGTATTCTCATTGATCGTCCCTTGGTCCCACATGGCGTCAATGGCCTTCTGTGCCTTCTCTGCAAAATAGCGGGCAAGGAGGTTCCTAAATTCGATGTACTCTGCATCCGTCTTGATGCCTCGCACTACGTTCAGCACATCGAGCTGTGCCATCTCGGTGTAACTCATAGGGGTGTGGTATCTGTGGCGTTTATAGTTTTCTGGGTGCAAAAATAAGTAAAACTATTGAGTTGCACAACATTTAGCCTGTATTTCTTTTTATTAGGCGCAAAGATACAAAATAATGGGGCGAATATCAGAGCTGACAGCATAAAAACGGGCAATATGGCTCGCGAAATCACGAAAATGTGACCCATAGGAGCCGCTGAGTCGCAGAAAATGTGTATTTTTGCAGCACTACAATGCAATACGACCGACTATGAAGATATTTCGTCCCCTCCTGTGGCTCGCGCTAAGCCTCATGAGCGCTACGACCACGGCGCAGACTCTGACCGCTGAACACCTCGCGGGCATTCCCCTGGAGGAGTGCGCAGCCGCTCGCTCTGTCAAGCTCACAGGCCAGCTGGCCGCTACTGCCCCATGGAGCAACCGTGGAGGCACGGACTGGCGACAACTGCGCGATGTATGCTGGCAGGTGCGCCACATAGACCTCAGCGAGGCTCAGGCCGACGTGGTACCTGACAACGCTCTCCACTCCCGCCATCACCTGCAGAGCATCCTCCTGCCCCAGGGTGTGAGGGAGATTGGCTCACAGGCCTTCTTTGCCTGTGACTCACTGGAGGAGATTGTCATCCCCGCCACGGTAGAGCGCATAGGGCAGAGCGCCTTCAGCCAGTGCCGCCGACTGAAGCGCGTGGTATTTGAGGGTGCACCTGTGGTGGGCGACTTTGCCTTTGCAGGCTGTCCCGCACTCACGGATGTCAAGGTGCAGGGCAGCGGTCGCCCGCAGTTCAGTGTGCTCGCTTTCTATGGAACCCGCAGTATATACGAGGAGGACCTCATGGATCTCGATACCCTTTCTACCCAGCCCTGTCTGGTACCCCAGCCCGCCGTACTTCGCTGTGGCGAGGGGGATGGATTTGAGTGGGCAGACATCAAGCAGGTGCGTGCCCCCAAGTCCTTGGCTAACGAGCGCGCCCATCTACTGACACTCCTGGAGGAAGCTACTAACTTTGACCCCAAAGCTAACCCCAAGGCCCATCTCTCCATCACTCTGGCTATCGATGCCTCGCTACCCGATGCGGAGGCCTATGTGCTCGATGCCACGGCCGAGGGCCTGACCATCACGGGCGGTAGTCCTGCGGGCGTTTTCTGGGGTATCATGACGCTGCGCCAGCTGCTACTCGACAGCAATGGCACACGCTACGACCGCTACTCCCTCGCTCCCATCCACATTGAAGATCAACCGCGCCTGCACATACGCGAGGTGATGGTCGATCCGGCTCGCACGTTCATTCCCATGAGTGAGCTCCGCAAGCTGGTACCCGTCCTCGCTCAGTACAAGTTCAATGCCCTTCACCTCCATCTCAGCGACGACCAGGCCTGGCGCATGGAGGTCAAGAAATATCCCCTGCTCACGCAGAAGGCCAGTACGCGTCTTGGCATGGACGACATGCTCATGCCCAACCCTGGCTACTACACGCAGAAGGAGATGAAGGAATTCGTGCGCTATGCCGCCCAGTATCACATGATAGTCATCCCCGAGCTAGAGATGCCTGGTCATGAGGTGGCAGCCATCCATGCCTATCCCCACCTTACCTGTGGCGGTGTGCAGGTGCCCATGCGCACCATCTGTGGTGTGAGCAATGAGTTGCTCTGCCCTGGCAAGCCCTCTACCTTACAATTTGTCAAGGACGTGCTCAAGGAGTACAAGGACATCTTTACCGCCCCCTATGTGCATCTGGGCGGCGACGAGGCTGGTATGCCACCGCTGGGCAACTGGACCAACTGCTCCGACTGTCAGCAACTCAAGCGCCAGCTCGGCATAGCCCCCGTGGATCAGCGCGCCGACAACTGGCGTCTGCAAAAGTACCTCTTTGACGAGACCATCACCTATCTGCGTGATGAACTGGGCAAGACCCCAATGTACTGGTACGAACCAGACTTCAAGGAGATCCAGTCTGGCTGTGTCACCTTTGCATGGCGTGGTGGCCAGACCAATATGGCCATAGAGAGTGCGCAGCAGAATGGTGTCAAGGTGATGCTCTGTCCTGGCGACCACTGCTATTTTGACTATCCCATGACGCGTGGCGATATGCCCGAGGTCAACTGGGGTATGCCTGTTCTCTCGCTCAAGGCAGCCTATGGGCTGGATCCTGCATGGGGACACGATGAGTCCTTTGAGCGGGAGACCATCTTTGGCGTAGCCGGCACGCTCTGGGGTGAGAGTATCAACTCGCCCGAGCGCATCACGTATCAGCTCTTTCCCCGTGGCTTTGCGCTGGCCGAGGCTGGCTGGAGTCCACAGAGCGTGCGTCAGTATGAGGATTTTCTCCGCCGCATCCATCCCCACATGATGGATCTACAGAGGAGAGGAGTGAGCGTTAGTCTGCAGCATCTCAGATAAATGTCCTTCGTCTCCGCCACATACGTTCTGCTTCTGCTCATCGCCTTCCTTCTCTATTGGTGGAGGGAGCGTTGGCAGAACCATGTTCTGCTCCTAGCCAGTCTGGTTTTCTATGGCTGGTGGGACGTACGCTTCCTGCTGCTCATGGTCGCTACGGCGCTAGCCAACTATGCCGTGACCTGTGTGCCGCAGCGGTGGGGGCGGGTGGCGGCGGGCCTGGCCGTGACGCTCAATCTGGGTGTACTCGGCGCGTTCAAGTACTACGACTTCTTTGCCAGTCAGCTGGACTGGCCCCTGCTACATGTAGTACTGCCCGTGGGCATAAGTTTCTATACCTTTCAGCTCACGGCCTACACCATCGATGTGCAGCGCAATCCCCATCTGCGGGAGAGGAGTGTGCTGCGCTTCCTGACCTTTGTCTGCTTCTTTCCGCAGCTTGTAGCAGGCCCCATCGAGCGTGCCAGCGATCTGCTGCCCCAGTTGCAGCGCGTGCGGCGGTTTGACCGAGAGGAGGCCGTGGAGGGCATGCGCCTGCTGCTCTGGGGTCTGATGAAGAAGATGCTCGTGGCCGACAACTGTGCCGTGGTGGCCAACCATGCCTTTGCCCACATGGAGCAGATGACCACCGCCGACCTGTGGTTTGCAGCCCTGTGCTTTGCGTTCCAGATATATGGCGACTTTTCGGGCTACTCCGATATGGCCATAGGCAGTGCCCGCCTCTTTGGTATCAGGCTCAGCCGCAACTTTGATCGTCCCTATTTAGCCGCCTCACTCCCTGACTTCTGGCGCCGTTGGCATATTACCCTCATGTCCTGGCTGCGCGACTATGTATATATTCCCCTCGGTGGCAACCGCCATGGTCGCCTCCGCCAGCAGCTGAACACACTCTGTGTATTCCTGGCCAGCGGCGTGTGGCATGGAGCCAACTGGACCTTCATGGCGTGGGGCCTGTTCCATGCCCTATGGTATGCCCCCTTCCGCTGGGTTGAGCGGCATCTGCCCCCCACCGTCGGACTGCGGGTTCTGCTCCGAGGACTCACGCTGCTCGTGGTCCTCGTGGGTTGGGTCATCTTTAGGGCCGACTCACTCGCCCAGGCTGCAGCGTATGTGCAGGGCATGTTCCTCCCTGCTCAGGGGTGGAGCCTCGCTACGACCCTCGGTCGTCAGCCACTCATCTATATCCTACTACTCATGGCCGCAGAACTGGCAGGACCCGCACCCCTCACGACGCTCATGCAGAGCCGCCTCATGCGCTCCTCAGCCGTGCGACTCGTCACGTACTATCTGCTCTTTGTGCTCACCCTTTGGTTGGGTGGAGAGCAGCAGGCGTTCATCTACTTTCAGTTCTAATGCCTCCGGCACTCTCTTAGTTCAGTCTATAGTCCATGCGTCCCTTTGTCTATCGCACATTCCTCTTGATACTTATGTTCGCCACCACCCTGCTGGTCGGTGAGCTCTATGTGCGGCAGTACCCCAATCCAGCCCGAGACAAGCACCAGTGGATGCTCCGCCACTCTCAGGAGGTAGAGACGCTCGTGTTGGGCAGCAGCCACACCTTCTATGGGGTTCAGCCCGCTCTGCTCGGTCCCCATGCCTACTCTCTGGCACAGGTGTCGCAGACCTATCGCTACGACCTCTATCTCCTCCAGCACTACCCCATGCCTCGCCTGCGTACGGTCATACTGCCTTTCTCCTACTTCAGCCTCTACGATGACCTGGAGACGATGGGCGACGAGCCTTTCACGGCTGTGCGCTATCGCATCTATATGGACTGCGACATCCATCCCTGGCTCTCCACCTGGCACCTGGAGTGTATGCAGGGCGCAGCCTTCAAGGAGAAGATTCGCAGCCTTTGGCGTCCCGCCACGATGACGTGGGACTCACTTGGCTATGGCACCAACTACACACTCACTCAGCGTTCCGACGACTGGAACAATGGCCAGCAGCGTGCTGAGCGCAACACGCATGTGCATGGCACTGAGACACCCGCCTCTCTGGAACTCAACCGTGGCTATCTCCGTGAAATCATGAACCACTGCCAGGAGCGAGGCATACGTCTCATCCTGCTCTCTACTCCCTGCACAGAGAGCTTCTGCCGCCACCAGTCGCACGAGCAGCTCGCTAAGAATGAGCATGTATTGGGGCAGTTGCTCCGACAGCACACCGAGGTCGTCAGGCTGGATCTGACGGAGGACGAGCGCTTCCGCCGATGCGAGCAGGGCTACCCCGACTTTTACGATGCCGACCACCTCTCAACGGTGGGCGCAGAGCGACTCACACGCCTGCTGCGCCCCTACATAACGAGGTAGAACACCCTCTCCCCCTCCTATCGCCTATGCAGAGACTACTCCTACTTCTACTGATATTCACCGCCTGTCGGGTGCAGGCGCAGGTGGACCGCACCACTCTCTTTGGAGTGGGGCGAGCCAGCGTGCTGGATACTTATCTCACACCCTACGATCACAAGGGACCCAGCCTGAGCCTCACTATGCTCACCGAACGTCCTGCCCGCTGGGGCAGAGGTGCCGTCACTACTATGGGACGCTATGCCCTGCAAGGAGCGCTGGCCACTGTCTCAACGAGTGGTGCGCGCTACTACGATGGTGACCTCACGCTAGCTGGTGGCTGGCACTACAACTGGCATCTGCTCGACGGCCGACTGCGCCTGGCTGCGGGTGGGTTGATGGAGCTTGCGGGCGGTGGTACTTATAGCGAGGTGGGTGGCAACAATCCTGCACAGGGACGTCTGGCTGCAGGAGTGTGCGGATCGGGCATAGCGGCTTATGATGTGCGCATCAAGGGTCACCTCTGGCAGTTGCGAGCCCAGTTGGATGTTCCCCTGATAGGAGCTACCTTTGCGCCGCAGTATGGACAGAGCTACTATCAGCTCTTCCACCTCGGTCACTACGACCACAACGTGTGCCTCACGCACCCCTTCGACGCCCCCTCCTTGCGACTGCTGACCACGCTCTCCCTGCCCGTGCGCCACTCCCGACTCGTACTGGGTTATGGAGGGGATGTGCGCCAGCATAGTCTCAATGGGCTGAAACGCCACGCCTGGTACAACCAGTTGGTCGTGGGCTTTAGCCGCAAACTCACTCTCGTGCGATGAAAAGGATACTCTATACATTATTTATATACGTAGCGTGTGTGAGCTGCATCACTGAGGACTATTCCGTCAGTTCCCTGCCTACGGCCACCTTTGAGGCTCTATGGCGCACGCTGGATGAGCGTTACTGCTTCTTTGACTACAAGGAGTTGAACTGGGAATCCGTACACCAGGAGTATGCCGCACAGGTGAGCGACACGATGTCACGCGAGGCACTCTTCGATGTGCTCTCTCGCATGACCTACACCCTGCGCGATGGCCACGTCAACCTCATCTCCTCCATGAACGTCAGTCGCTATGGAGCATGGTACGACGACTACCCCATGAACTACTCCGACTCTCTGCTGCACCAGACACTGGGGCGGGCAGAGGACTATCGACAGGCAGGCATTATGCAGTATCGTGTGCTACAGCCCGACAGCGTGGGCTATGTGCGTGTGGAGTCGCTCAGTGCCGTGCCCTCCATACAGTCGCTGGGCGATATGCTGGTGCATCTGAGCCAGTGTCAGGCCCTCATTCTCGATCTGCGCAGCAATGGCGGGGGTATGCTTACGGCGGCAGAGCGTATAGCCTCCTCCTTTGTCAGGGAACGCACGCTGGTAGGCTATATGCAGCACAAGCGCGGCCCTGGTCACTCTGACTTCTCCCCTGCTGAGCCCATCTACCTCGACCCATCCTCTGGTGTCCGCTGGCTGCGTCCCGTCGTCATACTGACCAACCGCCGCACCTACTCCGCTGCCAATGCCCTGGTCGTGTACCTCCAGCCGCAGCCGCATGTCATCGTGGTAGGCGACCGCACGGGCGGTGGATCGGGCTTGCCCTTCACGACCACACTGCCCAATGGATGGGGCATCCGCTTCAGTGCCTCTCCCATGCTCACGCCAGCCATGGAACATACGGAGTTTGGCATCGAGCCCGATGTGCACTGCGACATCAGTACTGCAGACTATAGCCGCTCCGTTGACACCATACTGGAGTGTGCTCGTGACCTGATTAGGGAGGCTCTGGAGGCTGCAAAGAAGGAAAAATGAACGTGCGGGGAGATAAAAGTAAAGATTTAGAGCCTTTTGCTTGGCCGTTACGAAAAAAGTAACTATCTTTGCACCCAGTAAGAAATAAAGAGAAAGAATTCCACGCAAGGTGTCGGGAGTTCTTTCTCAATCTTTTACACCAATCTAAACCTTAAACTTTAAACCTTAAACTTTAAACCTTTACATGGCATACATGACACAAGAGGGCTACGACAAAATGATGGCCCAACTCAAACATATGGAAGAAGTAGAGCGCCCCGCCGCCTCAGCTGCTATCGCCGAGGCCCGCGAAAAGGGTGACCTCTCCGAGAACTCCGAGTACGATGCCGCCAAGGAGGCACAGGGCATGCTCGAGATGCGTATCGCCCAGCTCAAGGGACAGCTCTCACAGGCCAAGATCATCGACCCCAGTAAGCTCGACAATGGCACTGTGCAGATACTTTCTACCGTGGAGATGAAGAACGTCAAGAACGGCATGCTCATGAAGTACTCCATCGTCAGCGAGGCTGAGGCCGACCTCCGTGCAGGCAAGATCAGCAGCGCCACTCCCATCGCCCAGGGACTGCTCGGCCACAAGGTCGGCGAGAAGGTGACCGTCACCACCCCCATGGGTCCCCTCGAACTGGAGATACTCAAGATTACCTTCTAAGCTATGAGCATATTCAGCAAGATAGCCGCTGGGGAGATTCCTTCCTACAAGTGTGCAGAGGACGAGCGCTTCTATGCCTTCCTCGATATCAGTCCCTTGGCTGTGGGCCACACCCTGGTGATACCCCGCGAGGAGGTGGACTATTTCTTTGACATTGACGACGACACCCTGGCTGCCTATCAGGTCTTTGCCAAAAAGGTGGCACGTGCCCTCAAGTCGGCCTACCCCTGCCGCAAGGTGGCGCAGGTCGTATTAGGTCTGGAGGTGCCTCACGCCCATATCCATCTCATTCCTATGCAGACGGAGGCCGATGTGGACTTCCGCAAGGAGCATCTCTCCCTGCCTGCAGAGGAAATGCAGGAGATTGCAGCCCGCATCTACGCCGAGTTCCAGAAGCAGGCATAGCCATCTGCGACATCGCGACACCGCCGAGGGTACTCCGTCAGGGTGCTCTCGGCGGTGTGTGTTCTTTTCGAGGTCAGCGATTTATGACAAAGTTTCATTTTGATGCAAATCACGTACAAATTCGCTATCTATTTCAAGAATGCTCTTCGGGGCAATTTGATACGTTTTTTCTAGAATAGCTAATCGATGGCTTATCGTTGAACGTTTTCGATTCAGCAAACGGGCTGCCTCAGACTGATTAAGGCCAAGCTTGAGAATATATAGTAATGAGCGATCAAAAGGGGTAATACCAAAGAATATGTTATTTATCTTATTAACAATTTCGGGGAAGTTTAACTCCACAGCATAGTGTACCAGTCTCATGGAAAAGCCGCGCGTGTTTGACCCCCGAGGGCGAGTTGCGCTGACCCGGTCGGGCGAAATAGCGTTGACCCTTTGCGGCGAAATAAAAATGACCCCTGAAAAG
>JAKSLU010000019.1 GCA_024400995.1 Bacteroidaceae bacterium
TCCTTCTCCATGAGGAAACCGAGCATCTTGTGGTCGGCATCGAAGTAGTCGGCGATAACGGCGGTAGAAGCATGCTTGCGGTGAGCGGTACCGAAGGCATCCATCACGTAGATGTCAGCATAGCTGGCCAGAGTCTTGGCGAACTCCTTCTGACGCTCCTTCATCTCCTTCTTGGCAGCGTCGTAGGCGGGATCTTCCTTGTCGATACCTACGGGCTTACCCTCCTCTTCGGGATAGTAGCGGAGGTTTTCGAGCAGCAGAACCTCGCCGGGTTTCAGGGCAGCAGCCTGCTCCTGGGCCTTGGCGCAGTCGGGAGCGAACTGTACCTCAGCCACACCGAGGGCAGCAGCTACTGCGTCCTTAATCTGACCGAGGGAGAGCTCGGGCTTAACCTTGCCCTTGGGCTTGCCCATGTGGCTCATGATGATGAGGGCACCACCCTGCTCGAGGATGTGCTTCAGAGTGGGCAGAGCACCACGGATACGGGTGTCGTCGGTAATCTTACCGTCCTGCAGGGGTACATTGAAGTCAACGCGTACGATGGCCTTCTTACCCTCAAACTTGCATTCAGAAATAGTCATTTGGATTAAGTTTTTAAGTTTATTGGGTTTTAAGTTTGTGAGTTCTTGAGGCAGTGAGTTTTTGAGCTTATCCAAAAACATGCTGCGAATTTACTTATTTTACTGTTAATACGCGCGTGAGATTGGACGAAATTTGCACTTTTAACGTAAAAAACGCAAAAATATTGTCCTAAGGCTTGCGTATGTCGCAATAAAGTAATAACTTTGCGCTCACTAAATGGAATATACATGAAAAACACTATACTCCTCACACTCACTCTCGCTCTTATGGCCGCCACACCCGTGATGGCTGAGATGCCCAATGAGACCCTGATTTCTGTGGCTGATATGACCGCTGAGCCCAACCTCACCGTCAAGGGTCAGCATGTACGCGTGCAGAACGCTCAGGGCGAAGAGCTCAAGGTATATGATATTACGGGCAAGGAGATTTTCTCCGCCGTTGTTGACAATGCCGACAAGACCTATAGCCTCAATCTCAAGCGAGGTTGCTATATCGTAAAGGTTGGCAAGACGGTCCGTAAGATTAACGTTCAATAAGGCATACATTTTATATATATTTACGATAAATAGCCTCGGGTCGCCTATGCGTCGCGAGGCTTTTTTCTTTTATCGACCTTAAACCTAACCTCTTACCTTAAGACATCAAAACATGGCCGACGGCAATTTCCACGCTTCCCCACTCCACCGCAATGACTATGCCAGCGGCGTGCGCGCCGGCGAGGCCCGCATGAAGACGCGCATGCTCAATATATTACGCGAAATTCTTGACCCAGAGACACTACAGAAGGTTCGCGAGCAATTGCCCATTGCTATCATCGCAGTATTTCTGCTAAGCACCGTACCCAGCTCCGCTTCTCTGGCTGACCTCGTCAATCCACTGATGGGTACTCAGAGTACCTACGAACTGAGCACTGGCAATACCTACCCCGCCGTGGCACGCCCCTGGGGCATGAACTTCTGGACACCCCAGACGGGCAAGAACGGCGACGGATGGCAATATACCTACAATGCCATGCAGTTGCGTGGCTTCAAGCAGACACATCAGCCCTCGCCCTGGATGGGAGACTACGGCTATTTCTCGGTGATGCCCACCTCGTCGGCTGATCCCAAGGCCGCTATTTCCTATTTCAGTCACAAGGCTGAGCAGGTACATCCCTACGAATATGGTGTGTACCTCGCCAACCACGATACACATGTCAGACTGACGGCGACGGAGCGCTGCGCACTCTTTGATGTTACCTATGGGTGCACGGAGCACTATCTGCTGATAGACGCCCAGCCGAAGAATGGCTCTGCCTGCGCCATAGCAGTGGATGAGCAACAGGGCACCATCAGCGGCTACACTGCCAACAACTCTGGCGGCGTACCCGAGGGCTTCCGCAATTACTTTCTGGTCAGCACTGGTCAGCCGCTACAGGTGGCCTACGCAGACAGCAGTCGCGTGGTGGTACGCCTGACGCACAACGACAAGAGGCACACCATCCGCGTGGCCAGTAGCTTTATCTCTCCCGAGCAGGCTGCACTCAACATGCAGCGCGAACTTGGCCAGCGTGACTATTCCGCCATTCTTGCTGAGAGCCAGCAGGCATGGGAACACGCCCTTGGGCGCATAGAGGTGGAAGGCGGTAGTGACACAGAGCGCCGTACGTTCTACTCTTGTCTGTATCGTTCGCTACTCTTTCCCCGTATGTTCTACGAGCTGAACACTGAAGGCAAGAAGATTCACCGCAGTATGCAGAACAACAGCCTCTGCCAGGGTCCCTACTATACGGACACGGGCTTCTGGGATACATTCCGCGCCCTCATGCCGTTGCTCAATCTGGTATATCCCGAGCGATCCCAGGACATACAGGAGGGACTGCTCAACTGCTACCGTGAGACGGGCTACCTGCCCGAATGGGCCTCGCCCGGCCACCGCGACTGCATGATAGGCAACAACTCCGCCGCTGTAGTGGCCGATGCCTGGGTCAGAGGTATTCGGCCGAGCGATCCCGACCTGATGTACGAAGCGCTTCTGCACGGACGCTCCAACTGGCTGAAGGGAACGGCCAGTGGTCGCCGCGGTCAGGACTACTATAACCGTCTGGGCTACGTCCCCAACGATGTGGGCATCAACGAGTCAGCCGCCCGCACCCTGGAGTATGCCTACGACGACTGGTGCATCCTGCAGGTGGCACAATCGCTGGGACGCCCCAAGAAGGAACTGAAGCAACTCGCCGCAGCTGCGCAGAACTATCGCAATCTCTTTGACACCACCTACGGCCTTATGCGAGGACGCAAGCAGGACGGCAGTTGGCCGGAGGAGTTCTCGCCATTCAAGTGGGGCGGCGACTTCACCGAAGGCAACTCCTGGCACTATACCTGGAGCGTATTCCACGATATCCCGGGGCTCATCGAACTGATGGGCGGAAAGGCACGCTTTGAGGCTATGCTCGACAGTGTGATGCAGTTGCCGCCTGTCTATGACGAGAGCTACTATGGCTTTGTCATCCACGAGATACGCGAGATGCAGGTGATGGGTTTTGGACAGTATGCTCACGGCAATCAGCCCATCCAACACATGCTCTATCTCTACAATTACACCGACCATCCCGAGAAGGGGCACCGATGGCTCCGCGAGGTGATGCACCGCCTCTACTCCCCTACCCCCGGCGGCTACTGCGGCGATGAGGACAACGGACAGACTTCTGCCTGGTACGTCTTCTCCGCTATGGGCTTCTACCCCCTCTGCCCCGGCTCCCTGGAGTATGCCACTGGCGCTCCCCTCTTTGAGCGTGTAACTCTGCATCGCTCCGACCGCGATATCACCCTCACTCCCGAACAACTAAAAAAGAAATTCATAACCCTATAAACTCATCCCTCCAGATGATTGACCCCAAGATATACGAAGACGCGCAAGCTATTCTGCGCGAGGAAATAGGTGAACTGCCTGAGGACATACTCACTCTCTATCGCGAGGGCGCAGGCGGCTTTGCCCGTATCGCACAGCTAGAGGAACGCACCTCCGCCATGCGCGACCCCAACTTTCTGAACCTCCTCATAGCCGAGGCGGGCGACGTGCGCGTTATCCTGCTGCGCATTGCCGACTGCCTGGCAGAGATGCGCGAACTGCGCGTGGAGATGGACGAACCCCAAGAGCGCACGGAGCGTCGTCAGCGTGTGGCCACCGAGGCACAACTGCTCTATGCGCCGCTGGCTCACAAGTTGGGTCTCTACAACATCAAGCGCGAGCTGGAGGACCTCTCGCTCAAGTACCTGGAACACGAGGCCTACTATCATATCAAGGAAAAACTCTCTGCCACTCGCGAGGCACGCGACCGCTATGTGGAGGAGTTCTGTGCCCCTATCCACGAGATGCTGCAGGCCGCTGGCATCAAGTACCACATGAAGGGCCGCACCAAATCCATCCACTCCATCTGGCAGAAGATGAAGCGTCAGCACTGCGCCTACGAGGGGGTATATGATCTCTTTGCTATCCGCATCATCATCGAGAGTCCCTCAGAGAAGAAGGAGAAGGATCTCTGCTGGCAGGTATTCTCACTGATAACCAATAAGTACGAGAGTTCCCTCAAGCGTCTGCGCGACTGGCTTACTGTACCCAAGCCGAACGGCTATGAGTCGCTGCACATCACCGTACGTGGTCCCGAGGACAAGTGGGTAGAGGTGCAGATCCGTTCCGAGCGCATGGACGAGATTGCAGAGCATGGTTTGGCTGCCCACTGGCGCTACAAGGGTGTTAAGGCCCAGGGCGGCGGCATGGAAGGCTGGCTGCTGCAGGTGCGCGAGGCCCTGGAGCAGGGACAGTCTCTGCCTCTGGGTGCCAAGCAGGGACTGGACGTGTATGTCTTCTCCCCCAAGGGCGACCTCATCAAGCTGCCCGCCGGAGCCACCGTACTCGACTATGCCTATCATGTACACTCCCACATTGGCAACCACTGTGTGGGCGCTGTGGTAAACGGCAAGAACGTGCCCATCCGTCAGACGCTGGAGAGCGGACAGACGGTAGAGATTCTTACCTCCAACAACCAGCAACCCAAACAGGATTGGCTCCCCATTGTAGCCGGGAACCATGCCAAGGCAAAGATCAAGCAGGCTCTGCGCGACATTGAGCAGGCTCAAAAAATCTGGGAGAAGGAAGAACAGGAACGCAAGGAGAAACGACTTGCCAAAAAAGAGGCTGCACAGACAACCGACAACAGGCAACAGTCTCCACGCCACACCGCAGATGAGTATGTGTTTGAGGGCCCCACACGCACCGAAGGCACGACCAAGAGCGGCGACAAGGAGGATGTGCTCGTCATCGACCGCAATCTCAAGGGCATCGATTTCCAGCTTGCTCCCTGCTGCAATCCCGTGTATGGCGACGAGGTGTTTGGCTTTGTTACCGTGAGTGGTGGCATCAAGATCCACCGCCATACCTGCCCCAATGCGCCTGCGCTGAAGGAGCGTTTCCCCTATCGCATCCTGCGTGCCCGCTGGGCTGGCAAGGGCAGTGGCTCATACGCCATCACTCTGCGCGTGGTGGGTATCGACGACCTCGGCATCGTGAACAATATCACCTCTATCATCTCCAAGGAGGAGCGCGTCATGCTCCGCTCCATCAGCATTGAGAGCAATGACGGACTCTTCTCGGGTGTGCTTACTGTCATGATTGAGGACACCTCCCGCCTCAATCTCCTCATCAAGAAACTCCGCACCGTCCGTGGTGTCAAGGACGTCAGCCGTATGGGATAACACACAGTGTGTAGAGAGTGTAGAGCAGTGTAGAGTAATGCACAGCCTCTACACTAGCGAACATACTAATTCACAAATAATTATACCCATTTTGTGCAGAAGTGCACAAAATTGGAAAACCTTTCACAAATACCTTCCTTATAGACTACGACGCACTACACCCTACACTACGCAAAACTAGACTATAGAGTAGTGCGCAGGCTAATATACTTACGTAAGCTCTCTATATTCGGTAAGTAAGTACCAAATATATTTGTGCATTATCGTTTTTTTTGTAATATGCTTTGGCGATAAACTCTCACGATAATATGACATACTCCACCGAAGAAGAACCCTTTACACCTACCGTTGAGGAACCGACCTCAACGTATGGCCGCGTGCACAACGAGGAGATGAACCTCGCCTGGCGCTTTATCTCGGAGACCAACACCTCGGTGTTCCTCACGGGCAAGGCCGGTACGGGCAAGACTACCTTCCTGCGCAAGCTCCGCGAGCTCACCCCCAAGCGCATGGTAGTGCTCGCCCCGACTGGCGTGGCTGCCATCAATGCCCAGGGACAGACCATTCACTCCTTCTTTCAGCTACCCCTGGGGCCACTCGTACCTGGAGCCGATGCGGCAGAGCGCAACAAGCACTACCGCATGAGTCAGGACAAAAAGAACCTCATACGCACGCTCGACCTCCTCGTGATAGACGAGGTGTCGATGGTGCGTAGCGATGTGCTGGATGCCATTGATGCCGAACTACGCAAGTACCGCGACAGGTACAAGCCCTTTGGTGGAGTGCAGCTCCTGCTCATCGGTGACCTGCAACAGTTGCCGCCCGTCACGCGTGAGTCGGAGTGGAGTCTGTTGGCACCGTACTACACGACGCCCTATTTCTTTGGCAGTCAGGCGCTCTCCAAGCTTCAGTACGTTACCATCGAACTGCGCCACATCTACCGTCAGCAGGACGCTGACTTTATCAATATTCTGGCCAAGGTGCGCGACAACACCATGGATGCTGACTCCCTCCAGCGTCTCAACGCGCGTTTTGTTCCCAACTTCGTCCCTGCCGAGGACGACGACTGGATACGCCTCACCACCCACAACCGCATGGCACAGGACTACAACGCAGCTCAGCTGGCCAAGATAGACAAGCCTGTGCACAAGTTCCGCGCCATCGTTCGCAACACCTTCCCTGAGTCCATCTATCCCGCCGATGAGGTGCTGGAGCTCAAGATAGGAGCCCAGGTCATGTTCATCAAGAACGACCCCTCCCTCGCCCACGAGTACTACAACGGCAAAATAGGACAGGTTACAGACTTCAGGGAGGAAGGCATCGTGGTCTATTGCAAGGAGGACAACTCCCACACCATCGTCACCCCGCTCACCTGGGAGAACACCAAGTTCACCATCGACCCTCAGAGCAAGGACATCCGCGAGGAGGTGGAGGGCACCTTCACGCAGTACCCCCTGCGTCTGGCCTGGGCCATCACGGTGCACAAGAGTCAGGGTCTGACCTTCGACCACGCTGTGCTGGACATCAACGAGTCCTTTGCCCACGGCCAGGTCTATGTGGCGCTCTCCCGTTGCCGCACGCTGGAGGGTCTCGTGCTGTCCCGGCCCCTGTCACCTGCCTCCGTCATCAATGACCAGAGTGTGTGTCAGTACATGAACCACGCCCTCCATTTAGCACAGCAGAGCGTGCAGCAGCTCCCGCAGATGCGCTATGAGTACTACTGCCAGCTGCTGGGCGAACTCTTTGACTTCCGCTCCTTCATGCAGGCATACGAGTATCTGGTACGTGTAGTAGATGAGCATCTCTACAACCAACAGCCTGAGTATCTGCAGACGCTCAAGCAGACTTTGCAACCCCTGCGTGAGCATATTGTCAACGTGGGTCTGCGCTTCCAGCCACAGTATCGCCAGATGATGCTGCAGTCGCCCAACTTTGTGGGCAATGCCCAACTACAGGAGCGCATACATGCAGCCTCCGGCTATTTTAATGATAAACTGAACGCCCTCCTCGCTCCCGTCTTGGAGCAGGCCTCGTTCAGCATTGAGAACAAGACCGTCAGCTCGCAGTACAACAACGCTCTGGAGGGTCTGCTGCTCGCCTTCAAGCTCAAGACGGGTGTCTATACACGCCTCGCAGACAAGCCCTTCAGCGTAGCCAACTACCTCACGTTCAAGGCGCACGCCATACTAGACACCGTTATGCTCGCCAGCGGCAGCAAAAAGAAAAAGGCTCCCACCAAGGAGCCTCTGAACAAGAAGGATGCCAAACCTAAAGCCAAGAAGGGCGACTCTCAGCGTCGCACGCTGGAGCTCTACCGCAGTGGCATGAGCATAGAGGAGATTGCCCTGGAGCGTGGTCTGGCGCAGGGTACCATCGAGAGCCACCTGGCCAGCTTCATCCCTACGGGCGAGGTCAAGGTGGCCGACTTTGTCAGTGCCGAGCACCAGCAGGCCATCCTCGCCGCCGTCAACTCTCTGACGGGCAGCTACACCCTGAGCGATGTGCGCTCCAAGTTGCCCGAAGACATCAGCTACCTGGAGATTCGCCTCGTCCTGGCTGAGAGGAGCTGATCTACAGACTACCGATAAAGGCATGGATGGCAGAGAAGGAACTCTCAGCCACTGTGCCCCAGAAGTTTTCGTACTGATCCCAGTGGGCCTCAACACCCGGCGTATCGCTGATAACGCGGAAGCTGATGAAAGGCACCTCATGCAGATGGCATACCTGAGCGATGGCGCCGCTCTCCATATCAACGGCCAGACCATCGGGGAAGGCCGACTTGATCTGATTGAGTTCCGTACGGTCGGTAATGAACTTGTCGCCAGAGCAGATGAGTCCCGGCACTATACGGCTCTTGCATGCAATGCCCTCTGCCGTAGCGAGCAGGCGGGCATCACCGCTGAAACGCTCGGGCAGTCCCTGCACCTGACCATAGGCATTGCCCTCACCACACCACACGTCGTGATACACCACCTCACGGCTCACCACTACGTCCATCACGCGCAGCACAGCATCTATGCCGCCTGCCACGCCCGTGCTGATAACAGCCTCGGGATGGTAGCTGCGGATGAGTTCAGTAGCACCGCAGGCCGCATTGACCTTGCCTATACCGCAGCGCATGAGGATAACCTGTTTGGTGCCTACCTTGCCGCACAGGAAGGTGTAGGCACCATGCGTCTCCTGTCGTGTCTCTGTGAGTAGCTGATGGACGAGATTGTACTCCAGATCCATCGCTACTATAATACCAATCTTATTGTACATTGTATCTTATTATTTTATTCTACATTCTCCACACTCTACAGACTTTTATTATTTAGACATAAATTATCGCAAATGTAACGAAAATTTTCGAAAATTCGCGTCTAAAATAAATGCATAAATAATGCAGATTAGACTACAATATCCTGTAGAGGCAACCTATCCCACTTGAAGTGGGGTATCAGTTCCTGCGGCGTAATGGCTTCGGGACGATCTATGAGGCCCGCATGACAGGCTAGACGTCCAACAATCTCAGTAGCCGTAAAGTCGTCACGCAGATGTCCCATATCCAAGCTGGCATCACGCTTGGAGAGCCGCTGGCCCGCCCTATTGATGAGCAGAGGCAGATGGGCAAAGCGCGGCGGCTCGTAGCCTAGGAGTCCGTGCAGGTGTATCTGCTGGGCTGCGGACAGCAACAGATCACGTCCCCGTACCACCTCAGTGACACCTGTGAGGGCATCGTCCACAACCACCGCCAACTGGTAGGCCCAGGCTCCATCGCGGCGGCGCAGGATGTAGTCGCCGCAGTGGGAGGCCAGGTTGACACACTGTGCACCATAGTGACCATCGACAAAGGGTATCTCCTCGTCGGGCACTCGCAGTCTGACGGCACCATCCACATGGCCCGCCTCGCGGCAGGTTCCGGCATAGACTATGCGTCCGTCGGTCTCGTGCGGTGCCTGCGTTGCCATTATGTCGGCACGGGTACAGCGGCAATAATAAGTATGGGGAGCGAGCAGGCGGAGAGCCTCCTCATAGAGGGCAGAGCGCTCACTCTGACGACAAAAGCCGTCCCAACTGAGCCCCAACCAACGGAGGTCATTCTCTATCTGGTCGGCGTACTCACGGCGAGAACGCTGCGGGTCGATGTCCTCTATGCGTAACAGCCACTCGCCGCCCTGACTTCGGGCAGACAACCACGACATGAGGGCACTATACACATTGCCCAGGTGCATACGTCCCGTAGGCGAAGGAGCGAAACGACCTCTTATCATACCCACATAGTCTTCGTCTTCGTCTTCGTCTTCGTTCCCCTCAATCCATCCTGTCGCGATAGTCCTCGTAGGTATAACGGCGGAGCAACTCGCGGCTTCCGTCCTGGCGCTCAATCACGAGAGAGGGATGGTGTATGCCATTGAAGGTACAGGTCTTGACGGTAGTATAGTGGATCATATCCTCAAAGACAATCTCCTCACCCACCTCCAGTTCGTGGTCAAAGCGCCACGCTGCCATCCAGTCGCCCGACAGACAACTATTACCGCCCAAGCGGTAGATATAGCCTTCATCGGGACTACCGGAACAGCCAGAGTCCCCCTCCTCCACATGCTCGGCACCACGCACTACGGGATAGTAGGGCATCTCCAGGCAGTCGGGCATGTGGCAGGTAAAGCTCACATTGAGTATGGCTGTACGTATGCCGTGGTTCTCCACCACATCTACGACATTGGCCACGAGTTCACCGGTCTGCCAGGCAAAGGCACTGCCAGGCTCCAGTATAACATGCAGGTGCGGATGGCGCTCACGGAAGGCACGCAGCAGACCGATGAGATGATCCACATCGTAGTCCTTACGACTGACGAGGTGACCACCGCCGAGGTTGAGCCACTTGATGCGGTCGAGCCAACGACCAAACTTCTCCTCAATAACGGCCAAGGTACGCTCCAGCTCATAGCTGCTACTCTCGCAGTGGCAGTGGCAGTGGAGACCATCGAGTTGCTCCAACACATGCTCATTGGCAGCGAGCACATCGGCGGTCACGCCAAAGCGCGAGCCGGGGGCACAGGGATTATATATCTCCGTCTCTACCTCGGAGTGCTCGGGGTTGATGCGCAGACCGAGGCTAACTCCTGCCTCGCGGGCCTGCCGACCGAAGCGCTGGAGTTGCGTGAGGGAGTTGAAGGTGATATGGGACGAGCAGGCCACCACATCGCGAAAGGTCTCTGGCTCATACGCAGGGCTATAGGTGTGGGCCTTGCTGCCAAACTCCTCGTAGGCCAGGCGGGCCTCATCAGGACTACTGGCGGTGGTGGCACTTATGTACTCACGGAATATAGGGAAGGTGCGCCACAGGGCATAGGCCTTGAAGGCCAGGATGAACTCCACGCCCGCCACATCCATTATGCTACGGATGAGGCTGAGGTTGCGGCGCAACAGGTTCTCGTGTAGAATATAGTATGGTGTCATAAGGGTCTAAGATTCGGCAGAGCGCATGAGGTTGTTATTGCCCACCTTAATGAGGAATATGCCTACGGCCACCCAGAAGATTTCGCGCACTCGGGTGTAGAAGCTCACGAAGAAGCCCACATTGCCTGCCACACCGTAGATTATGCGCAGGATGATGGCCAGTCCGCCCTCGCGGGCACCTATCTGCAGAGGCAGGATGTAGAGTACATTGCCAAGGAAGCTGGCAAAGCCCACAATGAGCAGCATGTCGTAGTAGTGCAGGTTGCTCATGCCAAAGGCAGCGAGGATAAAGAAGAACTCTGTGGCGTTGACCAGGCGGCTGAAGTACTCGCACAGCAGCGAGGACCAGAAGGCCTTGGGGTTCTTCTTGAGGTACATCACGTTCTCGTCCGCCAGCACAAAGGCCTCCTGATGGCTGCCATGAAAGCGACGAGCCCAGCCACGCAGACCGGGTACGAAGAAGAACAACTTGAAGAGACGTTCCAACAGACCATTGGTATAGAACCAGTTGAACACAACTACGACCAGGAGGAACACCGCCAAGAATGCGCCAAAGAGTACCCAGAAGAAGGGGTTCATCCTCTCCGTGTAGATCACCACGAAGAGCACAATGCACGTGAACCACTGCAAGAAGTGGCCCATAATGTGCATCAGCGAGTAGAGCGTCACGCTGCTGATAGCTCGGGGCGTGCCGATATAGCGGGAGAGCTCCATCACACGATAGGGACCTCCGCCAAAGCCAAAGGGCGTGATGAACGTAAGGGCAAAGGCTGACATCGTGAGTTTGAAGCTCTTCAGGAAGCTCAGATGCTGTCCCTCGCTCACGGTGTTGGTAATCTGCTGGAAGGCTATGGCATTGAGGCTGTACACCACACCATAAATCAGGATTACGGCAGGCAGATACACGGCGGCGAGTCCCCAGTTGATGCTCTCGGGTATCTCCACCATGAAGGCGGTGATGACCAACGCCGCGATGCCTACGAGCAGGAGTATGTTACGGTATAAGGGTTTCATAAAGTTCGAGATCGGAGGGTACGGTTATCTTGAAGTTGCGCAGGTCGCCCTTGCTCAGGTGCAGTTGGTAGCCGAGCTGGCAGGCCAGGGTGCAGGCACTCTGGGCCTCCATCACACAGCGTTCCTGGGCCTCCTGCATCATCTGGCGCAGCGTGCCGAGTGTAAAGGTCTGCGGAGTCTGGGCACGATACATTCCCTCGCGGCGTGTCATGCTGCGCACGGTCTCACCATCGGGAGCCTGGAGGAGGGTCTCGTATGTACCTACGGCGGCTATGGCATTGCCGCACTCACGGGCCACGCGGAGGTTATCCTCTATCACTTCGGCGCTAACGAGTGGGCGCACAGCATCGTGGATCATCACCAGCGTATCGGCAGGCTCATCTGCCAGACTGGCAATACCGCTGCACAGGGACTCAAAGCCTGTTTCGCCAGCACGGCAGGTACGGCAGTCGGGCGCCACACAGTCCTTCCACTCATCCTGGCATACCACCACGATGTCGTCCACCCGGCCTCTGAAGGCCTGCAGGGTGTGGTGCAGAACCATTTCGCCCTTCACCTCTACATATTGCTTGGGACGTTCGGTGTGCAGGCGCAGGCCGCTGCCACCCGACAGGATGAGGGCTATGACTTTACTGTTCATACTCCGCTATACGATTGGTCAGATCCTGACACATGGCCTCATGCGTGCGGCGCATCTTCCAGCGCCAGTACTCCATGAGCGTAATCTCTACGAGGGGATATACCCAGGCCACATCGAGCAGAAGCGAGGCGAAAAGCACGCCTACACGAAAGTCGAAGGTGAGCAGATTGGTCGTGGGCATGAGGGGCAAACTCTTCTGGCGGAACTCGTCGCGGAGTCGCTGGGGCAGCACGCCATTCCATCGCTGCATGACGGTCTGATGGAAACGCACAAACTGGGGCGCCTGATTCTCCTGGCCCTCACAGTAAGTGCGATAGAAGAACAGATAGAGCTTCTCGAACCAGTCGCGTGACAGCCACTTCAGACTATGGTAGCGCTCGTTGACCTCTCGGTAGGTGTCCAGTTCGCAGCGTTCCATGCCGAGTTGCACCCACATGTGGATGTTGCGATAGTAGTCGGCTACTGCACACTGACGGCCATGGCAGCGGAATCCCGCCCAGGCGCAGATGAGCCAGATGCTCCAGCCCCACATGAGGCGGGGCAGACCAAAGGTAGCTGCGAGCCAGTCGGCACCAGGAATGAAGTCATCGGTGAGGCGCAGACACAGGAAGAAATATATACTAAAGAACCACACATCGCCAGCAAATCCGTCGAGTATGCGACCGATGAGCGTGCGCTGATTGGTCAAGCGCGCCAGCTGACCATCGGCACAGTCGTACCAGTTGGCCCAGATGAGCATGAGCATGCCGACATACAGGGGCCAACGCACGCCGAGAAAGTCATAGCACAGCAGTGGTCCTGCTAGGGTGCCTATAACGATGCTCATCAGGGTCACCGCCACGGGGTGCACATGCAGGGCGCGGAACAACAGCGCCCACAGATAGCCTGGGGTGCGGGTGACATAGAGCTCAAAGGGGCCCTCTGTGTCGGTACTCTTGAGCGTGGCTCTGACGTGGTCGATGAGTGACATTTATCCTATTCGGGTGGGACGCTCTGAGCGACGGGGATTGATGGGTAGAGGGTTGGCCGTGGCCTCATCGTAGGCCTTGCGGTTGCGATAGATATCGATGGCGGCATAGATGGCGTGGCGCATGGAGTCTGCGGTAGCCTTGTTCTGGCCAGCGATATCAAAGGCGGTGCCATGGTCGGGACTGGTGCGCACAACAGGCAGACCCGCGGTGAAGTTCACACCCTCCTCCATGCCGAGAGCCTTGAGAGGAGCCAGACCCTGGTCGTGGTACATGGCCAGTACGGCATCAAAGTGAGTAAACATGCCGCCGCCAAAGAACCCATCGGCTGGATAAGGACCAAAACAGGGAACTCCCTGCTCGCGCAGACTGGCAACGGTGGGGGCGATTATCTCCGCATCCTCAGTGCCGATGGCCCCCTCATCACCGCAGTGGGGATTGAGGCCCAGCACGGCTATGCGGGGAGAGCTGACGAGGTAGTCACGCTTGAGACTCTGGTGGAGCATGCGGAGTTTCTCCTCCAGCAGTTCTGGCGTAATGGCCTGGGCAATCTGACTGATGGGCAGATGGGTCGTAGCGAGGGCCACACGCAGATGGGCGTTGCTGAGGATCATGAGACCCTTGCTCTCAGTGGCAGCCTCAAAGTATTCGGTATGACCAGCATAGGGGAAGCTGTCGCTCACGATGGCGGCCTTGCAGATGGGGGCCGTCACGATGACGTCGATGAGACCGGCCCTCCAGTCGCTGAGCGCACGGTTGAGGGCTGCCTGAGCCTGACGGCCAGCGGCGGCACTCACCTTGCCATACTCCACGGTGCACTCCTCCTCGCTCACACGGATGAGGTTGAGGCGATGGGCATGGGCCTCGGTGGCGTTGTCCACCACCTGCACGGGGGGAACCTCCTCCAGTCCTTTGGCATGATACTGCGCAACCTTGTCGTTGCCATATATGATGGGGGTGCACATCTCGAACATGTCCTCGTGGGCAAAGGCCTTGAAGATGGTCTCATAGCCAATGCCGTTGATGTCACCCTGGGTTATTCCGATTTTTATCTTACTCACGTTATAGGGGTATTTGTATGGTTAGTCTTGCTGTTGGGCCTCCTGTTCCTGCTTCTTGGTAGAGAGCAGGCCGCAGGCGGCATAGATATCCTGACCACGAGAGGCACGGATGGTCGTGAAGAGGCCGTGCTGGGTCAGATAGTCGCGTAGCCACGTCATCTGCTGCTCCGATGCACCATGGAAGGGCGAGTCAGGGATGTCATGGAAGCGAATGAGGTTGATGCGGCAGTCGAGCTCTCGGAGCAACTGCAGCAGTGCATCGGCATGAGCCTTGGTGTCGTTGAGTCCACCGAACACGATGTACTCAAAGGAGAGACGCCTCTGACGGCTCTCTGGGGGCTCGGGGTTGTTCTTGCAGAACACGGGGTACTGGCGCAGCAGAGCCACTACCTCCTCTATGCTGAAGGCGCGCTCTGCGGGCATTATCTCCCTGCGTTCTGCGGGCATGGGATGGTGCAGAGAGATGGCCAGCGAGCAGCGGCTCTCCTCCACAAACCGCTGGAGCTGAGGCAGTACGCCCACGCTGCTCACGGTGATACGCTTGGGGCTCCACTTCCAGCCCCAGTCTGCTGTGAGCACCTCCGTGGCACGCAGCACGGCATCGAGGTTGTCCATCGGCTCACCCTGTCCCATAAAGACGATATTGGTGAGCCTGTCGCGCTCGGGCAGGGCGAGTATCTGGTTGAGTATATCTCCCGCCGTAAGATTGCCCACGAGGCCCTGTCGGCCTGTCATGCAGAACTTGCAGCCCATGCGGCAGCCCACCTGACAGCTCACGCAGAGCGTGGCGCGGTCGCCGTCGGGGATATAGACGGTCTCCACATAGTGACCATCGTGGGTAGGAAAGAGATACTTGATCGTACCGTCCACCGAGTGTTGCGCATCGAGGTGGGGCATCTGTCCCACCTGGCAGGTCTCATCCAGACTGGCGCGGGCAACCTTGGAGAGGTTGGTCATCTGCGAGAACTCCGCCACGCCTTTTACATACAGCCACTCGCACAACTGCTTGCCCACAAATCGGGGCAAGCCGTGTGCGAGTGCAAACTGTTGTAGTTCAGCGAGCGAGAGCCCGATGAGCGACTGTTTCATTACTTATTGTATAGCAGCCAGGCGCCGGTGTAGGTAGAACGCAGCTGATCGCGAGTCTGCACGGCCTGAGCCTTGTCATCGTAGCTGGCGGCCACCACACGATACCAGCCCGTAATTCCATTGATTGTCTCGTTGGTCTTCACCACACTAGGAGCCATACCTTGAGCCGTAAGGTTGGCATAGAGGCTCTCAGCATTAGCCTGGAGGGAGAAACTACCCACAACCACACCATAGGTGCGTACGGTAGCGCCCTTCACTACGCTGAAGCCACCCTTGATGGTGCGCACATCAGCATCGACCACAGCAGCGTTGTTGCTGGTGGTTGTGGTCGTCACTGTAGTGGTACTAGTGGCGGGAGTGGTGGTAGCAGGAGTCTCTACTACAGCCACGGGAGTGGTGGTCTGCACCTGAGAGGTCTCCTGTGCCTTGGCGCGCTCGTAGGCTGCACGATAGGCACTCTCGTTGCTCTTACAGCTGGACATCACGAAGGCAGCACCGAGGGCCACTGCCACGAATAAGACTTTCTTCATAGAGTATCTTTGATTTATAGTTATTTTTGCGGTGCAAAGATACAATAATATTTTGATACCGCCAAGCTCTCCTCCAATATTTACAAATATTAAGGAATACTTTCTCCCTACAATAGCTTGTAAAACACCCCTTAAATAGTAAAGTACGCCTGGCAGTTACACCAGGCGTACAATATTATGGATCATCCACTCGCGGTGGGTAGCGGAAGTCTATTTACTCGCTCCAGTCGTCGCTGTTCCAACCATAGCCGTTGGTGAGCTGGCCGACCTTGTTGTCGGACTTGTCGTCCTCACCGCCACCACCTACAGCGATGTCGGTATCAGTATTTACAGCAAAGCTAGAGTTGAGCATGCTGATCTCTTCGGTATAGAGGGCGGTAACCTCTACGGTAGGGATGATATACTTTTTCATTGTGTCTATATTTAGAGGTTATTTTAGCGGATTACCTTTACACCATTCTGAATGAACAGGCCACGGGTAGCCTTGCTTACGCGACGACCCTGGAGGTCGTAGCTGGCAGCGCTCTGAGTGGTGGTAGTTACATTGTCCACGCCAGTAGTCTGACCACCGAAATCGAGCACGAAGCCCTGAGTTTCGTTAGCCAATGAAGTAGGATGGAAGTAGAAAGCCTTGTTGAGAGCAAACTCCTCACCAATGTAACGATAGAAGCCAGCCTTGCCATCTACAACAGAGAGCACATAGAAGTTGGTGATGTTCATACCCCACTCTGAGAAACATACGTCTTCCAGCTCCTGACGGCTCATAGCCTTGGAGGCGCAACCCCACAAACCTTCAACATTTACAAAGTCACCTCCCTTTGCCTCGGTATAGGGGAAGAAGTAGTCCTGATTGGCAGGAGCCTCAATGATGTATGCGGTGTAATAGGGCAGAACCTGATCCTTGGAAATCTCAACAGTCTTCAGCACATAGTCCTCCCACTCCTCAGGACAGTAGAATACCTTTACGCCCTCGGGGATGGTAACATTCTTGTCGAGATACATAGAAGCATAGCCAGTCGCACCTACGTGGAGGGTATAGCCATCCTGAGCCTCTGTAACTTCCTCGAAATAGAACTTGTACTCATTCTTAATAGTGCTACTGGTTTCAAGAAGGACAGGACCTTGATTGGCATTATATCCAGGAGCGGGGCAAAGGTAGCCACCACTGGGATTGCCATTACCCTTGAAAGCTACATAGCCTTCGCCCAATTCATAAACGAACTCATAGGGATCATCGCTCCACACGCACTTACCATCATTGCGGACGGTCATATACTGACCCTTCTTGGAGTTATACAGAGTCACCTTACCTTCTGAGGTAGTGGTAACAACCCAGTTGATACCCACAGCAGGATTAGAGGACTGAGCGTGCTTTGCAGCTAAAGCATCACTATAGGTTACATCAGCAAGACCTACATAGTTACCACCTGCGGGATTGTAAGCAATGTAGCCACGCTTGTCAGCCACGTTCTTGAGGACATACTCCTTGGTAGCATCGAAGGGTGAAGTAGAGGCACCTGCACTTTCCAGCACCCAGACGCTACCTGCGTCGCCCCACTTATCAGACCAGAAACCAATCGTACCGGTAGTCTGGTAGTTGTTAGTGGTAGGGCCCTGAAAGAAGTTCATATAAACATTAGCAGAAGAAGCCTTCAGGACATAGCCTTTCTTGTCTCCCCAAGCGCTACCATTTGTACACGTTCCACTTTCAATTACAAAGTATGCGTCTTTCGTAGCCGAAAGAGTTATCTTATTTGCACCTGTTGAAGTATTGGAATAAGTGAGCCACTTACCCTCGTCAACAGAATAAACATAATAGTTACCTGTAGTACCCTGCTCTACAAAAGCAAACTTACCAGCTGCAGCCTCATTTCCAGAGTGAAGACCAGAAGTAAGCCAGTAGTTACCATTCTCATTACGAGCATGGAGACGATACTGATGCTCCCAAACATTTTCCGTGGAGGGCTGGAGTTCCAAAGTACCCTGTGCCCATGCGCCAACACTCAACACGAGTGCAGCGGCAAGAAGTAAGATCTTCTTCATTCGATTTAGTTGTTTAAGTTATTAAAGTTGTTTAAGTTAGTCTGCTCTATATGTCGCACTTTTATATAGAAAAAGCCTGCGACAGCAAGGGAGATTGCCATCGCAGACCTTTCGTTGTATCTATCTCTGCCTATAGGTCGTATCTATCTACCGCAGTAGAGAGATAGGGCGCATTTGCTAGTCAGTACGGATGATAAGGTTGCGATTGAGACATAATCGCCAATTTCGAGTGCAAATATACAAACTTCAGCGCAAACAACCAAACTTTTAAGATAAAAAGTGTATATCGCAGCTCATTTTGCCCACACATAACATCCAAACACAGTGTCCGGATTAGCAAAACTGCAGCTTTCACCCATAAATGACTGGAGTACTTTACACCAGATGCTCAACGAGGTCGGCACGGTCGCCGGGGAGGAGATCCACTACAGGAATCTCAATCATGGTGTAGCAACCAGGCTGCTGGCGCATGGAGGCACGGGCCACATTGACCAGAACCTGACCCGTGAGGGCGGGGTTGTTGATGCTCATGGAGAACTCCAGACGCTGGTTCTGGGTCTTGCCGCTCACGCCCTTGCGGACGAGGTTGACACCATGACCCATGTCGCGTACCTCATCTACGCTATCTACAGCAAAGACATGGGTCTCGTCGCTGGCGAAATAGGGGTCGGCCTTGATGGCGGCGGTGACGGCCTCGAGGCTGGCACCCTCCTCCAGCTCTACATAGACCAGGCGGCGGTGAATGCCCTCACCGAGGGGAATGGTCATAGAGAGAGCATCCTTGACGCCTTCCTTACCACGTACGCACACGCTGTGGCCCATGCTCATGCCAGGGCCGAAGTTGGTATAGCTCAGTCCCTTGGGGGCGAGGCTCTGCATGAGGGTACGTACTACGCTGTCTGAACCGGGATCCCAGCCAGCGGCGATGACGCTGACGGTGCCGGTCTGCTTGTTGAGCTCCATGAGGCGCTCACGGTAGCCACGGATCTGGGTGTGGATGTCAAAGCTATCGACGGTGTTGATGCCCAGAGGCAGAATCTGCTGAGCGTACTCCTCGCATGAACGGGTGGGGGTGGCGAGGATGGCTACATCAACATCGTGGAGCTGACGGATGTCGCTCACTACCTCATAGGCAGCGAGCTCTGCAGGACGGTTCTCTGCGCCCTGACGGCGTACGATACCTGCAATCTCAAAGTCGGGGGCGGCCTCAAGTGCTTCGACGGTGAAGCGGCCAATGTTGCCGTAGCCTACTACGGCGGCACGAATCTTCTTCATTGTTTAGTTTATTTAGTTGTTGTATTAATTTTAGTACATGCGAACTCCCATGCCTCCCGCAGCGTGCGGTCGCGGAACAGGGCGAGCAGGCCGACATAGGCGCAGGCTACCACTGGGATGCGCAGCCACATGCTCTCACAGCCGAGCCACTGGCTCAGTGCTATGCCGACAAAGGCAGCCAGGGCATAGGGCAGCACCGAACGGAGGACACCCCGCAGGCTGATGCCGCACAGAGCGCGGACGACCAGCGCCCAGAGGGGCAGCCCCATGAGGGTTATGCTGGCCAGGACGAGTACGAGCAGCTGTATGCCGTAGGAGGAGAGCAGTACGTAGGCCGCCAGCTGCATGGCCAGCAGCATGCTGCTCACCAGGAGGAACACGCCCGAGCGGTGCTGGGCTATGACGAGGTTGGCCAGGGTCTGGCTCAGAGGCACCGTGCTGCCTGCTATGCAGAGCATCTGGAGGAGGGGCACACAGGGAGCCCACTTGGCGCCGATGAGCAGGGGGATGAGCTCGGGCGACACGTAGGCCAGGCCTAACATGGCGGGAAAACTCATGAAGGCCGTGAACCTCAGCAACGTGAGCAACACGCGCTGCTGGCGGTCGCGATCATCGTTGACTCTGCCCAGCACGGGCTGCGCTACGGAGCCGACCATGCCAGAGAGGAGTTGCTGACCGAGGGTCTGCCACTTCTGAGCCTGGGCATAATGACCCACTGACTGCAGTGGGTAGCGGTGGCCGAGCAGTCCCTGAATGAGCTGGCCGGAGAGGGTGGTGAGGATGTTGGTGGCCAGTATGTTGATGCTCTGCGGCAACAGCGGACGAATGCGGTCCCACACCTGGCGGGGCGACATAAGGTCGGGATGCCAGTGGGCATAGTAGTTGACGAGGGAGGTGTAGGTGAGCTTGTAGCACAGGTCCATGCCCACCAGTGACCAACAGCCCATGCCACAGCAGGCCATGGACAGGCCGACCACACCGCTGAGCAGCGAGGCTGACACCTGCGAGGTGGTACGCTGCCGCACCTGCAACTGGCGAAAGAGCATGGCGGTGGAGGCGGTGCCGAAGGAGGACACCACAAAGCCGAGGAATATCACTCGGGCATAGAGCGTAAGGGCGGGGGTGTTGTTGTAGGCTGCTATATAGGGAGCGCCTACGAACAGGAGGGCATAGAGGGTGCAGCTGGTGAGGATGGAGAACCAGAAGACGGCACTATAGTCCTCACGACGAGCCTCGCGACGCACAGCGAGGGTGGCCGTAAAACCACTCTCCTGCAGATTGCCTGCCAGGAGGGAGAACACGGTGAGCATGCCCACCATGCCATAGTCGCTGATAGAGAGCAGACGGGCCAGCGCAATGCCGATGAGCAGCGTCACTACCTGCTGGGCTCCGCCTCCAAGTGCGGCCCAAAAGAAGCCGCGGGCTGTGGTCTGCTTCAAATCCTCTGCCATATTTAATTAAGAATGTAGAATTAAGAATTTGGAATGCGTAACCACCCAACAATGGGGTCAGTCGCGGACCTCCTCGTAGTCAATATACTCGCCATCCTCTGGACGGAAGGTGTAACTGGCGGGAGCCTCACCGGCAGAGGACGAGGTCTGTCGGCGCTGCTGCGGCTCCTCCTGTGTATGCGAGTAGGGACGGCGACCACCTGTGAGCAGGCGCCAGACACCGTCTATCACACTCCCCACCAGAGCCATGCCGAAGATGAGGAGGAAAAATAGAAGAAAGAATAAACAGCCGAGTAAATGCATGGGTCAATCATGTTAGGATGACGACCTACTTGCAAGAGGCGTGCCAGGTCTGCCAAACACTCAGCAGAACATAGAGCACGATGATGACGGCAAAGCCTGCCCACTGCAGTGCAACAAGCAACAGGGCACTCAGGAGCATGAAACTGTAGCGCAGACGGTTGTGCGCCCAAGAGTAGTCATGGAACTTGAGGGCGAACATGGGCACCTCGCTCACGAGTATCCAACAGCTGAAGAGCACACCGGCCAGCAGTGCGACCCAGACCCACTGTGCATGGGCGTTGACAAACTCCGCATGGGTGGAGAGGGTCATGGCCAGCGACCCCCAGAAGAGGGCATTGGCTGGTGTGGGCAGTCCGATGAAGCCCATGCTCTGACGGGTATCGATGTTGAACTTGGCCAGACGCAGAGCCGAGAAGGCTGCTATCAGGAAGGCTGCAAAAGCCAGATAGCTGACGGGACCCTCGGGCAGGATGTGCACCAGCAGGCTGAAGGCTATCGCGGAAGGGGCAAAGCCGAAGGTAATGACATCGGCTAGGGAGTCCAGCTCCTTGCCCATAGGGCCACTGACACCGAGCAGGCGTGCCATGAAACCATCGAAAAAGTCGAACACGGCACCCAGTACGATGAGGGCAAAGGCCATGCGGTACTCACCCGACAGCGTTGAGGCAAAAGCGGAGCCTACGGCAAGACAGCCACAGATGAGGTTGCAGCAGGTTATGGCGTTGGGTATATGCTTCTTCATAGGGATAATCTATCGTTGCGAGATGGAATGGGAGCGAGGAATCAGGCCTTGAGTTTGGCGATGATAGTCTGGTTGCCAGTGGTCTTCTGTCCGAACTCTATGCAGGGCTCGGAGCCGAGGGGCAGATAAACATCGACACGGGAGCCAAACTTGATGAAGCCCATGTGCTCGTCGATAAAGCAGTTGTCGCCCTCCTCTGCATAGGTCACGATGCGGCGCGCCATGGCACCTGCTATCTGGCGTACGAGTACCTCCTGTCCATCGGGAGTCTGGATGACGACGGTGCTGCGCTCGTTCTCAATGGAGGCCTTGGGAAGCCAGGCCTTGTGGAAGTTGCCGTTCTGGTGCTCCACCTTGCGGACTACACCATCAACGGGGAACCAGTTGGCATGTACGTTGGTGAGGCTCATGAATATGCTGATCATCAGACGGCGATCACGGAAGTACTCCTGTTCCTCAACCTCCTCTACGACAACCACGCGGCCATCTGCTGGAGCCACTACTATCCCTTCGGTCTCACCCTCGTAACTACGGATGGGACACTGAAAGAAGTTGAAGAGTATGCCCAGTATAACAGAGGCTGTGACCAGCACTACCCAAAAAGCAGGCCAGCACAAGGGAGCAAGCCACATGCGGCAAGCCAACATGAGCAGTACATACAGCACAGTGGCGAACACCAGCGTGTGGGTGCCCTCATGATGTAGTCTGATCTTCTTTATCTTCTTGATGCGTCTTCCCATAGCAGAATTAGAGGTATTGGTATCGGGGTATAGATTTACTGGCCGCAAATTTAGCAAAAATATCCGACATAGGCGGCATACTTGGGCATTTTTTTGCGTTTTAGGCCTTATATTGACCAGATGAGCGCCTCGTCCTACTGTTCAAAGGCCTTCATCAGGTGACTCTCGAGCTCCTCTGCCGTCTGGTGGAGCTTGAACGTACCACTACGGGCAATGCTGATAGAGCCAGTTTCCTCACTAACGATGATGGCGAGGCAGTCACTCTTCTGCGAAATACCGAGGGCGGCACGGTGGCGCAGGCCAAGCGACTTGGGGATGTCGTTGTCGTGGCTCCCAGGGAGAATGCAGCCCGCGGCGCGGAGGCGCTTGCCGGTGATGACGAGGGCACCATCGTGGAGGGGGGAGTTCTTGAAGAAGATGTTCTCAATCAGGCGCTGTGACACCACGGCATCGATAATCTCACCACTAGCCACCTCATCGGCCAGACGCTGGTGTCCCTCAACGACGATGAGGGCTCCCACGCGCTGGCGGCCCATGTTGACACAGGCCATAACGATGGCCATGATCTCGTCGTGCATATTGACCTTGCCACTCTGACCGGGCCGGCCTACAGTGGCACGTAGCAAGCTCATCAGACGACCGGCGTGCTGTTGCGAGCCCAGACGGCTGAAGAACTGACGTATCTCCTCCTGGAAGAGCACCACGAGGGCCAGAGCACCAACGTTGACCACACGATCGAGAATGCCACCCAGCAGGCGCATCTCAAAAAGGTAGCTGACCATGACCCATATCACCACGAGGACAATCACGCCCTTGAAGAGATTGGCAGAGCGTGAGCGGCGCATCACGGTGTAGAGGTTGTAGAGCAGCGTGCCGACAAGCACGATGTCAATGAAGTCTTTGATGCCGAGGTGAATCATGCGTTGTGAAGTCTATGTGCAGAGGGTGCTGATGCCTGTTATTTCTTGTGCCTGTTGGCACGACGCTGGCGTATGTCGGCCTTGTGCTTGGCCGAGGCAGAACCGTGAGTACCAGTGATGTAGGTCTTTTTCTTGGCCTTGGTCTTGACCTTCTCCTCCTTGGGCTTGTTCTTGAGTTTGGCGCCCTTGAAGGTGATGCCACCCATAATGGCCATGGTCATCTCCTCGTCGCTAACGTGTCGTGTCTCCATTCTTAATTCTTAATTCTTAACTCTTAATTCTTAATTCTTAATGGTGGAACAGACGCACACCGGTGAAGGCCATGGCGATGCCGTACTTGTCGCAGGTCATGATAACATGGTCATCACGCACGCTGCCACCAGCCTGGGCTACGTACTGCACGCCACTCTTGTGAGCACGCTCAATGTTGTCGCCGAAGGGGAAGAAGGCGTCAGAGCCGAGACTTACCTCCGTGTTCTGCGCAATCCACTCTGCCTTTTCCTGCTCCGTGAGGGGCTCAGGGCGCTCCGTAAAGAACTGCTGCCATGCACCCTCAGCAAGCACGTCCATGTACTCAGGGCCAATGTAGATGTCGATGGTGTTGTCGCGATCGGCGCGGCGGATACCCTCGACGAAGGGCAGGTTCATCACCTTGGGATGCTGACGGAGCCACCAGATGTCGGCCTTCTGACCGGCGAGGCGAGTGCAGTGGATGCGGCTCTGCTGGCCGGCACCGATACCGATAGCCTGACCGTCCTTGACATAGCAGACGGAGTTGGACTGGGTATATTTGAGCGTGATGAGGGCTATCATCAGATCGCGACGGGCCTCAGCAGAGAAGGCCTTGTTCTGCGTGGGAATGTTGGCAAAGAGCTCATCGGAGGTCAGGTCAACCTCGTTGCGGCCCTGCTCAAAGGTCACACCGAAGCACTGCTTGCGCTCCACGGGTTCGGGGCGGTAGCTGGGGTCTATCTTGATGATGTTGTAGGTACCCTTGCGCTTGGCCTGCAGAATCTCCAGGGCCTCGGCGGTGAACTCGGGGGCAATCACACCATCGCTCACCTCGGGCTTGATGAGGAGGGCGGTGTCGCGGTCGCAGACATCGGAGAGGGCAATAAAGTCGCCATAGCTGGACATGCGATCAGCACCACGGGCACGGGCATAAGCGCAGGCCTGAGCTGACATCTCCTCGCCAAGAGAGTCGGGCACAAAGTAGATGTGACGGAGCGTGGGACTCAGGGGCAAACCTACGGCGGCACCGGCAGGGCTCACATGCTTGAAGCTGGCGGCTGCGGGCAGACCTGTGGCCTGACGGAGCTCGCGTACAAGCTGCCATGCGTTGAGGGCATCGAGGAAGTTAATGTAGCCAGGACGGCCACCCAGGATTTCGATGGGCAGTTCGCTGCCATCGGCCATAAAGATGCGGGAGGGTTTCTGGTTGGGGTTGCAACCGTACTTAAGGGCAAGTTCGTTCATTATAGTATATTTTTGATTAGCGTAGGATGTGACGCCATCAAGGCTTCACGATAAAATACGGATTAAGCAGGTCCGCCTTGTTATAGCGCAAGGTGAGACCATCGATGTGGCTCACGATGTCGCCACCTGCGGCACGCACTACGGCATGGGCGGCTGCGGTGTCCCACTCACAGGTAGGACCAAGACGGGGATAGAGATCGGCTGAGCCTTCGGCCACGCGGCATATCTTGAGACTGCTACCAGCCTGGATGAGACAGAGGTCGGGATGCTCCTGACGCAGGGCGTCGATATAGGCCTCGGTCTCAGCGTTCATGTGGCTGACGGAGGCCACTACGGTGTAGGGGCGCTGGTCGTTACGCTGCGGCAGGGGCTCTATGCGGGTGATGTCCGTGCCATCCAGCACGAGGGCGCGATAGGCCACATCGCCAGCGGTGTAGTAGAGTACTCCCGTGGCGGGGAAGAACACGACTCCGAGCGTAGGAACCCACTGACGCTCACCACTCTCCCCTACTCCATCCTGCGGCACCATGAGGGCTATGTTCACGCTGAACTCGCCTGAGTGCTTGACGAACTCCTTGGTGCCATCCAGAGGATCGACACACCAGTAGGCCTCCCACTGCACGCGCTCCTCGTGGGGCAACTTGCTGCCCTCCTCGGAGAGTATGGGGAAGGGTGTGGAGGCCAGATGCTGGCAGATGATGTCGTGGGCATGGCGGTCGGCCAGCGTGAGGGGTGAGTGGTCGGCCTTGAGCTCTACCTCCTGCTCCGAGGGGGGCAGATTGTAGATGCGAAGCTCTTCGGCGCCGGCTTCGAGGGCGGCGCGGATGACCAGGTCGAGGTAGTTCTTATACATTATATATAATATTGTATAGATTCGTCGTTAACTAAACAGTATGCTGCTATCGCCGTAGCTCAAGAAGCGGAAGTCGTGACTGAGGGCGTAGTCGTAGATGCGGTGCCAGTCGCCACGCACAAAGGCCGAAACGAGCAGCAGGAGCGTGCTCTGCGGCTGATGGAAGTTGGTAATGATCGTCCGCACGATATGATACTGATAACCAGGAGCTATAATAATCTGTGTGGAGGTCTGCACAACCTGCAACTGGCGAGCATCCATCCATGCGAGCAGAGCCCGTAGAGCCTCCTCTGAGCTGAGCTTAGGGTCCGACTCGTAGGGCATCCACTGGGATATGTGCAGGTCCTCCGTGTCAGGGGCATCGTGCACCAGACAGCCGATGTAGTAGAGGCTCTCCAACGTGCGCACGGAGGTGGTGCCTACTGCCATACAGTGGCCGCCATGCTCCACGAGGCGCTCGATGAGACTGCGCTGCACGGAGATCCACTCGGCGTGCATGGGATGGTCACCAATCTCCTCGCTCTTGACGGGACGGAAGGTGCCTGCTCCCACATGGAGCGTCACCTCGCCTATCTCCACACCCCGCTCGCGGACGCGCTCCAGCACCTGGGGCGTGAAGTGTAGGCCTGCCGTGGGAGCCGCCACGCTCCCCTTGATCTTGGAGTACACCGTCTGATAGGTCTTGAGGTCGCTCTCCTCGGTGGCGCGGTTGAGATAGGGAGGTATGGGCAACTCGCCCACAGCCTCCAGTATCTCGGCAAAGGAGGCAGTGCTGTCCCAGCTGAAACGCACTTCGTGCCCCGTGGCACAGGGTTCGCCGCGCTCAGCGCAGAGCGTCACGGTGTTACCATCACGCAGCAGAATGCTGCGCTGAAGGATGTCGCCCTTCCACTTTTTGAGATTACCGACCATACATATCCAGCTCACCTGACCACGCTGGCTGAAGGAGAGTTGGTAGTCTGAGGGCGTGTGGGGCTCCAGAAGGAACACCTCAATCTGTGCACCCGACTGACGCTGAAAGTGCAGACGCGCCTGGATGACCTTGGTGTTGTTCATCACCAGGAGTCCACCCTCGGGCAAGAGCTCAGGCAGGTCAGCAAAATGACGCTCCTCTATCGGTGCATCGGGTCGATACACCAGGAGACGCGACTGGTCGCGCTGCTCGAGCGGATACTTGGCTATACGCTCATCGGGCAGCGGGTAGTTGTAGTCGGCAATGCGTATGTGGCGAGGATCAGTCACTCTGTCTTGGGTTTGTGTGCTGTCTTTTTATTCGTAAGATACTGTCTATTTCTTCTTCAGATTCACCTCGATGGCCTCAACCTGCTGACGGTACTCGCGGTCGGTAGCGAGGCGCTGCTCCACCTGGCGTATGCCGTGGAGGACGGTGGTATGGTCGCGGCGACCCAGTTCCTGACCAATCTGCGACTGGCTCATCTGGGTGTACTTCTGCGTGAGATACATGGCCAGATGGCGCACACTCACGATGTCGGCCTTGCGGCTCTTGCCTACGACGTCACGCACCTTCAACTTGTAGCAGCGACACAGGGCCTTGAGTATATCTTCGAGACTAATCTCGCGCTGCGTGAGGTTGACCACACGGGCCACTACTCGCTGAGTCAGAGCCAGATCCACCTCGCAGTCATCTACGATACTATAGGCCATGATACTGTTGACCACACCCTGGAGGTCGCGCACGTTGCTCGTCACATTCTCGGCAATATAGGCTATCACCTCCTTGGGGAACTTGAGTCCATCGCGGCGTACCTTGGCACTCACAATGTCGTGACGCAGAGCCACATCGGGACGCTCCATCTCCATGACCATGCCCCACTTGAAGCGCGTGAGCATACGCTCCTCTATGCCCTCAAAGAGCACGGGCGGACGATCGCAGGTGATGACTATTTGGCGACCATTGAGTTGCAAGTGGTTGAAGATATGGAAGAAGGTGCGCTGGGTCTTCTCCGTAGAGAGTTCCTGTATATCATCCACGATGAGCACATCGATGGACTGATAGAAGTGCATGAAGTCGTTGGTCGTGCCGTTGCGCGCAGCGTCCATATACTGCGTCTTGAACAGGTTGGCAGAGACAAAGAGGACACGCTTGTCGGGATACAACTCGCGCACCCCGTGACCTATGGCCGTGACGAGATGGGTCTTGCCCACACCCGATGGGCCATAGAGGAAGAGCGGATTGAAGGTACTCTGGTCGGGACGCTTGGCAATGGCTTTGGCCACATTGAGGGCAGCCTTGTTGCTGGCGCCTCGCACAAAGGTCTTGAACGTATAGTCACGATTGAGCTGCGGATCGAGCGGAGCAGGCTTTTCGGGCTCTGCGGCCTGGCGATCCAGGCTTCCGCCCACGTGCGTCGCGGGGCCCGTGGGCTCCTCCACTACCACGAAGTCCACCATGGTATCCTCTCCCATATAGGTGCGCAGATGCGGAAGGAAGTGCGGCATGTACTTCTCCGCAAAAAGCTCTCTAAAGCGCTCCGACGGCACGCCCACTACGAGGCGACTGCCCCGCAGGTCGGTAGGTCGGAGTTGCTCAAACCAACTCCACACCCCCCCGAACTGTGATTCGGGGACCTGCTGACGCAGCCTTGCGGCCAACGCATCGAGGCTCTTCTGCCATAGAATGAGGGAGTTATTGTCCATCGGAGAGGGTTAAGAATGAGGGTGAAGTAGGGGCGCAGCACAGGGCGGCACTATTTGCGACTGCAAAATTGCAAAAAAAAAATCACATCTGCAACTCTTTTGTAAATAACTTTAACAAAAAGTTACTTTGCCACGTGCTAGATTATTCGTAACTTTGCAGCCGCAATCCCATGCACACACGAAATAGAATAATATACACCATCTACATGAACGAAACACAACAGATCATAGAATCACTCGTCCGCGGCCTGCAGGAACGCAAGGGCCGCAACATCTGCATAGCCGACCTGAGTCAGTTTGACACAGCTCCAGCACAGGCCTTTGTTATCTGCACAGGCGGTAGCCCCCAGCAGGTAGAGGCTCTGGCCGAAAGCGCCGCTGAGTTCTGCCGCAAGGAACTGCACGAAAAGCCCTCTGCCGTTGCCGGCCTGGAGAACGCCCAGTGGGTGGCCATGGACTTTGGCAGTGTCATCCTGCACATCTTCCTGCCCACAGAGCGCGAGTTCTACGACATCGAACACCTGTGGGACGATGCCACCATCACCAACATTCCTGATCTCGACTAAGCCATGCCACAGCCCGTTCCCCCACAGAACCCACAATTCGGAGGCCAGAACGACGACAAGCGCCGCCCCCGCTTCAACTTCACTTGGCTCTACATCCTCATCCTCGGCGGCATAGGCCTCATGTTCTGGCAGAACCAGAACGATGGCAGCAGCTACGACAAGGAGATTACCTACACGCAGTTCAAGCAGTACATCACCAAAGGTTACGGCACTGCCGTCGAGGTGAACAAGAGCGAGGGCCGCGTCTATGTGCAGGTAGCTCCGCAGCACATACGCGAGGTGTTCCACCAGGGCACCGACAAGGTGGGCAAGACCCCCACTGTCAGCACCCGCTATCCCTCTGCCGACCGTGTGGAGAATTTCCTCAACGAGGCAGAGTTCAAGGGGCAGGTCAAGTACACCGAGAGCAGCAACCTCTGGATTAGTCTCCTCACCAACTTCCTCCCACTCATCATTCTTGTCGGTCTTTGGCTCTTTATCTTCCGCGGTCCCTCAGGAGGTGGCATGAGTGGCATCTTCAGTGTTGGCCAGAGCAAGGCCAAGCTCTACGAGAAGGGCAAGGAGGGCGCACCGAAGGTCACCTTCAAGGACGTGGCCGGTCAGGAGGGCGCCAAGCAGGAGGTGCAGGAGATCGTTGACTTCCTCAAGAACCCGCAGAAATACACCGACCTGGGCGGCAAGATACCCAAGGGTGCGCTGCTCGTAGGTCCTCCGGGCACTGGCAAAACACTGCTGGCCAAGGCCGTAGCAGGCGAGGCCGACGTGCCGTTCTTCTCTATGTCGGGTAGCGACTTTGTGGAGATGTTCGTAGGCGTAGGTGCCAGCCGCGTGCGTGACCTCTTCCAGAAGGCCAAGGCCAAGGCACCCTGCATCGTCTTTATCGACGAGATCGACGCCGTGGGCCGTGCCCGTACCAACCACGCCATGGGCGGCAACGATGAACGCGAGAATACACTCAACCAGCTTCTCACCGAGATGGACGGCTCTGGCACCCACAGCGGCGCGCCTATCCCCGCGGCCAC
>JAKSLU010000002.1 GCA_024400995.1 Bacteroidaceae bacterium
GTATGTCATTTCGGCTGCGAAGTTACAACAAAAAAACGAGAGAAGCGAGGATTTCCGTGGAAATCTTCACTTCTCTCTTAATATTGCGTCGTTTGTTGACGTATGCGGGCTTATTTCTTGCCGTGAACCTCGTCGGACACGGTCAGCTTCTTGCGACCCTTGGCACGACGGGCAGCGAGCACGCGGCGACCATTGGCGGTCTGCATGCGCTGACGGAAACCATGCTTATTGTTACGCTTGCGGTTGTGGGGCTGGAATGTTCTTTTCATAGCTGTACTTATGTATTAATGTTTCAGCTTACGCCTTGAAGAAGTCCTTAACGGCTTCGTTGGGGACCATCTGCTCATCGAAGGTGTAGGCGCCAGTCTTGGGGCTCTTCACCATCTTGATGACCTTAGTATAGCTGCGGCCATCGGTCTTACCCGTCTGCAGGGTAGCCACTGTTTTCTTTGCCATAGTGTATTATCCTTTAGGGGTTAGATTACTTGATTTCCTTGTGGATGGTCATGCGCTTCAGAATGGGGTTGTACTTCTTCAGCTCCAGACGCTCGGGGGTGTTCTTGCGGTTCTTGGTGGTGATATAACGGCTGGTGCCGGGGAGACCGCTCTCCTTCATTTCGGTGCACTCAAGGATGACCTGCACGCGATTACCTTTTACTTTCTTTGCCATAGTCTTTCCTTAAGAGAATTAACCGATAACTTTGATTTCCTTCCAGTCGCAGAAGCCCTTGGCCACAGCCTGATTGAGGGCGGCATCGAGACCTACCTTATTGATGAGACGCAGACCAGCGGCGCTGATCTTGAGGGAGATCCAGCAGTCCTGCTCTACGTAGTAGAACTTCTTGGTGAAGAGGTTAGCATCGAACACGCGCTTGGTGCGGCGCTTGGAGTGCGACACATTGTTGCCGATCATGGCACGCTTTCCGGTGATTTGACAAATCTTAGACATTTCTATCTACTTTAGTGTATTACGTATAGGAGCGTGTGCCCTACCGAGCGTATGCTGGATCAGTGCGAGGTCCTGAGGAGCGTAGGGGGAGAAGTATGGAATGTGCGCGGGGGTGTATGCGCTGCTCCTTATTTATATATACAAGACCAGGGTGCATCTGCCAGCCGTTAGGTCAAACGCGGCTGCAAAAGTACGAATTTCCCCACAACTGACCAAATGTTCCTGCGGCTTTTTTATGCTTTTTTGCACGGCGACTGCTTTTTTGCTCACTTAGAGGTGCAATATCGGGCAGAAATACTTAATTTTGCACGCATTATGACCCCAGCCTACTTGCACTCCCTCTCCGCTGTGGCGCGCATGGTGCGCCATGCCTTCTTTCCCCCTACCTGCGCTCTGTGCGGGATGGTGGTGGAGGAGGGACGCGTGCTCTGTCCTGCCTGCGTTCGGCGACTGGAACCTGCCCGTCTGGGGCAGGCGGAGGACAACTCTCTGGTGCGGTCGCTCCTGGACCGTGTTCCAGTGGTGCGGGCCATGAGTATGCTGCGCTATCGCCCCGACACGCCTGTGGCTGAACTCCTGCTCAACATCAAGTACTACAACCGTCCGCAGCTGGCCCTGACTCTAGGACGCTGGATGGCGCAGGAACTGATGGAGACGGGTATCTTTGAGGGCGTAGATGCCATCGTGCCTATGCCGCTGACGCCCAGCCGACTGCGTGAACGCGGCTACAACCAGAGCGAGCGTCTGGCGCAGGGCATCAGCGAGGTGACGGGCATACCCGTTCGTACTGATGTGCTGGAGCGTGTGACCTTTGGTATATCCCAGACACTGCTTGCGGGGGAGGAGCGTCGTCACAATGTGGCCGATGCCTTTCGGGTCAGCCCGTCCTATGAGCGTGAGGTGGTAGAGGACGGAGGACTCCAGCATCCCCTGTTGCTGGACGATGTTATCACCACAGGTTCCTCGATGTCAGCTCTATGGCGTGCCCTGCAGCCTGTCCAGCCCAGTCTGCGCCTCAGCGTAATTTCACTCGCTCTGGCAGGTCGCCATGCTCCGCCCTATGTCGATGACGAGAGCATCGAACTGGAGACCAGCAACTGCACCACCCGCACCAGAGTGACCTATGTGCCCGATTGAGCGTTAGAGTTCCTCGTTGACAAAGGTCGTATCAAAGTCCTCTCGGCTGATCACCGTGTCGTATCCGCCCACGGGGCTGTCGTCCTTCATGGAGTTGTCAAAGCCGATGTACTCCAGCGAGGCGTCCTCGTAGCGCTTGAACTTATACACGGCGTCGTTCATCAGGGCTGAGTTGAAGACGTTGAGCGACACCAGCAGTTCGAAGTCCCTAATCTCCAGTCCCGTCACCTTGTGGAAGAGCCCTGGCTCCAGCTGCGTGATGACATCCTTCAGACATTGTTCGCGGTAGTCCGTCAGGTACATGAAGATGGGCACTCGGGTGGCAAACTTGATCAGCTTCTCCTGTATCATCTTGCGCTTCGACTTCATCTCCTTCTCAGCCTCCGTCAGTTCCTTCTTCTCCTTCTGTGTCAGGTCGTGATCGTTGGCCTTGGCTTTGGCCTTCTTCACGGCCTCGCTCTTGTTGATGATGGTCTCTATGTCCTTGTTCAGCGAACGGAAGCCCTCAATCTTCATCAGGGCACTGAGTGCCTCGGGACTATTGAGCAGTCGCTGCAGGGTGGTGTTGTCCACATTCACCAGCAGGGCGCTCTCCCAGCGGCGTGCCAGCAGAGTAGCCGAGGTGCCGCTCATCGCCATGTCCAGGATGCCGGCAGCATCAATCTGCTTCATGTGCGAGCCATCGTAGGCCAGCACGGGCAGAAAGTTGATGAACTCCTCCACCTTGCGCTCCGGCTGTGTCTCCTCCACATTCAGGCGGCAGGAGTAGTCGGCTATCTGACGCAGGGCGCGGTTTGGCGCAAAGTCAAAGACGTAGCACTCCTTCTTCAGTATCTCCGTGCGCTCGGGGTCGTCGCCTGTTGGGTTCTTGACAGTCCATGGCGTCTGCACGCGGAAGGCAGCCTGGAAGTAGGTCTCCGGCGAGCTCAGGTTGCGCAGCATGAATATGCCACTCCAGGGCCGTACGCTCACGCCCGTCGTCAGCTTGCCGCACGACAGGGTGATGGTGCGTGTCTCCAGAGGGTTGTCCATGGCTCGCTTCACGGGAGGAAGAGCCTCCACGCCGATGCCCGCCTCCGTGCCCGCTGCCACGATGATGCGGAAGTCATGGTAGAACGTATTCTGGCGGTCGCCCAGTAGGTTGCGCATGGCATAGCATGCGGCCACCGAGGGCAGGAACCAGAAGGTGTGGTTCAGCACCCTCAGCAGTGGAGCATGGCTGAAGGGCATGGGCGGGCGCTCACCGCGCAGCATGAGGTCGCTCTTGATGTTCTCCTTGTACGCACCGCGGATGAGGTCGAGCCACTTCTGCACCTCGTCCTCATGGTCAAAGCGCGCCCAGTTGTGGTCGCCTCCCTCGGGCACAGTGGCGGCGAAGAACTCGTTGAGGTCGAACTCGTCGAACTCCCCCTCCTGTGCCACCCGCACCAGTTCGTTCGGCAGCTGGTAGGTCATCAGCACCATGCGGGGTAGGGCGGCGTATGGGTTTTCGTTTTCGTTTTCGTTTTCGTACGAAGTCTTTGCCGCTTGCTCGTCGGCGTAGGTCCAGTTGTAGATTTGCTCTTCGATAAACTCCCCCGAGTTGATGGCACGAAAGGGCGTGCCAGAGAGGTAAAGGTAGTGACTGGTGGTGATGGGCATATTGTCCTCCGAGAAGTAGTCCATTGCCTCACCATCCTGTGCCAGTTGCTCAGCCTTGTCCTCGTTGTAGAATAGGTCCTTGGCGTTCTCGCGCCACGCGCCGTAGTGGTACTCGTCAAAGATGACCACGTCCCAGTTCACCATGTGCGCCCAGGAGTTGCGGAGCTTGATGCCGCCCGCCTTGTTCTTGCCCAGGAAGTCCTGGAACGAGCCGAACCACACCAGCGGACGTTCCTTGTCGACGTGGTCGTAGTCCAGCTCCGTAGAGCGGCTGATGAACTGCCATCCCTTGAAATCCACATGCGACCTCAGGTCCTCCTCCCATGCACTCTCCACGGCGGGCTTAAAGGTCAGCACCAGTATGCGCTTCCAACCCATGCAGCGCGCCAGCTGATAGGCGGCAAAGGTCTTGCCAAAGCGCATCTTGCAGTTCCACAGAAAGTGGGGCGTCTTGCCCGTCTCGCGCTGGTAGGAGCGGAAGTAGGCGCTCGTCATGTCCACTGCGCGCTGCTGCTCAGGACGCATGCCGAAGGTCTCGGTGCGCTGCTCGTCGTTGTCCTCGCCGCGTTTGATGGCCAGTACGGCAGCCCGCACGTCCCTGACGGTGCAGCGGAACCATTCGCCGGCGGTGTTCACGTAGCCATGCTTGCGCAGCCAGCGGTGTACGGCCTTGTCGGTGAAGGCCGAACCGTCGGGCAACATGCTGCTCTCGGAGTACTCAATGCGGTAGGGCAGTTCCGTGCCAGGAGTGATCACGGGGTATTGCTCCGCCACTCGCTGCTGCACATTGCGTGCCGTGTAGCCAACCTTGAGCTGGCCCGGATATTTGGGGTCGCTGTAGGCATAGATTTGTGGCGTCAGCTCCGGACGCGCAGGAAAGAAGTCTCGTTGTGCCATAGCATAATAGATCTATGGCGCGACTGAAGTGGGTGAGAGAGGGGGAATCTGCGGTCGAGGCGTGCGGCAGTCATTCGCTACCGAGAATATAGAATATTTGATGTAGAGAACGACGAGTGTCCCAAATAAAGGAGATGTTTACATGTTCCTCATCACACCAATATATTACAGAGATTTCTCTTGTAACGACCAGCTTGCGATATTGCTTGAAACTGTCGCTGATCTCGGGGATAATCGGACACATATAAGGGAAAGAAACCAACTTCTCAATCGTAGAAACTATGATTTCTTCTATCGCAAGTTGCTGGATATAGCCAAAGGATTCGAGACTATATTCCAGAACATCGTTCAGGCTTTCAAATGCATGCTTTGACCACCTGATCTTCATGTTTGCGTGCTTTTAGCATTTCTTTTACTTGCTCATGAGTGTATGAGCGCCCTTCAGCAAAGTCCTTTTCGCTGATTTCAAGCATCTTCTTGAGATACCATATGGTCTCTGGACTCATCTTCTCAGTCATAACTTTTTAAGATATTTGCCGCAAAGGTAGTATATTATTTTGTGACTACCAAATTTTTCTCTCACTTTTTCAAAGATCGCGCTGTGTTAGTTGTTCTTGTTATTTCCCTTTCGGGGAAGGGTGGTGTGGGTTATTCCATCGGGCGTATCATGCTTTCGATAAAAGCTATCTCATCGGGGGAGAGCTTGTACTTCTCGTAAAGCATCTCATCCGTCCAGGGATGGGAGAAGTCCTGGAGGGGGACGAGGCGGTATGCATCCTTAGTAATATGGTGCGATACCATAAAGACAGACATAAGATAACGGAAAAAGCATGTCTTCATGTAACTAACAAGATTATTGGCTTCATTCTCAGTGGCGAAGGCTCCAATAACAAGGTAAGTCTCGGTACAGATAGTGCCTGGTGGTATTATGCTAATGCGCGATAAGACTCTGCGCTTTCCGTCTTTGCCAGGGTTTCCTGCATGGTCATAGCCCACATAGGAGGTAATTACTTTCCACTTGTCTATCATGTCCACGCCTGTCGTTATATCAGCACGATTATACGGGCCTTCGCCGTTCTGCCAACGTAGAAGAATATCTCCAGATTCTTGGGGACGAATAGTTGTAGAAAGACCAAATGGTTTACGCGATGTAACGATATTAGACATTACATTTTCCTTATGTGCTTTTACCTTTCTAATAATAGCTACGGCCTCAATGTTGCGGATGAATGTATCAAACTCATTTAGCTTTCTCATGTTCTCGCGAGACTGTCCAGCCTTAATATTGCGCACCTTGCATAGCCCTGTGTAATCCTTATCCCATAGAAAATAGCAAACGCCTCCTGCTATATCAACGCCAGGAAAACAATCATTTGCATCTTCATAGTCTACCAGATGACTAATCCTCTCGTCGTTCAGCATTTCGTTGCGGAAAGTATCTAGTCCTTTGCCTCCTGCGAACCATCGGGAGGGAATAATCATAGTGAGGTATCTTGGATTGAGTTTCTTGGCTTGTTGAACAAAGAGATGGTAAATGGGACTTGCGCTGGCATTTGCACCCCCATCACTCAGCTGATACGGCGGGTTGCCTATTATTACGTCGAACTTCATGTCCTTATAGTTCTTTAGGTTATGTATAAACTCGTAGGCGTGGCTCTCCAGGTTGCCACGCACCCTTTTGCCAAACACGTTCTCGGCGGCACCGCAGTACTTGCACTTGCCACCCACAAAGGTGTGCTCCATCGAGCGGTAGCGTATGTTGCCCTGCTCGTCGGCGAAGGCCGTGCAGAGGGAGTAGCGGCCATTGGCCTTTTTGCTGCAATAGACGCTGCGGCGCGAAATGAGGGAGGTGAGCTCCGTGATGCTCAGCCCATAGAGCTGACGTGTGAAGATGTGGTTGGCACGCTCCTGCACATCGGGGAACTCCCGCTCCAGGCCCAGCATCAGGCGCTTGGCTATCTCGCGGAGGAACACGCCGCTCTTCGACACAGGGTCGAGGAAGGTGGTCTTGGGCGAACGGAACAACTCGGCTGGCAGCATGTCCAGCATCTGATTGACCACGGCGGGTGGGGTGAACACCTCGTCGTTCGAGAGGTTGGCCAGGCAGGTCAACACATCGGGGTTGTAGTTACTGTTGAGCTGCATGGAGTCGGAGATAGTGTGTGGGTGGATATTCGTGGCAGGGCTCGGGGAGAAAGACCTCGTCGCCCAGTTCGTCGAAGAGGCTTGGGCCCGACATGGTGCGGGGGCGCAGGAGCATGTCCAGCGTGAAGTCACGCCGCTTGACACGCTCGCCGATAAAGCCCCACTCGCTAAAGATGATGGGAAGGCCCCCCTCGGTCCCCCCTTTGGGGGGAAGTGGAGTACAGAGCGTCAGAGCATCGCCCCAGAGAATGTTGCGTGAGAGCACATAGCGGGTGGAGGCGAGCAGGTCGCCCGTGAGCGGTCCGTAGTGCTCGGTGATGATGGTGAGCAAGCGCTCGCGACACTCCTCCACATTGTCCTGGAGGATGTCGATGCCATAGATGCTGCAGACGGCCTGCAGCATTTCGCAGTCGGAGTGGACGAGGCGAAGCTTGCGACGGAGTATCTCCACGAGAAAATTGCCCGTGCCGCAGGCTGGCTCCAAAAAGCGGGAGTCGATGCGTTCCGTCTCCTGGCGTACCAGGTCGAGCATGGCGTTCACCTCGCGCTCGGCGGTGAACACCTCGCCATGATCAGCCACTCGCTGCCGTGACTTGATTTGTTGGGTCATAGTAGCGCCAATGGGTGCCGTGGCCACTTATCGGAGGGGTTGGGCTTTCTCTATAGGGGAAGGCCTCGGGACAAAGAAAAGACGCAGGCGTCCTTATCTTTGTCGCGAGGCCCTGAGAATAGCCCAAATAACCAGATAAGTACCACCTGCGCCTATGGCGCGGGCGGTAACTATGTCATCGGTTATTTGTCTTAGAAATTTCTCAGGTTTCGCGACAATCCGAAATAGCTACAGCAGTGTTGTAGTATGTATGTCGTGCACCACGCGATGGCGGCGCGTGCTGGGCGATGTGCCCTAGCGGGTACAAAAGTACAAATAAAAAGGGGGATGACCAAGTGTCGCGCCCCTTTTTTCGCGGAATTTTGTTACAGTTTGTTGCTTTCGCAGCGTATGGAGTAGGAAAAACTAGTCTATAGACTACGGCACACTAGTGTATAGACTAAGAAAAACTAGTGTATAGACTAGAAAAAACTAGTGTATAGACTAGGGACGGCCAGACCCAAGTAGTCCTCTACTGCTCTGTTAACGAAGTGACAGACAGGAGCTAGCGAATGTCGAGGAGTTTGTGCGTCTGGAGAGAGAGTCGCCAGGCAGGATGTGCGAGACACCAGGCCACGGCGCGCTGCTGAATGAGGCGGTTGCGCTCACAGTCACCCGTATCGCAGGGCTGCACAAGACGGTGCACGGCCTGGATACCAGGATAAGGCTCGGCTGCAGCAAAGGGATCGTCCTCGCCATCGGTCATGACTACTTTGAGTTCATCGCAGTGGGTCAGCACGGGAGTGGCGTTGGGACAAAAGGCATCCTTGGGCGAGCATGTCACCCAGTCCAGTCCCGAGGGCAGAGGGCGGGTGCCGTTGGTCTCTATAGCCAACTCACTGCCATGATCGTGGAGGACACGGATGAGGGGCTCATCCACATAGAGCGAGGGTTCGCCACCCGTCAGCACGACGAGACGCGAGGCACGATGGGGTGCAGCATGGGCTGCCTCCTCGGCAGCCACGATAGCCTGAGCAATCTCCTCGGCGGTCATGAGCGTGCGAGCCTGATGGTCGGTGTCGCAGAAGGGGCAACGCAGGTTGCAGCCAGAGAGACGCACGAACACAGCAGGGCGACCAGCATTGACGCCTTCGCCCTGCAGACTATAGAAAATCTCGTTGACGGGATACTGCTTCATGGGGAGATGGAGATACGGACGGCATGTCAGACAGACAGATGTTCGTAGCCAGGCTTAATGTAGGTGGCAGTATTGCCATCGCTCTCCTGAAAACTCACACGGAAGCACTGCGGCACGTTGTCACAAATCCAGCGGGCCATATTCTCGGCTGTGGGATTGAAGCTAAAGTGGTCGTTGATGCAAGTGTGATCAAAGTGCTGCTTGATGAGGTCCTTGATGTGATGAAAGTCCACCACCATGCCCTCGGCATTGAGCTCTTCGGCACAGCAGCAGACAGTAATCACACCGTTGTGACCATGCAACTGCGTACAGCCGCTCTCGTAGGGCAGAGCGAGACGATGGGCATAGCTGACTTCTATTGTTTTCTTGACTAAGTACACGGTAAGAGGTAATGTAGAATGTAAAATTTATAATGTACAATCGCGAACGTTCCACTACTCCTTGGACTGACGGAGGAGCACCTGGGCGAGGGCGAAGGCCTTGTCCCAATCCGTATCGAGCGAGAAGGGCGTGAGTTCGTCGGCTATAATGAAGGACTCCGTAGTTTCCTTGTCAGGGTCGTTCCACAGAGGACACTCCCTGGAGGCCTGCATAAAGAGATATATGCGCTCCTTGCGCTCTGGTCCCTGCACGTGCAGTATCTCGTTGAAGAAGAGTGTCATGAACTCCGACAGATAGTAGGCCTGCGTGTCGAGGAAGGAAGCCTTGACGGAGTCCGACTGCTCAAAGGCTTTGTCGCGCATATAGGTCAAGGCCGTTCGCTTGAACTGCGCCACACGGGTGGCCGTAAAGTTGCTCGTCGGACTGTTCACAACGCGGGTGGCAGACTGCAGCACCATGTTGAAGACCTCCTGGGCACGGCATTGCATACCGCCTACAAGAAGGAGAGCTAGGAGCGTAAGGATGATTCGTTTCATGTCTATCTCTTTTGAGTCATACCGCTGATGCGGCTGGCGTTGTTGGCCGCAAACTGAGCCCAGGACTGACTCTTGGTGCGGCGGGTTTCGCCCGTCTTGGTCATACTCAGGCCAGAGAGGGCATTCTTTTGCGGATACATGGTGCCCAGATGATGGCAGTAGGCCGCAGCCAGAGCATCGGTGGCGTCAAGGAAAGGTACGGACTCTATCGTCTCCTGCGGAATGTTGAGTTGCCGCTGTATGAGTGCAGCCACCTGCTCCTTGGAGGCCGAGCCGCGTCCTGTGATAGCCTGCTTGATCTGCATGGGAGCATACTCGTGGATAGGCACCTGCCTAGCCATGGCCGCTGCGATGGCCACACCCTGCGCACGTCCCAGCTTGAGCATAGTCTGGGCGTTCTTGCCAAAGAAGGGAGCCTCGATGGCCAGCTCGTCAGGCTTGAAGGAGTCGATGATACCCATCACCCGCTCGTAGATGCGACCTAGCTTGAGATAAATATCGGCCACCTTGCGCATGTCGATGACACCCAAGGTCAGCATCTCGGCCCGCTTGCCCTGCACACGCAGCACGCCATATCCCAACACGTTGGTGCCTGGATCTATACCTAGAATGATGCGTTCTGGAACTGTTCGGGTTTGCATTCGGAGTGGTAATATGGCGCAAAATTACAAAATTATCCTCACACTGAGGCCACATCTCCCTATTTTTTATTATCTTTGCGGCTCAATTTATATATATTTAATAATATATGAAGCGGTTATTTTCCCTCCTATCGCTCGCAATGATAGTCATTGCAGCGATGGCACAGGCGGAGATCAAGTTCGACCAGACCTCCGTCAACTTTGGCACCTTCGCAGAGTCCGAAGTGCAGACATGTGTGTTCACCTTCACCAACGTGGGCAACGAGCCCCTCATCATCCACCAGGCCTATAGCAGCTGCGGCTGCACCGTGCCCAGTTTCAGCAAGGAGCCCGTCAAGCCCGGCGAGAAGGGTCAGATCAAGGTGACCTACAATGGTGCTGGCAAGTTCCCTGGCGCCTTCAAGAAGCCCGTCACCGTGCGCACCAATGCCACGCAGGCCATTGTTCGTATCTACATCCAGGGCGACATGACCGTGCAGGACAAAAAAGACTAATTTGCTAATTCGCTAACTTACCAATGACACACCACAACCATCTGGTCATCATGGCTGGAGGCATAGGCACTCGGTTTTGGCCCTTGAGTGTAGAGGAGCGCCCCAAGCAGTTCCTCGACATTACGGGTTGTGGCCGTACTATGTTGCAGCTCACGCTGGACCGATTTGAGGGCATCGTACCCATGCAGAACGTGTGGGTCGTCACCCTGGCGCAGTATGCCGACCTTGTGCGCGAGCAACTGCCCGAGCTGCCTGAACAGAACCTCCTGCTGGAACCCTGCGGACGCAACACCGCGCCTTGCATCTGCTATGTCAGTTGGAAAATCAAGAAGCGCGACCCGCGTGCCAACATTGTCGTCACACCGAGCGACCACAAGGTGGAGCGCCCAGAGGCCTTCCGCGAGGCCATTGAGGACGCACTGGAGTTTGCCGCCGAGACCGACGCCATGGTCACCCTCGGCATGAAGGCTACTCGCCCCGAGACGGGCTATGGCTACATCAAGGCCGACCTCAGCTTTGCCTCCTCTCGCCGCAAGACCATCTACCGTGTGGATGGATTCAAGGAAAAGCCCACTCTGGAGCGCGCTCAGGAGTACTATGCGCAGAACAGCTACTTCTGGAACTCAGGCCTGTTCGTCTGGAACGTCAGCACGATCGTCAACGCCTTCCGCGTCTATCAGCCAGAGATGTCGCGCCTGTTTGAGCGCCTGCTCTCCGTATATGACACCCCTGAGGAGCGCACCTGCATAGAGGACGTTTACCCTCAGTGTGAGAAGATCAGCGTGGACTATGCCATCATGGAGAAAGCCGAGGAGATCTTTGTTCGTCCCTCCGACTTTGGTTGGAGCGACCTAGGTACATGGAACTCCCTCCGCGAGCAACTCCCTCGGGACGAGCGCGGCAACGCCTGCGTGGGCGAGGTAGCTCTCTTTGACACCCACAACTGCATTGTCCACGCTAGTGGTGAGCGCAAGGTGGTCGTGCAGGGACTGGACGGCTACGTCGTATGCGAGAAGGATGGTGTTCTCCTCATCTGCAAGCTCTCTGAGGAGCAGCGAATCAAGCTCTTTCATTAGGTTCTATGTTTTTGAGGTCTTGAGGTCACAGACTGATGAGTACTCCCCTATCCAACACGCTGGCTCTATGGTATGCCGAGCATGGGCGCGACCTGCCGTGGCGCCAGCCCTCCGAGATCTGTGACCAGCGCCCCGATGCCTACCGTGTGTGGCTCAGTGAGATTATCCTCCAGCAGACCACCGTCCGACAGGGCACGGCCTATTATCTACGCTTTGTCCAGCGCTGGCCCAGCGTCAGCGATCTGGCTGCCGCCAGCGAGGACGAGGTGCTACGGGAGTGGCAGGGACTGGGTTACTACTCCCGAGCCCGCAATCTTCACCGAGCCGCTCAACTTATTGCCCAGAGTGGGAGTTTTCCCTCCACCTATGCAGAGCTACGCGCCCTGCCGGGAGTAGGTCCCTACACCGCAGCCGCCATCGCCTCTATCGCCTATGGACTGCCCCATGCCGTGGTCGATGGCAACGTCTATCGTGTTCTCTCCCGCTACTATGGCATCGACACGCCCATCGATACACCAGAGGGGCGCCGCCTCTTTGCCCAGCTAGCACAGGAGGAACTTGACCTACATGATCCTGCCCGCCACAACCAGGCTCTCATGGACTTTGGTGCCACACAGTGCACACCCCACTCGCCCCGCTGCGAGTCCTGCCCCCTCTCCTCAGGTTGTCAGGCACTGGCAGCAGGCCACGTAGATATCCTGCCCGTCAAGGCCCGCCGCACTCAGGTACAGCAACTTACCCTGCACTACGTTCTTGTCCACACCCCCTCAGGACTCTACCTGCGCCAGCGCCCTCAGCGCGGCATCTGGGCCCGCCTCTGGGAACTACCCACCTTCGATGCCGTTTCAACACTCCTCAGCCCCCGCTCAGTCCGCTCTTTACCAGAGTCTCCTTCGGTTTGGTCCCTGCCGGAGTCTCCGGCAGACTTAGGCACCTACCATCATCAACTCACCCACCGCGCCATCACCTGCCATGCTTCTGTGCTGGCAGTGCCCGAGGGTACACAGGTGGCAGACTATATCCACATCAGTTGGGAGGAACTGGATGACTACGCCCTCCCCCGACTCATCCTAAACATCATCGCACAATGGAGAAACAAGCACTCCGCATAGTCTATATGGGAACGCCCGACTTTGCTGTCGAGCCCCTCCGCTGCCTCGTAGAGGGCGGCTACAACGTGGTCGGCGTCATCACCATGCCCGACAAGCCCATCGGTCGCCACCAGACGCAACTCTCGCAGAGCCCCGTCAAGCAGTATGCCACGAGCCAGGGCCTCCGCGTCCTACAGCCCGAACGCCTCAAGGACGAAACCTTCATTCAGGATCTGCGTAGCCTGCAGGCCGATTTGCAGATAGTCGTTGCCTTCCGTATGCTGCCGGAGGTGGTATGGCAGATGCCCCGTCTCGGCACCTTCAACCTCCATGCCTCCCTCCTCCCTCGCTATCGTGGTGCAGCCCCCATCAACTGGGCCATCATCAACGGCGACGAGGAGACGGGTATCACCACCTTCTTCCTCCAGCACGCCATCGACACCGGCAACGTCATCCAGCAGGAGCGCGTACCCATCGGCCCCGAGGACAACGCTGAGACCATCCACGATCGCCTCATGCTGCTCGGTGGCCGTCTCGTCGTAGAGACCGTTGACAACATACTGGCCGACCGCGTTCACCCCATCCCCCAGGAGGAGATGACCCTCCCCGTGGCCGACTATCAGCGCCAGGCCCCCAAGATCTTCAAGGACACCTGCCGCATAGACTGGCAGCAGCCCGCCGAGCAGACCCACAACCACATCCGCGGTCTCTCCCCCTATCCTGGCGCCTGGAGCGAATTCGAGATAGGCGGTCGCCAGCAGGTGCTCAAGATATATTGTAGCCGCCGAGTAGAGGGCATGAGCCAGCATCCTGTAGGAACGCTCTTTGCCGCCGACGGTCATCTCTACGTTCAGCAGCCCGACGCTCTACAGGAGTTGCTCCAAGTCCAGCTCTCTGGAAAGAAGCGCATGGCCGCCGCCGACTTTCTGCGCGGCATACGCCTCTCCGAATAGATGTGCCTCTTTGATGACTGTGAGCCCGGTGCCCTCTACACTATCTACTTCTTGGGATTCTTGTTCCAGCGGTAGGAGATGTGGAGCATCACATAGGAAGGGAGGGAGTTGACCCAGGTTTCGGTGATGCCCTGGGCGTTGATGGTGCGGCGGGTGTTGCTGAGCTGACGCAGGAGGTCGTGCCCTTTGAGTTTGAGATTCCATTGTCCCTGACGGCCAAAGGCGCGGGAGAGCTGGGCATTCCACACAAGGACATTCTCGTTCATCGAGGCATCGTCGTAGCCGCGCAGATGGCGCATACTCAGGTCGGAGGCAAGGGAGAGACCCAGCCAGAAGTTATTGGCAGCCAGGCGGCCCCCATAGGTATAGGAGTAGGTCGTGCGGTCCCTGAAGTTCTGGCGCTCGGAAGCAGCATGCTCTATGCCGATGTTGCCCATAAGGCTGGCAGTCACCTTGCCTCGCGTGTAGCTCACATTGAGCCCCTGGCTACCCGAGGTGTTGCGCACGACAGAGCGCACGGCACTACTGACGCCATCGGGAGAGATAAGATCGACGCTGTTGTTGTAACTCGCATTCGTTGAGGTACTGAAGGAGAAGGGACTCTCCTTGGGTGTAAAGGTCATATACAGGCCACCGTTGAGACTCCAGTTGCCGTTCACATTCTCAGGACGATAGGTATAGACGCCCGTCTCGGGGTCGTAGGTCATAGCCTGTGCCACCTGGTGCTGACGGCGGTAGTAGGAGAGGTGGGAACTGATGGAGCGGCGGTTGCTATAGAGATGCTGGCGGAAGCTGAGCGAGTGAGTGAGCCCCCTGTGCAGATGGGCGTTGCCCAGGGTGACACGCAGCGGGTCGCTGGCATCGCGCACATCGAGGAGGTAGCTGATGTCGGGCGCATCATTCGACAGACCATAGGACAGGCTCAGGTAGCCACGGTCTCGGCCGTCCTTCACGCCTATACCCCGGTATCTATAGGACACGCTGGCTGTGGGCGAAATGGCCAGAAAGTGCCGCTTCACCTCCAGCTGCTCGGCGCGGGTGTCGGAGCGACGGTCGTAGGAGTAGATGAGGTCGGGCTTAAGGACGAAGCCCAGTCTCTTGCCGCTATACTCCAGGCGGGGCATGAGCATGTGGCAGTCTTCACGGGTCTTGGCGCGGTAGGTGTTGTCCATATCAATGGCTATGCTGCGCCAGTCGCTGGTGGAGGGCAGGACGAAGAGGTCGGGAGCTTGCTCCGCGTCAGCCCACTCTTCGTCCAGATGGTCGAGGCGATAGTAGTCGCGCGTGTGCTTGACGACATTCTTGACATGCTGATAGCCGACGTAGCTGCTGAACTTGCCAAAGCGATGGAGCGTGTATTTGACATCTAGCACGGAGTGGTAGTCCTGTGAAGGCATGAAGAGGTAGCGGTTCTGGAAGTTCTCGGCTTCCGAGCCGCTGCGCATCTCCAGCGCATATTGCTCGCTTTTCTCCAGGTTCTGATGCTTGTACTGCTGATACAGATTGATGCTGATGTTATTGCCCGTCCATGGTGAGCGGAAGGTGGTGCCGAGGCGAACCACCTCCCACCAAAAGTCTTCCCGACTGGCATAGAGCAGCGAGGTGCGGTTGACCAGCATCTGCTGCAGGCGGGGCGAATAGGGCGCAAGGTAGCCGTCATAGCGCGTGCTGCCAAAGATGCTATCGAGCGCAGCGCCACGATGGGAGTCCATGGGGTCAGCATCAAACTGCGCCGTGAGGCTCATGCCATCGTTGTTGCGGCGAAAGAAGTCCACGCCAGGCTTGAAGTAGAAGTAAGCCTTCTTGCCCTGCCAGTTGAGGGTGTTGTTCCACACCAGGTGGAAGCGGTCGTGCGTGTTCTTGTTGCGGCTACGGCTGAAGACATCGCCCGTGGGGAGGAAGGTCGTAGAGGAGGTCTCTCGCTCGCTATCGGTGGTCTCCTGTACAGCCTGCAGGTTGAGGTTGTACTTGAGTTTGGACTTCTTGCCGTCCACGCTGAAGTCCAGCGCCCCGAGCTTCATCGTCGTCACACCGTCATCTGGTGTCCACGAACTGCTCCAGTCGCCATCACTACTGGCGGTGCCCGTGTCGTTGATATTGTTGAAGTTGGCAAACACGCCCAGCCTGGTATGGTCCGAGAAGTGCAAGCCGAATAGCCTTGCCAGCCAGGCCCATTTCCCATCAAGGGCGCTCACTCCCCTCCCTCCATGGGAGGGGTCGGGGGTGGGTCTTGGCCCTGCAGCAAGTTCCGCATTCGTAATCCAGCCGTGGCTGTACTGCTTGCGCAGGCGCACATCGAGCACCTTGCCCCAACTCAGCGTGTCCTCGTGCGTCCAGTCCTTGCGCAGATAGGCATCCTCGGGAGCGCGGTGATAGATGCGCAGGTCCTTGACGGTATAGGCGGGGAGGTTCTTGAGGGCAACGGTGGCATCGCCCTTGAAGAAGTCCTTGCCGTTGAGCAGCAGTTCGGGGACATACTCGCCGTTCTGATAGATCCGTGAGCCGCGTATCTCCAGGCCCGGCATCATGGCTACGAGGGCATCGAGCATGGAGCCCTCCGCCAGCTGGAAGGCATCGGCATTGTAGATCACCGTGTCGCCGCGCGTCACCATCTTGACCTTAGTGGCACGCACCACCGCCTCGCCCAGTTCGTAGCGGCGCGTCCTGTCCATGAGCACGTTCTTGACCTCCCACGTCTCCGTGGGGCGTCCGTAGCGGCGCGCAGGAATGGTGACCTGCACCTCCTTTTCCTTATATCCCGCGCGGGAGAGCACGAGGGTGTAGGTGCCCGGCAACGCCTCGAGGGTGTACATACGACGCTTGACCGGGGGCTGGTACTTGTTGATCATGCGGATCTGCTCCTCGCTGTAGTCGGGATTCGAGGCAGGATCGGCGATGAGGTCCCGGCTGATGGTACGTCCCGAGATGAGCGCCTGCAGCTCTACGCTGACGCTGTCCAGATACTCGCGTGTGTAGCTATCGAGCACGTTGCCCGTGATCACCACGCTGTCGGTCTTCTCCTCTGCCCACAGGCTGGTGGCGAGGAGCGCGAGGAGGGTGAATAGTAGATTGCGTTTCATGGGTAAATTGGATTGTTTGATGCGAAATATGCAATAATCAGACGAAAAACTTGCGAATTCCAAAATTTTGTGGTACTTTTGCCGCCAAAACCAAACTAATCATGAGAGTTGTATCACAGAAAGCCTTGAAGACGTTTTATGAGACGCCTGGACGGGAGGAGGCAAAAGCTCCTCTGCAGCGTTGGCTCGAAATTGCGGAGAATGCCGAGTGGCACAACTTTGCAGAGATGAGAGCCGACTTTCCCTCCGTTGATTCTGTTGGCAACCAGCATTATGTTTTCAACATCGGCGGCAATAAGTTTCGCCTTGTCGTTGTCGTGAAGTTTGTCATGGGGTATATTTTTATCCGATTTGTAGGAACACACAGCGAGTATGACAAAATAGACTGTTCAACCATTTAATGACTCCGCAATTATGAAAAAGATTACTCAGGAACAATACGAGTGGGCTCTTGCCCGTATCGAAGAACTTCTTCCGGTTGTTGACGATACAATGCCCTTGAACGATCCGAGAGTCGTAGAGCTCTCCCTCGTGTCCGACATTGTCATTGCTTATGAGAAGGAGCATTTCCCCATAGAGAAACCTACGGTGGCCGAACTCATTGCAGATGGTATTGAGGAGTGTGGCATAACCCAAAAGCAGTTAGCGATGGAGATTGGTGTAAGTCCTTCGCGTATCAGCGACTTCGTTTCGGGGAAGGCCGAACCATCATTGCGTCTGGCAGGCAGATTGTGCAGCCGACTCCGCATTCGCCCATCCGAGATGTTGATGCTTTAGTATTGAGACGCCCGACGCCCAAGTTACATCGTGACTGACGCCGGGCGTCTGCTTTGTGTCCTATTCAATACCCTTCTTGGGCTTCATCTGAAGGTGATAGACCACATGGAGACTGGCATACGAGCGGACGGTGTTTGTCCAGGTCTCGGTCAGTCCTTGGGCAGTGAGGACATGGGCCACATTGGTGAGCTGGTGGAGGAGGTCAAAGCCCACGGCGCGCAGCGTCCACTGCTTGGTCTTGCCCACACGGGTGGAGAGAGCTGCGTTCCACACCCACTCGGTGGTGTTCATGCGCTGGTCGGTGTAGCCACGACGGAGGTTAAGGTTGAGGTCCGTATCCAGGTCGATGGTCCACTTGTCCCGACCGATGCCACGGAAGAGGGGCGTAGAGAAGGAGAACGTGTACTTCTGGTCGTTGTAGCTCATGGAGGCAAAGTTATCGCGATCGGACTGCACCCCATTCCATGTCACACGTCCGCTGGCCTCCACGCGCATCTGGCCATGGCTGTAGCTGAGGCGGGCATTGGAGCGCACGCGGTGGTTGAGCACGAGCGACTGCATAGGCATTGCCTCAGTGGCATCGCTCACAAATCCCGTGCTGTGGGCAAAGGTGTAGCGCAGACCAGCCTCACCATTGAAGTGCTTGGCCTTGTCGAAGGCACGACCGTAGCTCACTCCTGCCGTGCCCCACCAGTTGCCCTCGGTGTTGCAGGGCTGCGAGGTGGTGACACCCGTGGTGCGGTCGAAGGTGACGGCATCCATAAACTTGTGCTGCGTAAGGCAAAGTTCCGCGTTGGCATTCAGCCACTCGCCATGCTTGGGCTGGTTGTACTTGTAGCCCAGGTTGGCATCGTGGCTTATGGCCATACGCAGGTGAGGATTGCCCTTGCGGATATAGAGCGAGCTACCATTGTCCACCACATCGATGAGGTCATCCATGCGGGGTAGCTCAGGCTGCAGCTGATACGAGGCACTCAGTCCGCCACAGCGCGTTGACAACTGAGGGGCAAAGTAGATGTCGCGCCTGTTCAACTGCTGCGCGGTGGCATTGCGCTTGTCCAGAATGCTGCGATTGGTGATATGGAGCGGCAGGTTGGCACTGAAGTGGACGGAGTTCTTGGGGTTATGCCCCACGATGGAGTATGAGCTCAGTTCCACCCTATGGTCGTCCTTGGTCTCGTGGGTGTTGTAGGTATTGGCCATGTTGAGCTGCCAGAAGTCCTCAGATGTTTCGTCCCAGAAGGGAGAGGGCTCCGCAGGGTCATCGGGCAGGAGGCTGATGATGCCCAGAGCGTTCTTGTAGAGGCTATAGTCCGAATGGGAACTGTCGTGGTCGTAGCGGTAGTGCATCTTGGCATTGATCCATCCGCGTTTGCGTCGGAGTATGAACAACTGGTGTGAGGCACCGACATTGTAGCGAAAGTTATGACTCGGAGAGAGCGTGCGCATATTCTCGTCGTAACCCTCGATGGAGCGACCCATGGTCTGGCGGAAGTTCACGCTGGTGCGCTCGTTCTCATAATAGTTCACGCCACCATTGATGATGAGGTTCTCCTTGGTGAAGGGCAGACGCACACTCAGCGATGCCGTGGCCCCTGCCGAAAGCGAGCGGGAGTCGTTGCGTCCCAGGCGCTGGAGCTGGGTGATGATTCTCTGCTGCAACTGCGTGGTGTCCTGCGGATCACCATCGTAGGTGGTGTTATGGTCCTTGGAGTATCCATGACCCTTGTGGTAGCTGAAGCTGGGCGACAGGGAGAAGTCATACCTCTTCTGCTTACTCTGCCGGAAGGTGGCGTGCCAGTTGAGGTTGCCAGAGTAGTTGCTCGACTGCGCAAGGTTGCGATGGAAGATATCGCCCGTCGGGAAGAACTTCTGCTCAGAGGTGCGCATCTGTGTTTCATTGGCATTGTGCTGGCCCGTGAGGGTGGTCTGAAAACTACGCGTCTGCTCCTTGTTCTCAATGCTAAAGTCCACACCAGCATTCTGCATGGTGTTCTCGCCGCTGCCTGCTGCCTGCATCTCGCGCCACTCGCCATTGTGCGTGGGGTTATGGTTGTCGCCCACATTGTTGGCGCTGGCATATATGCCCAACTTGGAGTGATCCGTATAGCGCAGAGCGAAGGCACGACCGCGATGCACCAGGCCTGGGTCGCCAGTAGTGCGGGTGCCCAGTGCAGCCTCAAAGTTGGCGAGCCACCCCTCGCCGTATTCCTTCTTGAGGCGCACGTCCATCACGAGGCGCTTCTCTACAGCCTCGGCTTCGAGGGAATCGGCACGGGTGGCATTTTTGAGCTCGCGCACACCCTCGTGATAGACCTTTATCTTATCCACGGTGTAGTAGGGCAGGTTGTCGAGGGCCACATTGGGGTCACCCTTGAAGAAGTCCTTGCCGTTGACCAGCAGGCTCTGGACATACTCGCCGTTGACCGTGATGCGGCCATTGTTGCCGAGCTGTACACCGGGGAGGGCGCGCACCAGGTTGTTGAGCATGGAGCCAGAGGACATCTGCAGCGCAGCGGCATTATATATAATAGTGTCGCCCTTCTGTACCATCAGGATGCGCGTGGCTTTGGCCTCGGCCTCACCCAGCTCGATGTTCATGCTGCGGCGCGTCATGAGGCGGATCTCCTCATCCCAGAAGAAGCGGTTGCCCACAGCCTCCTTGTATTTATTACGGGGCAGAGGCACCACGACCTGAGCGGGTTCGTGGCCCTTGATGGTAGCACAGAGCACGAGGGTATCCACAAACTCATTGAGCTTGACTGTGTAGCCCTCAAAGATCTCCTTGTCGTTCATGTAGCCCTTTTCCTCCCATGAGTCGAGGGACTCTATCTTGCGACCGTGCGTGTCGTAGGCGGTGAACTCTGCACCTTGGAGCTTCTTGCGGGTTACCTCGTCGATGACCTGCACGCCGCGATGGTAAACTCTGGGCGCCTCGTTCTGGGCAAAAATCTGGAGCCCGAGGAGCGCGAGGAGGATGAGGAGTAGATTGCGTTTCATAGTGTGTGGAATTGTTGTGTTTTGCATTTCTGGCGCAAAAGTACAACAATTCCCTCATACGCGCCGCACGCCCTGGTTGGCATGTATTGGCATCTGCTCAGCAGGGCACAAAAAGAGGGTTTGCAAAAGTTTGCAAACCCTGATGTATTCAGCGTATCTCGCTGAGTACTATACTATTTCTCCACATAGGGAAGGTTGATTCCTACGACTACAGCGTCTCGATGAAGTCGTCCCAGTCCTTGCTGCTGCCCTTGCGGGAGAATACCTTGGCGTAGAGGCGGGAGCGGATGGAGCTGATGGTGCTCTTGTCGCGGCAGAGGGCGGTGGCGATGTCGGCAGGAGCGATGTGGAGCTTGAGGAGCAGGCAGACGCGGAACTCGGTGTCGGAGAGGCGGCAGAGTTCGTAGAGGCGACTGCGGAAGTTGGGGTAGATGCGACGCACCTGATGCGCCACCTCCGTCCAGTCATCGTCGGTGAGGCATTCGCCCTGTGTGAGGCGCTGGCGGAGCGTCTGGTACCACTCCGACTCGTAGAGTTCGTCGCGGGCAGCCTCGGTGGCCTGTGTGATGACTGAGGGGCGGTCGCTTATCTCGTCCTGCAGCTCACGCAGGGCACGCTCCAACTGGCGCTTGCGGCGGAAGAAGTGCAGCAGCACACCACCGCCCACCAGCAGCACACCGCCCAGAGCCAGCAGCAGCCTGATGAGCCAGGACAGCTGATGGCGGGTGTCGATAAAGCGCTCCAGGAAATACTCCTGCCTCAGGCTACGGTCGCCACCCATCGCATCGCGAGCCATGCTCTCCAGCTCCAGACGCTGGCTCTCGGGGAAGTCCGTCAGCTTGTGCCAGGTCTGCAGCGTGCCCTCCCACTCGATGATCATCACCGAGTCGCTGAGGGAGCAGAGGCGGATGGGGATATTACCCTCGGAGTAGAGCGTGTCGCCTGGGGCCAGACGTAGCTGATAGCTCTCCTTGGTGTGGGGTACATACGTGTCGTGACTATCCCTGTGATGGCGGATGAACTTGTAGCACAAGCCATCGGGTTCGTAGGACTTGAGGATGGTACGCCCATTCGTGGCATAGAGGTCGTAGTACTCGTCGTGACGCCCATCGATGGACTCATTGTGGACATTGGCCCACATACCCGTGATAGTACTGACATGCTGATGCGAGACATCGGCGGCAGGTTCCTGCTTGCCACTGCAGGATGAGAGGAGGAGGGTTGCACCGAGCAGGAGGCACAGCGCTGAGTGGAGTGAGTAGCGTGTCTTGGTCATAACAAATAACCCTCCCGCCATACAGGGAGCGGGAGGGCATCAGAGTGTGGGGGATAAACTGTTGTTTAGAACATCTTGTCGGGGTACTGACCCTTGGCGTGGAGTTCAGCGAACTTCTCTACTACACCGGGACGATCCTCGGGATAGGTCACACCGAACCACTTGCTGGTGGTGTCGAGCACCTCGCAGGTAGCCTTGCCGGTCTTGATGAGGTGATCCACCATGAGGGGGATGAAGAACTCGCTCTTGAGGTTCTCCATGTTCTTGGGGTCGGAGAGGAACTGCTTGAAGTACTCCTCGGAGTGCTTGAAGTAGTCGGGGGTGAAGCCCCAGAAGTTCATGCTGACGGGAGTGGTGTCGGGGATGCTCACCCACTGCTCGTTCTCGTCCAGATACTGCACCACGCCGTCGTGACGCTCAATCTTGGTGCGCTCCACTACGGAGGTGAGGTGGTGGGTCTCGGGATCGTTCTCGCACACGCCGCGAGATACGGCACCATTGTCGGTCAGTGTGTTATCTACACGGAAGCCTACCATGGCGTACTTGCCGGTGCTGCCCTCGGGGAGTTCGCTGAGGAACTTGCCCATCACCTGGAAGGCGTCGCGATCGTAGAAGTCGTCGCAGTTGAGCACAGCAAAGGGTTCCTTAATCACTTCGGCACCCATCATCACGGCATGGTTGGTACCCCAGGGCTTCTGGCGCTCAGCGGGGCAGGTGAAGCCTGCGGGGAGGGCATCCAGAGCCTGGAAGCAGAGTTCGCAGGGCACGTGGCCTTCGTACTTGGCCAGCACCTGCTGACGGAACTGCTCCTCAAAGTCCTTGCGGATGACCCACACAATCTTGCCGAAGCCAGCCTTGATGGCATCGTAGATACTATAGTCCATAATGGTCTCGCCGTGAGGGCCGAGAGTGTCGAGCTGCTTCAGACCGCCGTAGCGGCTACCCATGCCAGCAGCAAGCAGGAAAAGAGTAGGTTTCATAGTGTATATTGGTTTTAGATTCAATTTTCAGCCGCAAAGTTAACTAAAAAAATGCAAACTTGAGTATGCATCTGCGAAATTTTTGCTAAATTTGCAGCGAATTATGAATATAATCCCGATAAACTCCTCCAAAGCCTGGCTTTTGGCGTCGCGTCCGAAGACCCTCACCGCAGCCTTGTCCCCCGTTTTAGTGGCCAGCGCATTGGCAATGAGGGAGGATGTGCTTTCAGAAATGCCGCCGCGCATATGGCTGACGGCATCTTTGTGTGTGCTCTTTGCGGCTCTCATGCAGGTGGCGGCTAATTTTATCAACGATCTCTACGACTTTCTGCGTGGTACGGATGGTGAGGAGCGCCTCGGCCCTGAGCGTGCCTGTGCCCAGGGATGGATCACGCCTGGCGCTATGCGCTGGGGTATAGGTATCGTGCTGACGCTAGCTTGTTCTGCGGGCCTCGGCATTTTGGCAAGCGCCATGCAGAGCCTCGATTTTCCATTTTCCATTTTCCATTTTTCATTTTTCATCAGCGTGGGCGCGGCCTGCGTACTTTTTGCTTTCCTCTATACCACATTGCTGAGCTATTGTGGTGGTGGCGATGTGCTAGTGTGGCTATTTTTCGGTTTTGTGCCCGTGCTAGGCACCTACTACGTGCTGACTGGAGCGCTCTCTCCTGCGGCTTGGCTGCTTGGGGCGGCTATGGGCTTGGTGACCGACACCCTGCTCGTGCTCAACAACTACCGCGACCGTGACACCGACCGTACGGCTCACAAGCGCACTCTCATCGTGGTGTTTGGCGAACGCTTTGGCGAGGGCTTCTATCTGTGGCAGGGCCTCGCAGGTGTAGCACTGGCTGGACTCGGACTCGGAGTGCAGGCGCTCGCACCATACATCATATATATTATACTACACCTGCGCGCCTACCGACTGATGCGCCGCATCCGCGCAGGTCGTGCCCTCAATGGCATCCTGGGACTGACGGCGCTCAATATTCTGCTGTTTGCCCTCTGCACGATAGCTGCAATTATGCTCTAAACTACTCCTATATATGAAGAACATCACCCTTCTCCTCTGCCTCCTTCTGTGCGGTGTCTCCGTGCAGATGGCTCAGGCCGACACCAGTCTCAACCTGACCCCCGCCCCCAAGCAGGCCGTCATCAAGTCAGGCACCTGCCTGCTGCCCACCACCTTCACTGTGGGCGTCGATGCCGCTCTGGGCGACAGTACCCTGCGCGAGGCACAGACCCTCGTGGCTGAACTAAGCGACATGCTGCCCAGCCACCACATCAGCCTGGCCCATACGACCAAGGGGGCCTTTGTCAAGATCATCCGTGGCGGCCGCCCCGCCACCCTCGGCACCGAGGGCTACCTGATGAACATCACCTCCAGCGGCATACAGATCAGTGCGCTGACGGAGACCGGATTCTACTATGCCATGCAGAGCCTCCGCAAGATGCTCCCCGTCGGGGCCACCGAGCAGGTCTCTCTGCCCTGCACCAGCATCACGGACAGTCCCCGCTTTGGCTATCGCGGCTTCATGCTCGACTGCTCACGCCACTTCTGGCCCATGGAGGAGCTCAAGAAGATTATCGACATCATGGCTCTGTACAAGATGAACGTCTTCCACTGGCACCTCACCGACGACCAGGGCTGGCGCGCCGAGATAAAGAAGTACCCCCGCCTCACCACTATCGGTGCCACGACGGCCAACTGCCGCCTGACCGACTTTGAGCACGGCACCTACTGGATCAACGAGCCCTACGGCCCCTACTTCTACTCCCAGGACGACATGCGCGAACTCGTACAGTATGCCGCCGAGCGCCATATCAGCGTGCTGCCCGAGGTCGATATGCCCGGCCACTTCTGCGCTGCCATGGCCGCCTATCCTGAGTTTAGCTGCAACCCCAAGGGCGAGCACACCGTGCCTACACATCAGGGTGGTGTGTGGAACGACGTGATGAACGTGAGCAACCCCAAGGCTGTGCAGTTCGTCAAGGACATCATCGACGAGCTCTGCGACATCTTCCCTTACCCCTACTTCCACATCGGCGGCGACGAGTGTCCCACCACTGCCTGGGAGAACAACGCCGACTGCAAGGCCCTCGTGGAGCAGCTCGGCCTGCCCAACTTCCGCCATCTACAGTCCCGCTTTATCAACGAGATCAGCGGCTATCTCAAGCAGAAGGGCCGCACCACCGTCATGTGGAATGAGAGCGTCACGGCCAAGGGTGCTGACCTCAACCTCGTCAAGGAACACAATCCCCTCGTCATGAGCTGGCATCCCTGTCAGGAGGGTGTGCGCACCGCCACCGAACTGGGCCTCAATGCCATCGTCACCGAGTATCATGCCAAGGCTCCTGGCGAGAGCGGCTGGGGTGGCTACTACATCAACCGCCGTCCCTCCAAGGCAGCCGATGTGCCCGATGGCGCAGGCCATGGCGACGACACCGTGGAGGGCTGCTACAAGTATGTGCCCGTGCCCGCCGAACTCCCCGCTGAGCAGGCAGCCCGCGTAAGCGGCGTGCAGGCCACCTTCTGGTGCGAGTGGGTAGGCGTGCCCGAGTATCTGGAGTATCTGCTGCTGCCCCGCCTCTGTGCCGTGGCCGAGGCTGGCTGGACCCCCGAGGCCAAGAAGGACTACGACGACTTTGTGCGCCGCATGACGCTCGACACCAAGTACTTCGACAAGGCTGGCTACAACTATCACAAGCACTGGATGAAATAAGTCTAGACAATCTAGACGACCTAGATAATCTAGACAACCTAGACAACCTAGACAACCTATAACACCTATAACACCTATAACTACACTATGAAGAAAACACTCTTTCTCCTCTCCCTGATGCTGTGCGCCAGTCTTGCGCCCATCATGGCCGACGTGGCCTACAACCTCACCCCCTACCCCAAGACCCTCACCAACCGCACCACCTTCTGCCAGCTGCCCCGTCAGCTCGTTGTGGGCGTAGATGCCGAGCTGGGCGATAGCACCATGAAGGACGCACAGGCCTTTGTCGATGCCCTCAACGCTACCATGACCGGCACCACTGCCACGCTGCAGCACACCACCGAGGGCGCCTTTGTGCAGATTAGCCGCGGTGGCACCAACACTACCGTAGGCAACGAGGGCTACAAGCTCACCATCAACTCCGAGGCCATCACGCTCCAGGCGCTGGGCGAAAAGGGCTTTGCCTACGGCCTGCTCAGTATCAAGAAGATGCTCCCCCCTCACGTCTGCGCTGGCCAGAAGGCCGCCGAGGCCCAGGACTACTCCCTGCGCTGCGTGACCATCACCGACAATCCCCGTTGGCAGTATCGTGGCTTCATGCTCGACTGCTCACGCCATTTCTTCGACGTCAAGGAGATCAAGCGTATGCTCGATGTCATGGCGCTCTACAAGATGAACGCCTTCCACTGGCATCTGACCGACGACCAGGGCTGGCGCGCCGAAATCAAGAAGTACCCCAAGCTCACCACCATCGGTGCCACCGCTCCCGATAGCCGCATCACCGACTTTGAGAACGGCACCTACTGGCTCGGCCATGAGTACGGCCCCTACTTCTACACCCAGGAGGAGATGAAGGACGTCGTGGCCTATGCCGCTGAGCGTGGCATCGAGGTCATCCCCGAGATAGAGATGCTCGGCCATAGCGTAGCCGCCCTGTGTGCCTATCCCGAGTTCAGCTGCAACCCCTCCGCCAAGCGCACCGTCTGGACCAATGGCGGCATCAGCTCCGACGTGGTCAATGTGGCTGACCCCAAGGCCGTACAGTTCTACAAGGACATCGTCGATGAACTCTGCGAGGTGTTCCCCGGCCGCTACTTCCACATTGGTGGTGACGAGTGCCCCACCAGTGCCTGGGAGAACAACAAGATGTGCCAGGACTTCCTCAAGGAGAAGGGCTACACCAACTATCGCCAGATTCAGTCCTGGTTCACCAACGTGATCAGCGGCTACATCAAGGAGAAGGGCAAGCGCACCATCGTCTGGAACGAGAGCATCACCGCCGGTGGCTCCGACCTCGACCTGGTCAAGGAGCACAACCCCATCATCATGTGCTGGTACCCCGCCCAGGGTGGTGCACAGAAGGCCGCCAGCATCGGCCTCGACGCCATCATCACGGAGTATCACTCCGGTGTGGCTGGTGCAGCTAGCGGTGCCGGTGGCTACTATATCAACCGCAAGCTCTCCAACCACCCCTCTGAGCCCGACGGCGCAGGTGGTGGCGACGACACCGTGGAGGGCTGCTACAAGTATGTGCCCCAGCCCAACGCCACCAGCACCCCCACCGTCATCGGTGTGCAGGGCACCTTCTGGTGCGAGTGGGTCGGCGTGCCCGAGTATCTGGAGTATCTCGCCCTGCCCCGCCTCATGGCCGTGGCCGAGGCTGGCTGGACTCCTGAGAACAAGAAGAACTGGAGCAGCTTTGTCGATCGCATGGTCATCGACACCCAGATCCTCGATGCCTGGAACATCAACTACTCCCGCCACTGGATGCCCGGCTACGTAGCTCCCAAGGTAGAGACCACCGAGATCATTGCCGATGGCGTGACGGAGTACTCCTTCAACAACCAGTCCAAGGACCGCCCCATCGCTCTGGCCGACGACAACGGCACCCTCAACGGTCAGGCCTCTGCCACCACCAACTTTGTCCTGGAGCCCGCCACCAAGGCCGACCAGTACTACATCAAGAGCTGCGTGAGCGGCAAGTACCTCTACGCCTCCGCCTCCACCAGCGGCACCATGGTTACCCTCGACACCAAGAAGACGGCCTGGGCCTTTGACTGGGAGACCATGCCCAAGTATGTAGCCATCTGCCATGGCGCCAACACGGAGGTGGCACTGAACAACAACGTCAACAACGCCACCCACATCCGCCTCTTTGCTCACGGCACTGGCAATGGTGCCTCCTTCTACTCCATGAAGCTCGAAAAGCGCGGCGAGACTGAGGGAGTGGTTAACGTTGACGTTAACGATAACGATAACGATAACTGCTACGACCTGCAGGGTCGCATCGTCCCCGCCGCCACCCGTGGTCTCTACATCCAGCAGGGCCGCAAGGTGATCAAGTAACCAAGAGATAGCCTCCCCTACTGGAGGCCCCCACACCACAGACAAGGACTGCAATCCCCCCCCCGACAGGAGGGTTGCAGTCCTTGATGTTTTTCTGGATTTTCTTCGTCCGCCCCCCCGTATTAGTCGGCAACTAATTTTCCCTAGTCGCCGACTAGTGTTTCGTAGTCCTAGGACTAGTTCTCCTTACCCTATAGACTAGTTCTCCCTATCCTATAGACTAGTTTTTCCTAGTGTATAGACTACTAGCGGGAGGAAAATCTGCGCTTTTTTGCGTATCTGTGTGGCGTATATCGCCAAAAAATCGTAACTTTGCAGCCTAAACTATGTACGAGCATCTCAAATCTCTCAAAGCCAAGTACAGCATCGTGGGCAACTGCGATGAGCTGAATCGTGCGCTGGACACCGCCCTCAAGGTGGCGCCCGTCGATCTGAGTGTGCTTGTTGTGGGCGAGAACGGCACGGGTAAGGAGGTTTTTCCGCGCATTATACACGAGGCCTCCCGCCGCAAGGCTAAGCGCTATATGGCTGTGAACTGCGGTGCAATACCCGAGGGTACGATAGACTCAGAGCTCTTCGGCCATGTCAAGGGTGCCTACACGGGTGCCGTGGATCATGGCGAGGGCTATTTTGGCGCTGCCAATGGCGGTACGCTCTTTCTCGATGAGGTGGGCGAGCTACCCCTCTCCACTCAGGCCCGCCTGTTGCGTGTGCTCGAGACGGGAGAGTACATCCCCGTGGGTAGCAGCGAGGCCAAGCGTACGGATGTGCGTATCGTGGCAGCGACCAATGTCAACCTGCCTGAGGCTATACGCCGAGGACGCTTTCGTCAGGACCTGTACTACCGACTCAATGCCGTGTCCATACAGGTTCCGCCTCTCCGCGAGCGTGGCCGCGATGTAGAGTTGCTCTTCCGCATGTTTTCGCTACAGATGCAGGATAAGTACGGTATGCAGCCTGTTCGCCTCACGCCCGAGGCCACGCAGATGCTCTGCGCCTACCCCTGGCCTGGCAACGTGCGCCAGCTCCTCCATGCGGTGGAGAACATGAGCATTACCTGCACCGAACGCACGATCACACCAGAACTGCTCAAGCCCTATCTGCCGGAGGAACATCTGGCGGGTCATGTGGCTGTGGCAGGCGAGCGTCAGGATGGTGAGTACTCCTATCAGAAGGAGAGGGAACTCATCTTCCACATGCTCCTCACCCTGCGCAAGGAGGTGGAGGAACTGCGCGCTGCCGTAGGGCAGGGTGGACATGATCACACGTCCACGCCCGTACTCTCCAACCTGCTTCCCAGCCTAGGCTCTGCAACAACGGACGATATAGTAGAACTGACCACCGACGATGCTGCCACCGTGACGGATGCGGAACGCGAACTCATACGCCGCGCTCTGGAGCGCAACGGCGGCAAGCGATCGGCGGCGGCTCGCGATATTGGCCTGTCGGAGCGTACGCTCTACCGCAAGATAAAGGAATATGGACTGGAATAACACCCACCCTAGATGAAACGTCACCTCCTACTCCTCTTTCCGGTCCTTGTGCTGACTCTATGCCTGATGCTGGCGGCCTGTGCTGTGAGCTACAAGTTTACGGGCACCAACATCGACTATGCCGTCATCAAGACGATGCAACTCGACAAGATAGCCAATCGCGCGCCCTACGGCTGGGCACCGATGGAGGCGATGTTCAACAACAAACTCCAGGACCTCTATGCCAATCGCACACGTCTGCAGATGGTCAGACGCAATGGCGATCTCCACGTGAGCGGCGAGATTACGGGCTACGATCAGTTCAACAAGGCCATCGCAGCAGACGGCTACTCCTCGCAGGTGCAACTCAAGATGACGGTGAATATCCGCTTTGAGAACCGCAAGGACAATAAGCAGTGGGAACGTCAGTTCTCCGCCACTACGCAGTACGATGCCACGCAGAGCCTCTCCTCAGTGCAGGAATCGCTGGTGCAGGAACTAGTTAACGACATAACGGATCAGATATTCAACGCTACTGTGGCGGACTGGTAACCAAATACAAACATAGACAACCGTGCAGATAACTGAACTCATAGGACACCCCGAACTCCTCAACCGCGACACGCTCTACGAGCTGCGCCGCGTGGTGGGGCAGTGTCCCTACTATCAGGCTGCTAGACTGCAGCTGATAGAGAATCTTTTCCTGCTGCACGACCCAGACTTCAAGGAGGAGCTGCAGACGGCCGCGCTCTATGTGCCAGATCGTAGCGTGCTCTTCCAGCTCGTAGAGAGTCTCAACTATGACCTCGATGCTCCTGCGCCCTCTGCTGGTGAACGAGAGGATCGGCTTGCCACCACTGGCGACCGCACGATGGATCTGATTGGTCAGTTCCTGAGTGGATCCTCTCAGTCTTCCCTCTCGGTTAGTCGCCCAGGTCGTCCTCTCGACCCCGTAAACGACTATATGTCGGTACTGGCGGAGATGGACGATGCTGAGCATGATACGACACTTGGGGGCGAGGTTGATCTGCTCGACAGCTTCCTCAATCGCAAGCCAGAGGAACGCAAGCCTCATCTGCCAGTTATCTCCCCTCAGGCCACCGACTCCCCTGCCGTTTCGGCCACCGAAGGTGCAACGGAGGAGGAGAGCGAAAATGCGCTACGTGAGGAGTATTTCACCGAGACTTTGGCAAAAGTATTTGTCAAACAAGGCAATTTTGAGCGAGCTTTGGAGATTCTTACGAAAATAAATTTGGAGAATCCAAGAAAAAATGCTTACTTTGCAGACCAAATACGCTTCTTGCAGAAACTGGTGAGCATAAAACAGCAACAAGGAAGGTAAATCTCCTTGACCTCCATGCTCTCAAAAACTTAAGAAAACAAGCCCTCAAAGACTAATAACCTCAAAAACTTAAAAACTCAACAATATGTATCAGTTATTCGTAATTCTGGCAGTTGTTACTGCCGTCCTGCTGACCTTTATAGTGCTCATCCAGGAATCCAAGGGTGGCGGTCTCGCCTCCGACTTTAGCGGAATGAATGCCCTCGCAGGCGTCCGCAAGACTACCGACATCGTAGAGAAGCTGACTTGGGGTCTGGCTGTAGCTCTCGTTGTGTTTGCTGTAGCAACCACCTTCTGCACTGTCCCCTCCGAGCATCAGGATAGCAGCACCATTGTGACCAGCATGAAGGCCACCGCTCCTGCTACTCCCAATGTTCCCGGCCAGCAGGCTCCCGCCGCTCAGGACTAAGGGTACGCTCCTGAGAGTTTAAAAGCAAAAAATAAGAGGGTGTGTCAAAAGTCTCAATACAGACTTTCGGCACACCCTCTTCTTTTAGTCCTCATCAAAGATAGAGCGGCGCTGTACTGAACTATCTTCTTCTTCCTCCTCCTCCTCTTCCTCTTCACCTCGGGGATTGGTAATTGTGAAGATGTTGAGAAGCCCCTGCCAGATGCCTCGGCAGAGAGCCTTGATGGCACGCACAAGGAGACGAGCGCAGACCTGCAGGAACTGCCAGAGTGCTGCAAGACAGATACCTGTCCAGACGGTCAGTTGATAGATGCCCTTCCAGAGGTATATGGAGCATACTTTGATGCCGTGGCCTGCCATAATGACATAGGGGCGAACGTCACTCCACTCTATGAGATAGATGGGTACATATATTTTGCGCATGGCTATGGTGTATTGGGAGGGTGAGTGTTTGTGTCGGGGAAGAGCTTTATACGAGGGGCCGGAGAATGGTGGCAAGTCGGCAACGCAGACGATGACCTGGACTGAAGTGGGTCTTCCATACTGAGGGAGTGAGCTGGAGGCTGTGCTCCTTGTCGCTCTCAAAGATGTGGCGCAGACGCTCGTTTGTGCTGCGGTCATGAATCATAAGGTTGCACTCATAGTCGGAGTAAAGGCTGCGGTGGTCGAGGTTTACGCTACCGACAAAGGAGAGGCTGTCGTCCACCGTCATTATTTTGCTGTGGTGGAAGCCCTCCTCGTACATATAGACTTTGGCTCCGTGGCGCATAAGGCCGTGGCAGGTATTCTCCACGATGCGGGGTGTTATGCGCACATCGCTCTTTGTGCTGATCATGATTTCAACCTCGACGCCTCTCTTGATTGCGCGCTTCAGGGCCTGGCGTATCATGCGCGAGGGGGCGAAGTAAGGATTGACAATCTGTATGTTGTGCTGAGCGTTGTCTATAGCTGAGCGTAGGGCATCGCGGGCTATGCGAGTGTTGTGACGAGGCCAATCTACGGCATTGCTAGGTGTACGGTTAACTACACCTACTCGCGCAGTAGCTGGTACGTGCAGCTCTTGCCTGTCATATTCGGACGTGTCTGTCTCGTAGTAGTGGGCACCGTGGATATCCTGACCAGTTGTCTTGTTCCAGAAAGGGATGAACACGCGCTGCAGGTCTGCCACTGCGGGGCCTGTGAGGCGGAGGTGCATGTCGCGCCAGTTGGTGATGTCGCCCTTGCCGTGTATGTAGTAGTCGGCGATGTTCATACCGCCAATGTAGCCTACCTTAGCATCGATGATCACTATCTTGCGGTGGTCGCGGTGGAAGATGTGGTTGAAGCATGGAAATACAATACGATCAAATATGTGGACATCTACTCCTGCGCGGCGGAGTCGATTGATTTGCGGTAGGTGTAGGGAACGGGAACTCTTGCCATTGCCGTAGGCATCAATCACGACACGTACTTCTACGCCAGCAGCGGCCCGCTCGCGTAGTATGTTGAAAATGACGCGGGAGATGGAGTCGTAGCGAAAGTTGAAGTAGTCCATGTGTATGAACTCCTTGGCCTGCTTGAGGTCACGCTCCAGTGCGGCAAACTTTTCACGTCCAGAGGGTAGTAACGCAATGCTATTACCTTCGCTGAAACGCACGTCATAGTTCTCCTCTAGAAAACTTTCCACGGGACTACGCGTCTCCTGTGCTACACAAAGGAGAGCGCTGAGAAAGTGGAGTAGTAGGAGGAATGATAGAGGGCGCATTAGCCTATGGTTAAGTATTGTCATTATCAAGGCGCAAAGTTACGCATAATTTACTAAACGCCCAAACCTGAGTACATAAAAAAGCCGCCCAAGCCCGATTTGGCTTGAGCGGCAGTATATTTGTGTAACTGTAGATGCTTATTCAGCTATCTTTGCAGATGCTTACTCAGCAATCTTAACGGTAGCACGACGATTGTAGCTGTAGGGGCTGAGACTGTCAACACCACCTGCAGCAACTACCTCGATATTGTCGCGCTTTACACCCATCTTAACGAGCTCGTTAGCTACAGTGTTGGCACGACGCTCGGAGAGTGCCTGGTTGTAGGTGGCAGAACCAGTCTTGCTATCTGCATAGCCAGTAACTACAATCTTGCTACCGTTAGCAGTAGCGTATTCGGCTATCTCCTTCACATTAACGAGATCCTTGCGGCTGGCGATGGTACTCTTATTAATATTGAAGAATACGCTAGCGTTGGTGCTGGCCATCTCCTTAACAGTCTGAACAACGGTCTCTACTTCCTTAGCAGGCTTCTGAGCGAGGAGCTCACGGAGACGTGCATTCTCGTCCTGCAGCTCCTTGAGGGCAGCATTGAGAGCGTCGAGCTGCTCCTGATTCATGGCCATGAGGGCATCAACATCAGGAGCCTTCTCCCAAGTGCATTTGCCAAGGTTGTAGGTTACACCTACGGTAGCACCTACAAGCTTGTCCCAGTGGCGGCTGTAGCCCTTCTGGTAGTCAGCATAGTTGTGAGCTACACCCTCCTGATTGGTGAATACACTACCCTGAGCCCAAGTGCCCCAGATATCGAGGAATACGTTCCAGTGCTTAGCTACGCGGAAGGTGTTAATCATACCTACGTTCAGGCTAACCTCACCGCCGTGATGGTTCTCAGAGAGATTGCGCATATATCCGATACCTGGATAAACGCTGAGATTCCAGACGCGATTTTCCTGATAACCACCAAAGATGTTGGTCAGGTTGAACATTACGTCCTCGTGTACATTGAAGTATTTCTTGGAGGGACGACTAGCCTCGTTGAATACGTCCTTAGCCCAAATGCCCTGGAACTTGGTGCGGAGACCGATGCCGGGGGTAAACCACTTACCTACAGCTACGTCAAAGCCGAGGTCACCATGTATGCCAGAAAAGGGGTTGCCATTCAAACCACTTACCTGCTGGCTAGTGTAACTAGCATTACCAGCAAAGCCAGCCTGCAGATACCAGTTAGCCCAGAAGGAGTTTGTAACGACGTGATACTTGCGGGTGGGCACTTCAGTCATGTTCTGTGCAAATGCAGTCATAGACATAGCTATGAGTGCAAGGCTCATCATAAACTTTTTCATACTGTTGTGAATTAATATTGGTGTTATAGTGTTTATTGTTCTACGCTTGGTTTCTGCTAGACTAGGAACCGCTTAAGGTTTAACACGCCGCAAAGTTAATCATTTCTTTGGTAAGATGCGCACAAAAAACATAAAAAAAGTTTATTTCTCAAGAAAAAGGCAGGTCATGACGTGTTTTAGGGCGTAGGGTTTCTAAATCCGAAATGCACGTGATGTATAGCAGGAAAAGCCGCGAACTATAGGTTAGGAGCACTTCAGCTGAAGAGACGTGCAATGTGAGCAGGCGAAAGTGTGACGATGATGGGCTTACCATCTGGTGCATAGCCAGGGAGTGAGGAAGCGAAGAGCGCGTCGCAAAGTGCTTTCATCTCCTTCGTGGAAAGACTCTCACCAATGGGCGTAGCAGCCTTGCGTGCCATAGAGGCGGCCAGAGTGTGATGGAGTGTTTCGCGAGCTGCATTGGAGTTATCTTTGTCGCTACTGAGCATGGTAGCTTCAGCATCATCGAGGATGGTCTGGAGAAGGGCTACAGGATCCAGTCCCTCGGTGCCCGCGGGGACGCCCAAGATGGAGAAACTACCTCCTCCTAGGTTGGAAATATTGAAGCCCAGACTGTCAAGGTCCTCGCCTATGCTCTCTGCGATGTGAGCCTGTGAGGGGGAGAGCTGGATAATCTGCATGAAGAGCAGCCCCTGTGTGGCACTAGTACCCTCAGTCATACGATGGCGGTACTGATCGTAGAGGATGCGCTGCGATGCGCGGTTCTGGTCAATGAGTAGCAGTCCCTGCTCGGCGCTAGTAAGAATGTACTGTCCTTGATATTGATAGTAGGTACTATCTGTGCTGGTCCATACGGAAGCTTCCTCTGCTGGCAGGTCGCCAAAGAGGGTGGGGGAGGAAGAAGCTAGCGCAGAGTCTATAGGGAGACTTGCCTGAAGCCTAGAGGTGTTAGCTTGAAGGTCAGAGGTATTAGGTTGAAGTCCAGAGATACTAGCCAGAGACCCTGCGAAATCAGCCTGAAGGGTAGGGTGATCAGTTGGGATGCTGGGTAGATCGTCCAGATTGTATGCAGCTTCCCATCCGGATTGCACGGCGGGTTTACTCTTTCCTGCACTAAAAGGATTGAAATTGGGGTTGATGTGGATGGTGGGTGGCTGTGGGGCAGAAGAGCCTCCTGTGCCAGCCGAGGGCGCAAAGATTGGTATGTCGGGACGGTCGGCAGCAGTAAAGTCGAGGGAGGGTATGGCATTGTGCTTGCCCAGTGCCTCACGAATGGCCACTAGCAGTATATGCCAGATGTCCTGTTCGTCGGTGAATTTAATCTCCGTCTTAGTGGGATGTACGTTGACGTCTATCTGCGAGGGTTCTACCTCCAGACAGAGGAAAAATGGTACTTGGTAACCGTCCGGAATTAGTCGCTCGTAGGCTGTCTGGATAGCCTTGGCGAAATACGGATGTCGCATGTAACGCGAGTTGGTAACGAAGAACTGGTGTGCGCTCTTCTTTTTGGCACTCTCTGGAGTTCCGACAAATCCCGAAATACGCACCAGATCTGTGTCAGTCTGCACGGGCAGCAGTTTGCTGTCAATGCGCTTGCCGAAGAGCCCAAGCACACGCTGGTGAAAGTTGCCCGCAGGGAGGTTGAGCATTTGCTCTTCGTTGTGAGAGAGCGTAAAGGCTACGTTGGGATGGGCGATGGCTATGCGTTCAAACTCGGATAGTATATTGGCCAGTTCGGTACGATTGCCTTTAAGGAACTTGCGGCGTACGGGGATATTGTAGAAAAGGTTGCGCACGGCAAAGTTTGCACCAGCGGGGCAGCTGATAGGTTCCTGACTGGTGATGCGTGAACCCTCGATGGTGATGCTTACGCCCAGGTCGTCTTCGGGGCGGCGGGTGCGCAGTTCGACTTCGGCTATGGCTGCGATACTGGCCAGCGCCTCCCCGCGGAAACCCATCGTGTGGAGGGCAAAGAGATCGTCAGCCTTCTGTATCTTGGAGGTGGCATGACGCTCAAAGGAGAGGCGGGCATCCGTCTCGCTCATACCCTTTCCGTTGTCAATGACTTGTATGCAGGTACGACCAGCATCAGTCACGAGCACCTGCACCATCGAGGCACCTGCGTCGATGGAGTTCTCGACGAGTTCCTTGATGACGGAGGCGGGGCGCTGTATCACCTCGCCTGCGGCAATCTGGTTGGCCACCGAGTCTGGCAGCAGATGTATGATGTCAGTCATTCGGATGTAGGGGTAGAGTCTTCTTTCTTGAGATATTGCAGGGGTGCCTCGCGCCGGGGAACCCATTTCAGCTCTGATCCAGAGCGCTTGGGTCGCCACTCAAAGAGATCGTACTTGTCGCGCGGACGGATGTAGTCAAACCACTCAAAGTTGTGTAGTCGCGTGTGCTGTGCTGGTGCCATACCGATGGGGTACATCAGACCATCGTGTTCGGGTGTACGGAGGCTATCGAGCTTGCCCTCCTCGTTGTAGATAATCTGTATGCGCGGCGTCTGCATATAGATGTGATAGAGGATCGTGCTGTCTTTTTCGTAGGGATAGTACACCACCATGCCATTGCCATCGACCACGTTCTCGTGCATCTGCTTGCCACGGTAGTATGCGCGCATCTGGCGTCCTCCCACCTGGTTGTAGAGCACCGTGTCCAGTTGTTCCACCAGGAGTGCCTGACGGTCCACATAGACCGAGTCGATGGTGGAGTCATTGAGATAGGCTGTGATCTCCTCTCCCAGAATCTGGTGAGCGCCCTCCCATACGATGGGGTCCTTGAAGAGCGTGAGCGTCTTGAGTTGACTATGTGCCATGAGAGAGTCACTCACGGCCTGCACGTCACTGCGGTAGGCTCTGACGTGGTAGTAGCCGTGTAGCATGCGGTAGGCGGAGTCGGTGTCGAGATTGAAGGAATGGACTCGCAGAGTGTCTGCATGCACAAACAGAGTGTCCGTCTGCGACTGCGAGAAATCCTTGGCCAGCGCGCGTCCTGTGGCCATAGCCTCACCGGTGAGTTCGTTGTAGAATCCGTACTCGCCCAGGAGTATATTGCGGTTGACCGTGTCGCGGTAGAAGATGTTGCCAAAGGCCTCGGCCAGGCCAGTGTGCTTGTCGTAGTGCAGACTGTCGCCCAGCATGTGGCTGCCTTTGTTGAAGAGCTGCGGACGGTCGTATAGTCGTGCCTGCTCTGTGTCGGTGTTGTAGTAGCCGTTCTCGGTATATATGCGGCTGTCTCCGCTGAAGATGTTGGAGGGGCCGAGCAGGCGGCTCCACTTGGTGCGGGTGTCGTAGTGGAGCGTGTCGCTGACGAGGCGGAACTGCGGGTTGAGCGGTCGGTGGGGTCGCCGGATTGGAGATAGACGGCCTGGCGGGTGGCGGTGTGGTCCTCGCCCCAGGCGGCCGTCAGATCGTTGTCGCCGTCGATCATACGTCCGCCGTCAAAGAAGTAGCCCTTCTTCTCCACACGGTCGTAGTTGAGGTTGTCGGTGTATAGCTTGGTCTTGCGGTGGGTCAGTACCACGTTGCGACGCACCTCGGCCATCTCCGACTCACCGCTGTAGTAGAGTGAGTCACCTGTGAGGGTGAGGGTGTCGCCCTGCACCATCCTGACGCGCCCTACGGCCATAAAGGAGTTGGTCGCCTCGTAGATGACGGCGCTGTCGCAGGTGAGCTTCATGCCCGTATGGGTAATGACCACGTTGCCCACGAGTATCTGCGCGCCAGGGTACACATACTGGTCGTACGACAGGTCGTCGGCGTTGACCAGATGCACACGCTCATCCGTGGTCTTGCGACGCTTAGGCGTAGCGGCATTAGCGGTAGCAAGGATGATGCTTGCCGCAATCATCCCTGCTATAATATATATAATGTATGTCAGTCGCGAGTGCTTCACTTCACTTCGGTACGCTATGTCGGACTACTGTTTTATCCATCCGTCGTACTGGAACTCGCAGGAGCGCCACTCGGGGCTAATGCGTACGTAGGTCGTCTTGATTTTCTCCTTAATCCAGTCGTCGAGTTTGCGTTGGGCACGCTCGTTATAAACAATGTCGCGCAGTATCTGGTAGTCCTCCACGGGATTGGCGGGATGGGCCTCAATGCGGTTCTTGAGCTTGACGATGGCAGTGAGCTGCTGGCCTTTTTCGTTCTCATAGCGGAAGGCCTGCGATACCTGCCCCACCTGCATCGTGTCCACAACGAGGGCAATCTGCGAGGGCAGGTCGCGCATCTCGAAGCGTGAGGTCATGCCCACCATCATGCCGCCTTGCATTTCCTTGTTAGCCATGACGCCGCGGTTGCTGCGTGTATCCTTGTCGGAGGAGTAGCGCAGAGCTGCCTCCTCAAAGGTGAGTTTGCCGCTCCTAATGCTGTTGGCTATTGAGTCCAGACGTTCTGTGCTGGCTATGTAGGCGCTATCGCTGGCCTCGGGCTTGATGAGGATGTGGCGCACGTTGGCCATGTCGCCCTTCTTCTCGATGAGCTGGATGATGTGGTAGCCGAACTCCGTCTTGACGATCTTGCTGACCTTTTTGGGATCGGTCAGAGAGAAGGCCACGTTGCTGAACTCCGGCACAAAGCTATTGCGTCCTGCCATGCCGCACTCACCGCCTCTGGCAGCGGACACAGGGTCCTGTGACCACATGCGAGCCTGAGTGGCAAAGGTCGTCTCACCAGCGTTGATGCGGTGGGCTATCTCCTTGAGCTTGTTCTCCACGCGCTCAATCTCGGCACGCTCGTAGCGGGGCTGCTGCGTGATGATCTGCACCTCCACCTTGGTGGGGATGAGGGGTAGGGAATCGGGATTCATGTGCTTGTAGTACTCGCGCACCTCAGCAGGGGTGATGCGGATGCCAGAGCGCAGGTTGCGCTTGACGCCCTCCACCTTCTGCTCCATGCGGGCCTGTTCCTTGTACATCTCGCGGAGCTGCGGGATGGTCTTGTGGGCGAAATACTCCACATTCTCCTTGCTGCCAAACTGCTGTATGTAGCCGTTGATCTGGTCGTTGGCAGCCTGGATGGCTGCACTCTCGCTCACGTCGATGGAGTCCAGCTCAGCCTGATGTACAAAGAGCTTCTGGATGGCAATCTGTTCGGGGATGGTGCAGTAGGGGTTGTCCACCACCTGACCGTGCATCTCCATTGCGATGCGCGACTCCTCCACATCGGACATGAGGATGGGCTCGCTACCTACGACCCACACTACCTGATCGACCACATTACCCTGTGCCCATGTGAGTGTCTGAGTGAGCAATGAGAGAACGAGGATGAGGAGTGGCCTTTTCATTGTGTTGTTCACGGTTTAGTCGTGGTTGTTGACCGTCTTGAGTACCTCGGGGTCAACGCTGAAGCTGAAGCGCTTGCGCAGGCCCTCAACCCACTGGCGTTCCATATCCTGCTTGTAGTCCTCAACGACCTGAGCCTTCACGTCGGTGTAGAGCTTGGGTTGCTTGAGCACCTTGCCGTAGGAGAAGATGTAGGGGAACTTCTTCATGGGGCGTGTCTGGGGCTGACCAAATACGGCCTCATCAACATAGGCATTCTCGCCCTGAGCAGCCACGTAGGGACCATGCAGACTTACGACTACGCTATCCTTGTTGATGGTGTTCTTGAGTTCTGTACGCCAGTCACCCTCTCCGTGCTTCTTGAGGAGGGCATCAACCTGCTTGCGGAGTTTTTTGTCGTTGCTGGTCAGGTGATAAACAAAGCCACGGAAGCGGGGCTTGTCCCACTTGTAGTCCTTCTTGTGGCTCTTGAACCAGGCCTCCTGACCCTTGACATCGGCATCGGCCTTGTCCCACACCTCCTGCTTGCATACCTCGTAGAGGAGCAGACCGTCGTGGTACTCCTGTACGAGCCAGTGGAGGGAGGGGTCCTGCTTCTCCAGCTCAGCCAGAGTCTCAAGCATGATATCCTCGCGGGTCTTGCCCGTCTGGGCAATCAACTTCTGTATCTTGGCCTGAGCAGAGGACTCCTCAATATTCTGACGCTTGAGGCTGGTGATAATCTGAGTGCGGAGGGAGTCGTAGGGCTCAAACTGCTTGCGCTCCAGCATCTTGATGATGTGGAAGCCCACGGGGCTCTCTACTACGCCCGACATCTCGCCCACCTTGAGGGCGTAGGCGGCGTCCTCAAACTCCTGAAGAGTGTTGCCAGGACCAATCCAGGGCAGGGCACCACCCTGACGAGCGCTGCCAGGATCCTGGCTGAGCTTGGTGGCCAGTTCGCTAAAGTCGGCACCATTCTGCAGAGCCGTGTAGATAGAGTCAATGCGGGTGCGGGCCTGTGCACGCTCCTCGTCGGTGGCGTTCTGGCGGGCCATCATGAGGATATGGGCAGGACGTAGCAGGTCGCGGCCCTGGAGCATATCCACGGAGTGCTGATAGAGGCTGCGGGCCACGCTATCAATATATTCCTCGTCCACGAGGGCGGGGGTGAGCTGCATATCGCGATAGGTGCGGAACTCCTCGTTGTAGGATGTCAGCGTGTCCATGCGCAGAGCCTCAGCGGCAGCCACCTTGAGCTTGTAGTTGATGAACATATCAACGTACTTGTCCAGAGGCACATCCTCCACGGCACCCTCGGTGTCCTGGTTTTTGTTGTAGGCATATTCAAACTCGGCACGTGTCACGGGCTTGCCGTTTACGACCATCAGTACGGGGTCGGCCTGCTGCGCCATGGCGGACATTCCGCTCAGCGCGAGGCCCAGTATCATGAGATGTTTCTTCATTTGCTAATTTATGAATGTGCTAATTATTATTCGTGACGGCTATAGTTGGGAGCTTCGCTGGTGATGGTGATATCGTGGGGATGGCTCTCCATGACACCAGCGTTGGTGATGCGTGTGAACTTGGCGTTGTGGAGCATATCGATGGTAGCAGCACCGCAGTAGCCCATGCCAGAGCGTAGACCACCAACGAGCTGATAGATAACCTCCTGCATGCTGCCCTTGAAGGGGACTCGACCGGCGATGCCCTCAGGCACGAGCTTCTTGACCTCTGCCACGCCGCCCTGGAAGTAGCGGTCCTTGCTACCGTTCTCCATGGCCTCCAGTGAGCCCATGCCACGGTAGGCCTTGAACTTACGGCCGTTGAAGATGATGGTGTCGCCGGGGCTCTCCTCACAGCCGGCTACGAGCGAGCCGATCATGACGCAGTTGCCGCCAGCGGCCAGAGCCTTGACGATGTCGCCAGAGTAGCGCAGGCCACCATCGGCAATGAGAGGTACACCAGTGCCCTCGAGAGCCTTGGCCACGTCATATACGGCGCTGAGCTGGGGTACACCTACGCCGGCTACAACGCGGGTGGTGCAGATGCTGCCCGGGCCGATGCCCACCTTGATGGCGTCAGCACCAGCCTCCACGAGCATACGGGCGGCATCGCCAGTAGCCACGTTGCCCACCACGATGTCCACACCGCTAAAGGCGGTCTTGGCCTCGCGGAGCTTGTCGATCACACCCTTGGAGTGACCATGGGCAGTGTCGATGACGATGGCATCGGCACCAGCCTTGACGAGAGCCTCCATACGTTGCAGTGTGTCGGCTGTGACGCCTACACCTGCTGCTACGCGCAGACGGCCCTTTTCGTCCTTGCAGGCAGAGGGCTTGTCTTTGGCCTTGGTGATATCCTTATATGTAATGAGTCCTACGAGACGGCCATCCTTATCGACAACGGGGAGCTTCTCGATTTTGTTTTCCTGCAGAATCTGGCTAGCAGCCACGAGGTCTGTCTGGGTGTGGGTGGTCACGAGGTTTTCGGAGGTCATCACCTCGTCCACGGTGCGTTCCAGATTGGGCTCAAAGCGCAGGTCGCGGTTGGTGACGATGCCCACGAGGTGCATGTTGTCATCTACCACGGGGATGCCGCCGATGTGATACTCGGCCATCAGGGCCAGAGCGTCACCCACGGTGCTGCCGCGCTTGATCGTCACGGGATCATAGATCATGCCGTTTTCGGCACGCTTGACGATCGCCACCTGACGAGCCTGCTCTTCGATGCTCATATTCTTGTGTATCACGCCGATACCACCTTCGCGTGCGATGGCAATAGCCATGGGCGCCTCGGTCACGGTGTCCATAGCTGCTGTAACGAAGGGAATCTGCAGCTGGATGTTGCGTGAGAACTTTGTGGAGAGCTGCACGGTGCGAGGCAGTACCTCGGAGTAGGCAGGAACGAGGAGGACGTCGTCAAAGGTGAGTCCATCCATTACGATACGATCGGCAATGAAATTAGAAAACATATCTTACGGGTATATTAGTTTTGCGCACAAAGTTACACTTTTTTTCTGGAATAGCGAAGTGTTTGTGCCGAAAACCTCCAAAAATTAACTTATAGCAATGTAATATACAAATGTGAGTGTGTCGAAATACGTGTGTGTCCTACCTGTGTCGCCGAGCGATGTATGGTGCCTGCGGATGTGAACACTAGTGGTCTGCAAAACCGCAAGTTCCTCCTGGTGTATAGGGTAGTTTTTTTTAGTGTATAGGCTAGTTTTCCTTAGTGTATAGACTAATTTTTCCTAGAGTATAGGCTAGTTTTTTATACCGGTAAACGTGCCAGTCGGGCAGGGCAGCAAAAAGCCCCGAGTCTAGGACCCGAGGCGTTGTATGAGGATGTTTATGCCTGTGGTGTAGCTTAGTAAACCAGGCGGACGTTGTCAATCCAGAGCGTATTGCCCACGCTGCCGACGTAGGCACCGCCGTGGCTGGAGTCAAAGGCCAGGATGAGGTGAGTGGGTGCATCGTTTTCTGTGCCCCAGCCTTCCTCGATGATGCGCACGAGCTGTCCCTTGGAGTTCTTGCAGTAGCGCTCTACCTCGTTCAGACGCATATAGTCGCGGTAGTAGGATGTGCCGGTGATGTTGCCGTAGTGTATCTCGTAGGTGGCGTTGTTCACCCAGTCGTTGGTGTTCTTACCCCAGCGCACGGACATGGTGCCCAGACGGAGCGCGTGGATGTTGCCCTCGGCGTCCTCCCAGCGTTTCTGCACAAAGGCATAGGCGTCGCAGAGGTCCATTCCTGCAACATCCTTTTGGCGACCTGTACCCTTGCGTATGCGATTCTTCTCGCCAGAGAGCTTGACCTTGTAGTCAAAGCGCACGGCCTTGGGACAGCGGCTTATCTTCATGCCAGCAGAGAGTTTCTTCATGGGATCGCCTACGCCAGTGATGGGCTCCTGGGTCTCACCGAGGTATAGACTGCCAGCGGCCAGCACCTTGATGTTCACGACACCCAGCACCTTGCACTCCACGAGGTGGGTGTAGAGCTTGGCGCAGTAGCCGTGACCAGGGCGGGCCTCCTTATACACACTTACGTTGGTCTTGCTGATGCCTGCCACCTTGGCATAGACATTGGAGGTGGCCCAGGGACTGCCGCCCTGGTTGCGATAGGCCTTGGTTTCAGTCCAGTGGGCTGCAGGGGCGACCTCAGCAAGGCTAACGGTCTTGCCGCCAATGATGGTGCTCTCCTTGATGTCGCGCGTCATCCACTGGTCAAAGTTGCCAAACTTGATAAACTCCTCCTTGCCTGTCACTGCAGTTGCACCTGCGGGCTGAGGGGCAGAGGCGAGGGTCGCGAGGGAGTAGGGGAGGGCCTGTGCACCAAGACAGAACAGAGTGCCCAAGAGAGAGAGTATTGTGTGCTTTTTCATGTCGTGTGGGACTTATAATATTATAATAATGTGTGTGTAGAGTGAAAAAATCTGCTTTTCGGACGCAAAATTACGGCTTTTTTTCATAATTTTGCAGTCTGAAATGTAAAATTAATCAAAAAAACGCAAAATGAAACACTATTTACTCCTTTTTGCAGCGTGCACTATGCTTTCTGTTCCTGCATGGGCTGAGGTTGAGACTCCTACCGAGGACAATGTAGAACCGCTCCTGACTGAGACTGCCGAAACCATCGGTGTCGGTGCAGAGGAGCCTGCCGGCTTTGTCACAGATGTCGTCAATCGTGCCGTCAATCGTGCTATGCCCGCTCCCGTGCCCGCCGATGAGGCCCCCGTGGAGTATGGTCGCAAGGTCGTCAAGTGGGCCAGTGCTCCCAAGTTTGGCGGCTATGCTATCGGCAAGTACGCCTATAGCAACAAGGGTAAGGGTAGCAACACCTTCAGCGCCCGCCTCATCCGTGTGTATGTAGATGGAACGCTGCTCAAGGACTTCAAGTACCGCTTGCAGATGGAGATGGAGAACGACAAGCCCGGTCCCCACTTCAAGGACTTCTATCTGGCCTGGAGCCACTGGAAGGAGTTGGAGGTAAAGGTCGGCCAGTTCAAGCGTTGCTTCAGCTTTGAGAACCCCTACAACCCCTGGGAGGTAGGCGTTGGCGACTACTCCCAGTTGGTCAAGAAGCTCTCTGGCTTCAGCGACTTCTGTCCCGATGGTGTGACCTGGAACGGTGGTCGCGACCAGGGCATACAGGTGCAGGGCGATCTCTTTCGCGTTGGTAAGGGCAAGCAGAAACGCTCCCTCGTTCACTACATGGCAGGCGTGTATAACGGTAACGGCATCAACCACGCCGACAACAACAAGCAGAAGGACTTTATCGGCTCTCTGCAGGTGCAGCCCGTCAAGGACCTGTATGTAGGCTTCTTCGGCTGGACAGGCAATGTGACCTATGGCGGCACTACTCTTCGCCGCGAGCGCTATGCCCTGGGTATGAAATACGAGCATGAGGGCTACACCGTGCGCGGTGAGTATGCTCACCATAGCGGCAACGGCCTGCGTGCCGATGCCTGGTATGCCACCGTAGGTGTGCCCGTCACCGACTGGCTCAAGATCTATGCCAAGTACGACGTGTTCCGCTCTGGAGCAAGCTGGGACAACACCCAGAGCATCTATAGCCTCTGCCCCAACTTCCAGCTCCACAAGAACCTTATGTTCCAGCTGCAGTACAACTATGGTCACGACCGTACCCTCGGTGGTGCCAAGGGCAAGCGTGACTACCACGATTTGTGGGTAGAGACCTACTTCCGCTTCTAACGGTTTGCTCAACCAGGACGTAAAATACATCAAAGGGGTCGGTCCTGCCAGGGCCGACCTTCTTAGCAAAGAGCTCGGTGTGCGCACACTGGGCGATCTGCTCTATACCTTTCCGTATCGTTACGACGACCGCTCCCAGACCCTCCGCATCTGCGACCTGATGGAGGGCATGCCCAACGTGCAGCTCCGAGGACGCATCGTGGAGTTCTTCAAGGAGGGTGCGGGACGCAAGCAACGCTACATAGCCTCCTTCACCGATGGGACAGGCTACTGTGAACTGGTATGGTTCAAGGGTATTAAGTATGCCGAGCAATCCTACAAGATAGGGCAGGAGTATGTCGTCTTTGGCAAGCCTACCTTCTTCAAGAACCGCTTCAATCTCGCACACCCCGAGGTGACCCCCCTGAATTCGGCAGAGCGTGGGGAGGGTGGCAAGCAGGTGCAGGCTCTCGTGCCCCACTATCACACCACCGACAAGATGAAGGCCTCTGGTCTCAACTCCCGTGCACTGGCCAAGATCATAGAGACCGCCCTCGCTATGGTCGGTCTGATAGCTACCCCGCAGACGGAGGAACGCCCCGCTAGGGGAGGCTTGGGAGGCACTCTGACAGAGACACTGCCCGACTGGCTCATCGCGCAACGCCACCTGGTGAGTCTGGGCGAGGCACTACGCATCATCCACCAGCCAAGGAGTGCAGAGGAGATACCCTCAGCGGAGCGTAGGCTCAAGTTCGAGGAACTATTCTATCTCCAGCTCGGCATTCTCTGCTATGCCAAGCGACAGCAACTCCACATAGCTGGTTACCGCCTTCCGCAGGTGGGCGAACTCTTTCATCGCTTCTACAGGGAGCGCATCCCCTTTGAGCTAACCGAAGCCCAGAAGCGCGTGCTCCGTGAGATACAGGCCGACATGGCCTCTGGTCGTCAGATGAACCGCCTGCTGCAGGGCGACGTGGGCTCGGGCAAGACCATGGTGGCCCTCATGACCTGCCTGCTGGCCATCGGCAACGGGTTCCAGACCTGTGTGATGGCTCCTACCGAAATCCTGGCCGAGCAGCATCTGGCCACCCTGCGTCAGCAGCTCGGCGACCTGCCTGTGCGGGTAGAACTCCTCACGGGTATTGTCACGGGCAAGCAGCGCCGCGAAATCCTAGAGGCTACCGCTCGAGGCGAAGTCGATATACTCGTGGGTACCCACGCTCTCATAGAGCCCACGGTGCAGTTCCTCAATCTCGGTCTGGCCGTGGTCGATGAGCAGCATCGCTTTGGCGTCAAGCAGCGTGCCGCCCTCTGGGAGAAGAACACACAGCCGCCCCATATCCTCGTCATGACTGCCACCCCCATCCCCCGTACGCTGGCCATGACTGTCTCTGGCGATCTGGAGGTCAGCGTGATCGACGAGTTGCCCCCTGGGCGCAAGCCTATCACCACCCGCCACTACTACGAAGAGGAGCACTACAAGCTGCACCAGGGTCTGCTCCACGAGCTTCAGGCGGGTCGTCAGGTCTATGTGGTCTTTCCGCTCATCGAGGAGTCGGCCACGCAGGACCTCAAGAGCCTACAGGAGGGCTATGCCCGTCTGGTGGACGAGTTTCCGCAGTATCGTGTGGGCTGCGTTCATGGCCGGATGAAGCCCGCCCTCAAGGAGGAGGCCATGCGGCAGTTCCAGGAGCGGGAGACACAGATACTCGTCAGTACAACCGTTATCGAGGTGGGCGTCAACGTGCCCAATGCCAGCGTGATGGTCATCGAGGAGGCCCAGCGTTTTGGCCTGGCCCAGTTGCACCAGCTCCGAGGCCGCGTGGGGCGTGGTGCAGACCAGAGCTACTGTCTGCTCATCACCAAGAAGGAACTGAGCGACACCACCCGTCGCCGCATGCTCATCATGGTGGAGAGTACCGACGGCTTTGAGATAGCCGAGGAGGACCTCAAACTTCGTGGACCTGGCGACCTGGAGGGTACGCAGCAGAGTGGTATGCCCTTTGACCTCAAGATAGCCAATGTCGTCAAGGACTCCCGCCTCATGCAGGAGGCTCGCCTCGTGGCCCGCGACATCGTAGAGCGCGACCCACAGCAGCAAAATCCCGAGTACGCCCTGCTCTGGCAGCAACTACGCCGCCTGCGCAAGGAGCGTACTGACTTTTCCGAAATATCATAGGACCTACTGGCCCCAAGAATATAGATTATGACATATCAGATAGAAACCCTCGCAACCCTCATCGGCGCCCACCGCTTGGGTACGGCGGACACCAGTGTGGAGTGGCTCCTTACGGACAGCCGCTCGCTCTCGTTCCCCGAGACCTCCCTCTTCTTTGCCCTGCGCACCCGCTCAGGCGATGGCCACCGTTATATTAGCGACCTCTATCGTAGGGGCGTGCGCTCCTTTGTAGTAGGTACACTCCCCGAGGACTGGAGAACCAGTTATCCTGATGCAAACTTTCTGGAGGTAGTCAGCCCTCTCAAGGCCCTGCAGCGACTGGCCGAACGCCATCGTGATGCCTTCGACCTGCCTGTCGTCGGCATAACGGGTAGCAACGGCAAGACCGTCGTCAAGGAGTGGCTCTACCAGCTCCTTTCGCCCAACCACGTAGTGTGTCGTTCCCCCCGTTCCTACAACTCGCAGATCGGCGTACCCCTCTCTGTGTGGCAGCTCAGCGAGCGCAGCGATATTGCCCTCTTTGAGGCTGGTGTGTCGCAGCCCGGAGAGATGGAGGCTCTGCGCGCCATCATACAGCCCACCCTGGGCGTGTTTACCACCCTGGGACCTGCCCATCAGGAGAACTTTGCCACGTTGCAGGAAAAGTGTCTGGAGAAGCTCCAGCTCTTCAAGGATGCCCCCGCACTCGTTGCCAGTATAGACGATGATACCTTCTGCTCCTGTCTGCGTATGTCCGACTATCGCGGCACTCTCATCAGCTGGAGCCGCCGTCAGCGCGAAGCCTCCCTCTATGTGGAGGTGGAACAGGGCGAAGCAGGCTGCTCCGTGCTGCACTACTGGTGGCAGGGCCGAGAGGGCAGGGTGACTGTGCCCTTTATCAACGAGGCCTCCCTGCACAATGCCTGTACCTGTCTGGCTGTGTGTCTGCATCTCGGTGTGGACGAGGCACAGCTCCGCGAGCGAATGCCCCAGCTCGAGCACCTCGCTATGCGACTGGAGGTCAAGCGCGGCGAGCGTGGTCTGACCCTCATCAACGACTCCTACAACTCCGATGTGGCCTCGCTCGATATTGCCCTCGACTTTATGGCCCGCCGTCCTGAACTCACGGGTTGCCGCCGCACGCTCATACTGTCCGACATCCTGCAGACAGGTTGTCCCCCCCGCGAACTCTATGCCCAGGTGGCCGAAATGGTAGGTCAGCGCGGCGTGGACTTCCTGGTCGGCGTAGGACCTGAACTCTATACGTGGCAGCACCTCTTCCGGGTAGAGGGACAGTTCTTTGAGAACGACGCTGACCTGGCTGCCAGTGGACTGCTGGAGAGCTTGCACGATGAGGTAGTGCTCTTCAAGGGGGCGCGTCGCTTTGGCTTTGAGCGCTTCCTGGAGGGGATGGCCCTACAGGTGCATGAGACTACGCTGGAGGTTAATCTCGCCGCCCTCAAGAAGAACGTGAACTACTACCGCTCCTTCATGCAGCCCGACACCAAGATGGTGTGCATGGTCAAGGCCGATGCCTATGGTGCCGGTGCCGTGGAGGTGGCCCGCACGCTGCAGGACAAGGGGGTAGATTATCTCGCCGTGGCTGTGGCCGATGAGGGAGCCGAACTCCGCCGCGCTGGCATCACGGGGGGCATACTCATCATGAATCCCGAGCTTACGGCCTTCCCCACGCTCTTCCGCCATCGTCTGGAGCCCGAGGTGTATAACTTCAAGATGCTCGAGGCTCTCATCCGCGCAGCAGAGAAGGCCGGCATACAGAACTTCCCTATCCACATCAAACTCGACACGGGTATGTGCCGCCTGGGCTTCAACCCTGGCAAGGCTGATGGTAGTGATGAGGGAGATATGCCGCAGCTCATAGAGCGTCTGCAGCAGCAGGATGCGCTCGTGGTGCGCTCGGTGTTCAGTCATTTTGTGGGTAGCGACTCCGAGGACTTCGATGCCTTCTCGGCAGAGCAGTTTGCCCGCTACGACAGAGCCTCGCGTCAGCTGCAGGCGGCTTTTGGCCACCGCATACTGCGGCATATCTGCAACTCTGCGGGTATAGAGCGCTTCCCGGAACGTCACATGGATATGGTCCGTCTGGGTCTGGGTCTGTATGGCGTGTCACCCCTGACCAATGGCCCGCTCAATACAGTCTGCACCCTCAAGACGACCATCTTGCAGATGCGCAACGTGGAGGCTGGCACAAGTGTGGGCTACAGTCGTCGTACGATTGTGGACCGTCCCTCGCGCATTGCTGCTATCCCCATTGGCTATGCCGATGGCCTGGACCGTCATCTCGGCAACCGTCGCGGCTACTGTCTCGTCAACGGACACAAGGCTCCCTATGTCGGCAACATCTGCATGGATGTGTGCATGATCGACGTGACCGATGTGCCCTGCCAGGAGGGCGACAGTGTAGAGATCTTCGGCGAAAACCTCCCCGTGAGTGCGCTCTCCGATATACTGGAGACCATCCCCTACGAGGTGCTGACCTCCGTGAGCAACCGCGTCAAGCGGGTATATTTTAGTAAATAGTTAAGTTTATAAGTTTGTAAGTATATGAGATACCTGATTGCTTCCGACCTCCATGGCTCCCTGCTAGCTGTGCAACGTCTGCTTCAGATTTTTGACGAGGGTGGCTACGACCGCCTGCTTCTGCTATGCGACTTCTCTAACTACGGGCCGCGCAACAGCGTGCCTGCCGATCTTGATGCTTCCTCTGTGGTGAGTCTGCTTAATGAACGTGCCGACCGCATTGTGGCAGTGCGAGGCAACTGCGATAGCGAGGTGGATCAGATGCTCTTTGGCTTTGATATGATGTGTGACTACACCTTCGTTACGGAGGGGGGCAAGGTACTGTTCCTCACGCATGGTCATATATACAACGCTGAGCGTCGTCCTGGATTGGGTATAGATGTCCTGCTCTACGGTCACACACACTTGTGGCGTTGCGAGCGGCAGCCCGATGGTCTCGTAGTGTGCAACCCGGGTAGTCCGACCTTCCCCAAGGGGGGTAATCCTCCTACCTATGCCACTCTGGAGGACAGCATACTTGCTGTCCGCCTACTTGAGGATGGTCGTGTCTTGCGTCAGTGTGCGCTATAGTCGCGCGCGTGTATATATAATATGGTGTGTCGTGTCATATCCAAAATCGTAAATACTTCTACTATGAAAAAGATATTTTCCCTAATCTCTCTCCTCGTGTGCGCAGCCATGACGTGTAGCGCCGCTAATGATGCTTCGACGCTGATCGTGAAGGGCGCGGAGCACTTTTCCAAACCAAGTCTGCATACCCTTTGGTACAATCAACCCGCTCCGACTAGTTACGGCGGCTGGCAGGAATATAGTCTGCCCATCGGCAACGGTGAACTGGGTGGCAGTGTGTTCGGTGGGCTCAAGGAGGACAAGATTACCTTCAACGAAAAGAGCCTCTGGGATGGTACCTCCACAACGCGTGCTAATGGTCCTCATGGCGAGTACCTCAAGTTCGGTAGTATCTGGGTGACAGACCTAAGTAGTTCCCTCGATGCCGGCGTAACAGACTATGTGCGCTACCTCGATATAGACAACGCTGTCGCTGGAGTACAGTATTGCGATGCCGCAGGCACTCGCTACACCCGCACCTTCGTCAGTAGCCAGCCGGACAAGGTGATGGCCGTGCGCTATACAGCCAAGGGACATAACCGCCTGCACCTCCGCTTTGGTATAGTGCCCGGTGGGCAGATGGTGGCGCGTAGCACGCAGGTTCCTGAGGTGCAGTATGAGGGCGCTTCTGCCACCTTCCACGGCAAACTGGAACTCCTCTCCTATGCCGCCCAGATGACCCTCGTGCCCGATGCTGCGGCCCAGGTGCGTACGACAAAGGAGGGCATCGAGGTAGAGGGTGCTCGAGAGTTAGTTCTTCTGCTCACGGGTTTCACGGACTTTGATGCCTTCAACCCAAAGACCTTTACTAATGGCACTGCTGAGCGACTCCCCCAGATGGCCGATGCCTGCATTCAGGCTGCAGCCAAACGTGGTTGGCGTGCTATCTATCGTGATCATGTGGCTGACTACCATCAATACCGTGATCGCGTTCAACTCAACTTTGCTGCCAATCGTAAACCAGTAAACTCACTGCGCGACACAAAGTCGCTCATAGACTACTATGGCGAGAGTCAGGAGCATAAGAATAGTGCTGAAGGCCTCTTCCTAGAGCAACTCTACTACCACTATGGTCGCTATCTGCTCATCAGTAGCAACCGCCATCAGCCCGTGCCCAACAACCTTCAGGGACTGTGGAACGATACTGACCGCGGCCATGCACCCTGGAACTCCGACATCCACACCAATATCAATATCCAGATGAACTATTGGCCTGCAGAGCCCTGCAATCTCAGCGATCTACACATGCCCCTGCTCGACCACATTGTTAGCATCTCCAATAGCCCTGGCTGCAAGGCTCAGGCAGAGCACGTCAACCGCGCCGCAGGTGCCGCGGATCCCACTATCGGCTGGGTAGTAGATACAGAGAGCAATCTCTTTGGCGGTATGTCCAACTGGATGAGCAACTATACTATAGCTAATGCTTGGTACGTCACCCATCTGTGGCAGCACTATCGCTATACGCTCGATCGCGACTTCCTTAAGCGCGTGTTCCCCACCATGTGGAGTGCAGCGCAGTACTGGACGCAGCGTCTTGTACTGGCAGAGGATGGTACTTACGAGTGCCCTGCAGAGTTCTCACCAGAACAGGGACCTGCCAGCGAGAATGCCACAGCCCATAGCCAGCAACTCGTTCGCGAACTCTTTGCTAACACATTGGAGGCTATCCGCGTGCTGGACAACGAATCCTCTCTTGACCAGAACTGGCTCTCACAACTCCGTGAACGCTATGCCCGTCTCGACCTAGGCCTGCATACTGAGGTTTATCAGTCAGGTGTGGTGGATGGCAAGCAGTGGAATACGCTTGTCCCCGATGGATCCACCCTCCTGCGTGAGTGGAAATATAGTCCTTATAGCGCAGGACAGAATGCCCATCGCCACACTTCCCACCTTATGGCACTCTATCCCTTCAGCCAGATAGTGCCTGGTGACGAATACTTCCAGCCCGCCATCAACTCTCTCACGCAGCGCACCGATGCTTCTACAGGGTGGGCTATGGGCTGGCGCGTTAATCTCTGGGCTCGCGCTCAGGATGGTAATTATGCCCGTCGTATGATTAACAATGCCTTATGCCACGCAGGCTCTAACCTGAACTATGGTTCCGGCGGTGTATACTACAATCTGTGGGATGCCCATACCCCTTTCCAGATTGATGGTAACTTTGGCGTCTGCGCAGGCATAGCCGAGATGCTCCTGCAGAGTGGGACGGGCGTGTTGAGACTCCTTCCCGCACTTCCCACCAGTTGGTCCGAGGGCAGGGTGAGTGGCCTCAAGGCTATTGGTAATGTCACTGTTGATATGGATTGGAGCGCAGGTGCTCTCCAGGCTGCCCGCCTCGTATGCCATGAGGAACAGACCCTCCGCTTCCAGCTGCCTGCGCAGACTGTTCTGTCTGCCCGCAAGGGTGTCTGCCTGAATGGGCGTTCCGTGACAGTGAACTGCGAGCAGGGTGTCTATAGCCTGAGTTGCCACAAGGGCGATGTCGTAACTCTGAATTGCACGTCCAAGTAGGCGTAAAAGTCGCTTATAGACCACGAAAGTGAAGTTTTTTGCCTAAAACTGCGTGTATCTCGTATATTTTTGCTAACTTTGCGCGCTGAATTGGGTAAAAAGCCTAAGTCGGAAACGCAGACGATAACATCAACGAAAACTAATACAAAAAACAATAACAACTAATGGCAGCATTACAATCCATCAGACACCACGGCGCTCTCCTCGTAGGCGCTATTGGTCTCGCGCTCTTCGCCTTCATTGCCGAAGAGTTCTTCCGCTCCCTCGAAACCACCAATGCCGTGAGCAAGCAGCAGGCAGGCTCCGTCTATGGTGAGAAGCTCTCCATTCAGGACTACCAGCAGTACGTGGAGGAGGCCTCCGAGATGATGAAGCTACAGCAGAACACCGACAACCTCACCGAGGCTCAGCAGCAGCAGGTGCGTGATCAGGTGTGGCAGACTTATGTCAACAACAAGATTATTGAGCACGAGGCTACCAAACTCGGTCTCTCCGTAAGTGACGAGGAAGTGCAGAATGCTCTGGCTCAGGGCACCTCACAGGCTCTCATGCAGTTCACTCCCTTTGTCGATCAGCAGACCGGACGCTTCAACTATACTGGTCTCCAAGAGTTCTTCAAGAGCTATGAGAAGGCTCGCACTAGCGGACAGTATGCAGGTGAACAGATGGAGGCCTACGAGAACATCAAGCGCATGTGGGACTACACCGAGCGCAACCTCCGTGCTGAACTCCTCGGTATGAAGTACCAGGCTCTCCTCATGGGTGCCTTTGTCAGCAACCCCGTTGCAGCCAAGCAGTTCCACGAGTATTCAACTGAGAGTGCTACAGCCCTCGTTGCTAGTATCCCCGCCGCTAGTATCAGCGATGAGGTGGCCAAGGCTAGCGATGATGATATCAAGGATCAGTACAAGCGCTACAAGGAACTTTTCTATATGCCTCAGGAGACCCGCGACGTCAAGTTTATCGACGTTCGTGTGCAGGCTAGCGCCGCCGACCGTCAGGCTCTGGAGGAGAAGATGGCTGATGCCTACAATCGTATCGTGGCAGGTGAGAATCTTGCTAGCGTAGTAGCCTCTGCCAACAGCGAGGTACGCTATGTCAACGCTCCTCTGACCAAGACTGCTTTCTCCTACGACATCCGTCAGCAGCTCGATAGCCTCTCTGCAGGTGCAACCAAGGCTCCCTACTACAATGCCTCTGACAACACCCTCAACGTGCTGCGTCTCGTGAGCAAGCAGGAACTGCCTGACTCTGTCCTCTATCGTCTCATCGGCGTACAGGGCAAGGACGAAGCCGACATGACCCAGCGTGCAGATAGCATTATGGGTGCCCTCAAGGCAGGTGCTTCCTTCAAGGCTCTCGCTCAGAAGTACGGACAGCCTGGTGACTCTACCTGGGTGACTAGCGCTATGGTTCAGCAGGGCCAGATTGACGAGGATGGTGCCAAGTATGTGACCGCCCTCAATAATACTCCCGCTGGTTCTGCCACCAAGCTTAGCATCGGTGGTATGCAGGTTATCCTTCAGGTTGATGCTCGCAAGGCTATGACCACCAAGTACAACGTTGCTGTAATCAAGGTTCCCGTTGACTTCAGCAAGGAGACCTACAACAAGGAACTCAACAAGTTCAATATGTTCATTGCTCAGAACAAGACCCTGGCTGATATTGAGAAGAACGCCGCCAAGGCTGGCTATGTACTCCGTGAGAGCAACGACTTCAGCAGCAACAACGCTGATTTTGAGCGCATCGCTGGTACCAAGGATGCCATCCGTTGGATCTTTGACGAGGCTAAGAAAGAGAGCATCAGCAAGCTCTACGAGTGCGGTGAGGCCAAGGATCACCTCCTCCTCCTCGCTGTGACCAACATCCACGAGAAGGGGTACCGTGAGTGGGATGAGACCCAGGTTAAGGAAGTTCTTGGCCAGCTCGCCACCTCTGTCGTTAAGTCAGAGGCCGCTTACAAGAAGCTCGAAGGTGTAAAGACCATTGCCGAGGCACAGAAGAAGGGTGCCGTTGTTGATACCATCTCCAGTGTATCCTTCCTTGGTCAGCCCTATGTTCCTGCAGTAGGTACTCCCGAGCCCGTAGTTGCGGGTGCTGTGGCAAAGCTCAAGAAGGGTCAGACTGCTATCGTCAAGGGTGGCGCTGGTGCCTATGTAGTTCAGGTGCTCAATAGCGAGAAGGCTAACCAGCCCTATGATGCCAAGCAGGCTCAGCAGCAGACCGCTGATATGGATCGCCGCATGGCTCTCGGTGGTCAGTCTCTCTTCCAGGTGCTCCTGCGCAAGGCTAAGGTGACTGACAACCGCTATAAGTTCTAAACAAACTCCATCTATACCATACTAGTGCGCCAGCCATCTGAGACTAAACTCAAGTGGCTGGCGCATAATCGTTAAGCTCTCAACCTCGTACGTCATTAAGCGTTCAATACTAAACGTTCAGCATTCATAACATGCTCAAGCAATTCTTTAGCATCATGTCCCGCTATATGCGGCCGTATCGCAAGTACCTCGTGTGGTCTGTGGTGCTCAACTTTGTGTCGCAGTGGCTCAACGTGTTCTCCTTTGCCACGCTCATCCCGATACTCAATATCCTTTTCAAGGTAGAGGAGTCTCACTACGAGTATCAGGCCATGGACTGGTCACACTTCAGCACCAAGGTGCTCATCAATAATGGCTATGCCTGGGTGCAGGGCGTCATAGCCATGCATGGAGAGTTCTTCACACTCCTGCTTATGGGAGTGCTGCTCATCCTCATGACGGGTCTCAAGACAGCGGGCTATTTTGCCTCCAGCGCCGTCATGGTACCTCTGCGTACAGGCCTCGTCAAGGATATCCGCATGGAGGTCTATGACAAGGTGCTGCGTCTTCCCCTCCGCTTCTTCTCTGAGGAGCGTAAGGGTGACATTACCGCCCGCATGTCGTCCGATGCCCAGGTGGTGGAGAACACTATCAGCTCTGGCATTGATATGCTCATCAAGAACCCCATAGCCATCATTGTCTGCTTTGGTATGCTCATCGCTCTAAGCTGGAAGATGACCCTCTTCGTTATCACTGTGCTGCCCGTGTGCGGCTGGCTGATGGGCCTTGTGAGCCGCAAACTCAAGCGCAAGAGCCGTGAGGCTCAGGAGCGCTGGGGCGACATTATGACCAATCTGGATGAAACCCTTGGTGGTCTGCGTATCATCAAGGCCTTCATAGCTGAGCGCAAGATGCATCAGCGCTTTGAGGACATCAACAGCCAGTATCGTTCCTCTATGAACTCCATGGTCATTCGCCAGTCAGCCGCCCATCCTATGTCTGAGTTCCTTGGCACAGCGCTCATTGTTATTGTCCTCTGGTTTGGCGGCTCGCTTATCCTCACGGGTACTTCCACAATCAGTGCCTCCACGTTTATCTTTTATATGGTGATACTCTACAGTGCCATCAATCCGCTCAAGGACTTTACTAAAGCTTTCTATAACATCCCTCAGGGCTTGGCTTCGATGGACCGTATCAACATGATATTGGAGGCCGAGAATCCCATTCATGAGAGCGAGAACCCCGTGGATATAGAGGGCTTCGGCTCTGAGTTGGAACTGCGAGACGTGAGCTTTGCCTACACTGCCGATCGTCCCGTGCTCAGCCATATAAATCTCACACTGCGCAAGGGCAAGACTATCGCACTTGTGGGACAATCGGGTAGTGGTAAGAGTACTCTAGTTGACCTTATTCCCCGCTATCATGATGTGGGGGATGGCGAGATTCTGCTTGATGGTAACAATATCAAGGACCTGCGCATCAGTGACCTGCGCGGTCTCATAGGCAACGTCAACCAGGAGGCCATCCTCTTCAACGATACCTTCTACAACAACATCACTTTTGGCGTGGAGAACGCCACGATGGAGGAGGTTATCGCTGCCGCCAAGATAGCCAACGCACACGAATTTATCATGGAGAGCGAGCACGGCTACGAGACAATGATTGGTGATCGAGGTAGCCGGCTCTCTGGTGGTCAGCGCCAGCGAGTGAGCATAGCTCGTGCTATCCTCAAGAATCCCCCCATCCTCATCCTTGACGAGGCCACCTCAGCCCTTGACACCGAGAGCGAGCGTCTCGTACAGGAGGCTCTTGAACGTCTCATGGAGAGTCGCACCACCATTGCCGTTGCTCATCGTCTCTCCACCATTAAGCATGCAGATGAGATCTTGGTGCTCCATGAGGGCGAGGTCGTGGAGCGTGGCACCCATGACGAGCTCATTGCTCGCGAGGGTTACTACAAGCGCCTGCATGACATGCAGCAGATATAAAGAGGACCTCTATCACTTAAAAACCTCAGAGGTGTGAGAGGACGATAAGAATAATGATGGCCGTCCCACTCGTGCACCAGGCAGGGCGCCTTGGATGCAGAAGTGGGACGGCCATGTTTGTGTTGCCCTCCGCAGAGAGGTCACTGCTGATCTGTGAGATAATGAAAGGGCAGGTAAGTTCTGTAGTTATTCGCCGAGGTTGTCGTCCTCGAGGGTGAAGGCTGAACTGCCGTCAAAGCAGTGTGTGCAGACCTGGCACTTGGGCAGGCCGATGGCCTCGATGATGGTCTCCAGCGTGGTATAGCGCAGCGAGTCCAGGTTGAGGCGGCGTGCTATCTCGGCCACCATACGCTCGTACTCGGGGGTGCCGGTAGTAGCGTAGGCGCGCAGGCGTTCCTCGGGGATAGCTATGTTCTCGGCGGTGTGGGCATCCTTGAGCAGCGTGGCCTCGGTGGCTCCGCTCTCAAAGTCCTGAATGACGCGGCGTGTGATGAGCTCCAGCTCGCTCTTGGAGGCCGAGAAGTTGATGAAGGGACAGGCGTATGTCAGCGGGGGGCAGGCAATGCGCATGTGCACCTCCTTAGCGCCGAGCTCGTGGAATTGAGCAGCGGAGTCCTTGAGTTGGGTTCCGCGCACGATGCTGTCGTCGCAGAAGAGGCAACGCTTGCCACGAATCATATCGGCGTTGGGGATGAGCTTCATCTTGGCTACTAGGTTGCGCATATTTTGGTTGGCGGGCATGAAGGAACGGGGCCATGTGGGGGTGTATTTGGCTATGCCACGCTGGTAAGGAACCTTGTGGCCAGCTGCGTAACCCATGGCCATGCCAGTGCCCGAGTCGGGTATGCCGCCTGCACAGTCAACCTCGGTGGGATCGCTCTCGCCCATCGCACGACCCGTGTGGAAACGCATCTCCTCTACGTTTTTACCTTCATAGGCAGAGGTGGGGAATCCGTAGTAAATCCACAGGAAGGAGCATATCTGCATACGCTTGTTGGGCTTGCGGAGTTGCTCCATGCCATCAGCGTGCAGACGGACGATCTCGCCTGGACCAAGATATTTTTCGGTTACAAAACCCAGATTGGGGAAGGAGGTACTCTCGCTCGTTACGGCCATGGCGTTATCGCGCTTGCCGATGACGATGGGGGTGCGTCCCCAGGTGTCGCGGGCGCAGATGATGCCATCCTCAGTGAGCAGGAGGAGAGAGCAGGAGCCCTTCACCTTGCGGAAGACGTTCTCGATGCCATCTACGTAGTCTTTGCCTCGGATGATGAGCAGGCCGATGAGCTCGGTGGGATTGATCTTGCCAGAGGAGAACTCGCTCAGGTGCATACCGTCGGCTAGAAACTCCTGTGCCAGTTCCTCGGCATTGTTCACCTTGGCCACTGTGACGATGGCAAAGCGGCCCAGATGGGAGTTCATCAACAGAGGCTGTGCGTCGGTGTCGCTGATGATGCCGATACCTGCGTTGCCCACAAACTTGGGGAGTTCATCCTCAAATCGGGTGCGGAAATACGTGTTCTCCAGACTGTGAATGCTGCGAAGGAAACCCTTTTCCTCGCTATACGTCGCCATACCACCACGGCGAGTGCCCAGATGGCTGTTATAGTCCGTGCCATAGAAGATGTCTGTGGCTACGGGCTGCTGAGAAATGGTGCCAAAAAAACCGCCCATATATCTTATAGTTTTGAGTTTAGTTTGTTCGGAAAACGCAAATTTACGAATTATTTGTGAGAAAACCGCCCCTATGTCGTCTTTTTTGCCTCCAGTGTGTTTACTTTTTGATAGTATGCACTATTTTGAGTGGCGGGGCTTGCGGAATTAACTTTGAATATCAAGGAAAAATGAGCTCTCAAGAAATAAAAAACATAGGCCTATAGGAGAGAAAAAAATATCCTATACAATAGGGAAAATTAGTCTATAGGATAGTTTTCCTTAGTCTATAGGATAGTTTTCCTTGGTGTTGTATAGGGTAGTTTCGCTGTTTTTATTGTAGGGGATGAGAGGGTGTAGTCTTACTTGTGAGATGTGGTGTCCTTGTCCTGTGGCATGGGCATGTAGCCTCGCGAGTCGTGCACGGAGTAGCGCGTCATGGCCTCGTTAGAGCGGAAGTGGTGGCCCTCCAGTCGTTGAGTGGGGGTGATGACACACATGTGTTCGTCGGAGTAGAATTCGTGCAGCTGCATATCCCAGAAGAGTACCTCGGTACTAAAGGTGGTCTGCTCTGCCATGTTGTTGATGAACACCCGACCGCGCAGTTCCCATAGGCGCTGGTCATACCAGTAGGCAGTATCGGCGGTGATGTGCAGATCCACCTTGAACTGATCGTCAAAGCGTTCCAGGAAAATACCCTTGGGGAACGTCTGACGCTGCGGTGTGGTGCGGTCGTACACCTGCCACTCCTCGGCGATAATCTTGTAGCGCATAACGCCCGAGTCACTAATCATCTTGGAGCAGCCATAGGTCACCATCACAGGCAGCGAGTCACGCTCCGTGATGGCCGCTCCCTCCGGTGGCGAATCGTTGCTACAACCACCGCCCAGCAGTGCACCTGCCAGAAGAATACATATTATATATACGTGCGCGCGGTTAAGCACTTCTTAATCTTTAACCTCTAACCTTTAACCTTTACCTTTAACCTTTAACCTCTTACTTCACCTTCCACTTGGTGAACCACTGTTCGTCAAAGTTTATGCCGATGCACAAGCGGAGGTTGTTTTCCTTAATTTGGCCAGCATAGGCAGGCTGCACGCGCTCGTACTGCACGGCTACATTGACGGAGGAGCGAGCGTTGAAGAGGTTCATCACGGGTATGTTCACACCGGCCGTGGCGAGATAGGTTGTGGGCCCCTTGCCCATGATGGCTGAACCTGTCTGGGTAGGCACGTTGGTGTAGGGGGTAGTCACGGACAGACCGCAACGGTAACTAACGTACTCGCGCCAGTTTGTTCCTTTCTTCATAGGACGGAACTCCATGCCGACTGCAATGCGGTGGCTGTCGCGCAGATAGCCAGTCATAGCCTTGTAAGGCTCGGAGGCAGAGTTCGTGGCCCATGGATAGCGGCACTGTCCCCATTTTTGTAGTTCATAGTCGGCACTCAGGCGCAGGCGGCCACGATGCTCCCAGCTCATGCCCGCACCGATGGAATGGGGGAGTTCAAAGGCATTGTGGGCCATTGCGGTGTCAAGTCCCGTCACCATAGAGGCGGTGTTGTTCACCTTGTGCCCCAGTGTGTAGCTGGCGCCGATAACGAGGCGGTCGCGCTTGTTCAGGGGAATGTAACCCTGCACGCCAGCCTGCATATTGTAGGTGTGGATGCTGGCAGAGTAGCTGCGATGAGCCGATGCCATAGTCGCATCGCTGTAGCTGGTGGCGATGTCGTGGTCAATGCTGCCCCACACATAGCCCGCGCTCACACCCACTGCTATATGGCGCTCAGGCGCCCAGCCCAGTCCGAGGTACATCTCGTGCAGACCGCCGCCGCCCTTGGCGGTAGAGGTGGCGGTGATGCCGTTGGAGTGGTTGTAGGAGTCGGTGATGGTTTTGTCCTTGGTGGTGGAGTAGCCCACGTTGCTCATGGGGAGCAGGCCAAGACTCACGCCCAGATGCCTTCCGGCACGAAAGCCAGCCGTTACATAGTCCAGCGAGGCCGTTGTTGCGTTGATGCGTGTTGCGCCACTCTTGAGGCTCGACTGCTGCACAGAGGCACCCACGTCAAAGATGAAGGACAGTGAGTCTATGCAGGCAAAGGAGGCGGGGTTGAGCGGGTTGATTTCGCTGCCGTTTTGCGCGCCGATGCCCACGCCAGCCATGGAGGAGTTCCAGCCGGTGGCACGGGAGCGCATCTGGCCCAGGCCATAGCGCGAGTAGGGAGATACGACACCATTGTCTTCTGCCATGACGGGCATGCAGAGGAGCGTGGTCAGTATGAGCGTAGCAAGTGCTTTGATACGAGTCATGGGGTAGGGTATATATATTTGCGCTGCAAAGTTACGCAAAATGCCCGACACGGACAAGCCGTCGGTACGGAAAAAGCCCAAACTGCCTTGGCAACTTGGACTTTTTTAACATTTTGGGGCGTGCGATACGGCCTTAGGCCAGAGTGAGTTCGGCCCTCACGAGCACGGTGCCGTCCTCCAGGCGTATCTCGTACTGGCTACCCTCACGGTAGATGCAAAGCTTGTCGCCCAGCATGGCCTCGCGACCATAGGCTATATCGAGGCGGTGCAGACGCTGCGTGGTGTCGGTGATGGCCAGGTCCATCAGCAGGTCGATGTAGCGGATGGAGTTCATGTGGCCGTTGACGTCCAGGTCGGTGAAGGCCACCGTATGCTGGCTCACGGGCTCCTGGCTCTTGCCGCGGATGCGACCAGGACCAGCGATGGGCAGCGTGCGATCCGTCAGCACGGAGCGGAACCCGCCATTGGGGAGCTCGTCCAGATTGACGGCCTGACGCGTCTCATAGTCTATTAGGGCCCACGTGCTGAAGCCGTAGCCGTGCACAGTCTGACCATCAGCGCCGTGGAGGATGAACATACGGTCGGTGAACTGGCGATACACCTTGTTCACAAATGTCTCGATGTGGTACTCCTCCAGTGTGCGGGGCATGCTCTCGCACTCCACTACGAGGCGGGAGAGTACCCAGGCACGGTGCTCCGCTGACATACACTTGAATCCAAATCCGTGTCCGTCAGCGTGATATCCGGCACAGGTGAGCATCTGCTTGCCCAGCGTGTGCCAACTCAGATGGCCCGTCACGTCGTCGGTAAAGGGCTCTACGCAGAAGTCAAAGTGACCCGTCTTTTCCTGTTCAGTCATTTTGTGTGTGTTAGTAGTTAGGTGCAAAGGTAGCCTTTTTGCGTTATACGCGGGCGTGCGCGCTGCATAAATGGGAGCAAAACTGCCCTGAACTGCACAAAGCCCCCCTCTTTGCTTGGTCAAGTCGCGGAAAATGTGTATCTTTGCAGCCCACATTATATATAGCAATATGTTTGAAAACCTGAGTGAACGCCTCGAACGGTCGTTCAAGATACTGAAGGGTGAAGGCCACATCACCGAAATCAACGTGGCTGAAACGCTCAAGGACGTGCGCCGTGCTCTGCTCGATGCCGACGTTAACTATAAGGTAGCCAAGTCCTTTACCGACACCGTCAAGCAAAAGGCTCTGGGTCAGGATGTGCTCACCGCTGTCAAGCCTAGTCAGCTCATGGTCAAGATAGTTCACGATGAACTAGCTCTGCTCATGGGTGGTCACGCCACTGATCTGCAGCTCACTAGCCGTCCTGCCGTCATCCTTATGGCTGGTCTGAACGGTGCGGGTAAGACTACGCTCTCAGGCAAGCTGGCTCTCTTCCTTGCCAAGCAGAAGCGCCGCAAGCCCTTGCTCGTGGCTTGTGACACCTACCGCCCTGCCGCCATCGAGCAGCTTCGCGTGCTGGCCGAGCAGATAGAGGTGCCCATCTATCTTGACCTCAATGAGAAGGATCCCGTCCGCATCGCACAGGCTGGTATTCAGGAGGCCAAGGCCAAGGGCTACGACACAGTGATTGTCGATACCGCAGGTCGTCTGGCAGTGGACGAGGCTCTGATGCAGGAGATTGCTGCCATCAAGCAGGCCACCCAGCCCGACGAGACCCTGTTCGTGGTGGATGCCATGACAGGTCAGGATGCCGTCAACACCGCCAAGACCTTCAACGAGCGTCTGGACTTTGATGGCGTTGTCCTCACCAAGCTCGATGGCGATACCCGTGGCGGTGCCGCCCTCTCCATCCGCAGCGTGGTCGATAAGCCCATCAAGTTCGTCGGCACTGGCGAGAAGATGGAGGCCCTCGACATCTTCCACCCCGAGCGTATGGCCGACCGTATCCTCGGCATGGGCGATATCGTCAGCCTCGTGGAGCGTGCTCAGCAGCAGTACGATGAGGAGGAGGCCAAGAAGTTGGCCAAGAAGTTGGCCAAGAACCAGTTTGACTTGGAGGATTTCTATAGCCAGATACAGCAGATCAAGAAGATGGGCAACATCAAGGACTTGGCTGCTATGATTCCTGGTGTGGGCAAAGCCCTGAAGGATGTGGATATTCCCGATGATGCCTTCAAGCATATCGAGGCTCTTATCCTGAGTATGACCCCCTACGAGCGCCACAATCCTCAGGTGCTCAACCAGAGCCGCAAGGTGCGCATTGCTCGCGGTTCGGGCGTGGACATCCAGGAACTCAACCGTCTGCTCAAGCAGTTTGATCAGATGCGCAAGATGATGAAGATGATGAACGGCCGTATGCCCAACATCCCTGGCATGCCCAGAAGGTAAGACCTCAACAACTCATCCCATATGACAATTATTGACGGAAAAGCCACTGCCGCGACAATCAAGGCCGAGATCAAGGCCGAGGTCGAAGCCATGGTAGCCCGTGGCGAGCGTCGTCCTCATCTGGCCGCTGTGTTGGTAGGCCACGATGGAGGCAGCGAGACCTATGTCAAGAACAAGGTTTTGGCCTGTGAGGCCTGCGGCTTCCAGAGTACCCTCCTGCGCTATGAGAGTGACATCACGGAGCAGCAACTGCTCGATGTGGTGGCTCAACTCAATGCCGATGCCACGGTGGATGGCTTCATCGTTCAGTTGCCTCTACCTAGTCATATTGATGAGCAAAAGGTCACTGAGGCTATCGACCCTCGCAAGGATGTGGATGGCTTCCATCCTGTCAACGTGGGGCGCCTCGCTATTGGTCTGCCTTGCTATATTAGCGCTACCCCCAAGGGCATACTTACTCTGCTCCAGCGCTACAACATTGAGACGCGTGGCAAGAAAGTGGTCATCCTCGGACGCAGCAACATCGTTGGCAAGCCTATGGCGCAGCTCATGATGCAGAAGCAATATGGCGATGCCACCGTCACTGTGCTCCACTCCCATAGTCAGAAGCTCCAAGAAGAGTGCCGTCAGGCAGACATCCTCATTGCAGCTATAGGCCGTCCCGCCTTTGTCACTGCAGACATGGTCAAGCCTGGTGCCGTGGTTATCGACGTAGGCATTACGCGTGTGCCCGATGCCAGCCGCAAGTCGGGTTTCCGTCTTCAGGGCGATGTGGACTACGAGGCAGTAGCGCCGCTCTGCTCTGCCATTACCCCCGTGCCGGGTGGGGTAGGGCCCATGACCATTTGTATGCTCATGCAGAACACGCTGCAGGCTGCCCGCCAGCGATAGTGCAGATAACACACGCCAAAGATAATAGAACAGGGGAACCCACGCGGGCTCCCCTGTTTTGTTACATTCGGTATCTTTTCGTCAGATCGCTGAAGCATTCTATTCGACGGTCGCGCAGGAATGGCCACCAGCGGCGTACCTGTTCGGAGCGTTGCATATCGACCTCTACCACAGCTACATCCTCCTCATGTGCAGGAGAGGCGTGCAGTACTTCGCCCTGAGGACCGCACACAAAGCTTGTGCCCCAGAACTGTATGCCATTTGTCTGTCCTGAGGGGTCAGCCTCCAGGCCTGTGCGGTTGACCGTCACAACGGGCAGACCGTTGGCTACGGCGTGACCACGCTGCACGAGCTGCCAGGCGCGGCGTTGGCGTTCCTGCTCTTCGGGAGTGTCGCTGCTCTCGTAACCGATGGCGGTGGGGTAGATGAGGATATCGGCTCCGGCCAGTGCCATGAGGCGAGCTCCCTCTGGGTACCACTGGTCCCAGCAAACCTGCACGCCTAGGCGCCCCACGGAGGTCTCGATGGGCTCAAATCCTAGATCGCCAGGAGTGAAGTAGAATTTCTCATAGTAGGCAGGATCATCAGGAATGTGCATCTTGCGGTACTTGCCTGCGATGGAACCATCGCGCTCCAGTACGACTGCTGTGTTGTGGTATAGGCCTGCTGCGCGACGCTCAAAGAGGCTCGTCACGATCACTACGCCTAGTTCGCGGGCCAGCTGTCCGAAGAAATCCGTTGAGGGACCTGGGATGGGCTCGGCTAGGTCAAAGTTGTCGACACTCTCTATTTGGCAGAAGTATAGAGAGTTATGTAGTTCCTGCATTACGATGAGCTCTGCGCCCTTCTCTGCTGTCTGGCGTATGCGCTCTGCGAGTTTGGTGCGGTTCTGCTCCACGTCGGCGGAGCATTGTATCTGGATGATACCTACTTTCATGGGGGTGTTCTGATGGTTTGGGCAAAAAAAAACCTGAGGAGGTATCCCTCCGTCAGGTTCCAATTCTCTCGAGTTGTTCGTAAGACTGATATTACTCAGCTACTACGCTGTCGCAAGCGGCGCTGTCAACGCATACGGTGCTGTCGCAAGTGTCAACGGCAACGGTGTCCTCAGCGGGAGCCTGCTCGGTCTTCTGACCGCAAGAAGCGAAGCTGATAGCAGCGAAAGCTACGAACATGAAAACTAACTTCTTCATTTTTTGTTCTAGGTTTTTAGTTAAACAATATTGCTTTATTAAAACGCTGCAAAAGTACGGACTTTTTCAATACGTAGCAAGATTTTCTCTCTTTTTTTTTGAAAAAACGTAAAATTAGCAAGTTTTTGACTAAAAATGAGATACATTTGTAAAGTTGGCTTGCTTTTTTTAGTAATTTTGCAGCATGACATTGATATTATCCTCAACTTCCGATATTTGCCCCCTCTCAGGGCGAACTGTACGCAGCCTCACACTGGGCTGTAAACTCAATTTTGCAGAGACTGCCTCCCTGCTTGATCGACTACGCGAGCGGGGTGCTGAGGACGCTGCCAAGGGGCAGCCTGCTGACATTGTGGTGGTGAACTCCTGCAGCGTTACGGCTGAGGCTGACCAAAAGTGCCGCCAGGGCATCCGCCGTCTCATTCGACAGAATCCTGGTGCCTGCTGCATTGTGATGGGCTGCTATGCTCAACTCAAACCGCAGGAGGTGGCAGCCATCGAGGGAGTAACCCGCGTGGTGTCCCAACAGGAGAAGGGTCGCGTGGCTGAAATGATTGAGGAGATTGTCTGCGGTGCGGCAGCTGACACAGCAGCCGTGCAGGACACTACGGCCAGTCACAAAGTGACGGAATTCGTACCCTCCTGCTCGCGCGGCAATCGTACGCGCTATTTCATCAAGGTACAGGATGGCTGCAACTACTTCTGTACCTATTGTACAATCCCGCTGGCGCGCGGGCGCTCGCGCAATGGTAGCATTGCCTCCCTCGTTGAGCAGGCCCAGGACGTGGCCCGCCGAGGGGGTAAGGAGATAGTCATTACGGGAGTCAACATCGGCGACTTTGGACGCACGACGGGCGAGAGCTTCTTTGATCTCGTACATGCCTTGGATCAGGTGGAGGGCATTGAGCGCTATCGCATCAGTAGTATTGAACCCAACCTCCTGACCGATGAGATTATTGACTTCTGCGCCCGGAGTCGCGCCTTTATGCCCCACTTTCATATACCCTTGCAGTCGGGTTGTGATGAGGTGCTACGCCTCATGCATCGCCGCTACGATACGGCTCTGTTCCGCAGCAAGGTGGAACGTATTCGTCAGGTGATGCCCGATGCCTTTATTGGTGTGGATGTCATCGTAGGCACCCGCGGTGAGACCGAGGAGTACTTTGAGCAGGCCTATCGCTTCATAGAGAGTCTGGACGTGCAGCAGTTGCATGTGTTCCCCTACTCTGAACGACCTGGCACGCGTGCGCTGGAGATACCCCATGTGGTTACCTCAGAGCAGAAGCACGAACGCTCCCAGAGACTGCTGGCACTATCCGATGCCAAGCACGCAGCCTTCTGCGAACGCTATCGTGGCACGGAGCGTCCCGTCCTGTGGGAGAACGGAGCTGGCTGGACCGATAACTATATCCGTGTGGAGGGCAACGGACGTACCAACACCATAACCCTGCACCGCCTATGAAGACTGCTGTCGTCATACTTAACTGGAATGGTGCGCAGATGCTCAGCCGTTTCCTACCTTCTGTTCTAGAGCATAGCAAGGGGGCAGAGGTCATTGTGGCCGACAACGCCTCCACCGACAGCAGTCTGCAACTACTCCGCGAGCAGTTTCCCGAGGTGCGCACCATCGTGCTCGAACGGAACTACGGCTTTGCTGAGGGGTATAATCGTGCCCTGCAGCAGGTCGAGGCGGAGTATTACGTGTTGCTCAACTCTGATGTGGAGGTCACTCCCCACTGGCTCACGACTCTAGAGAACTATATGGAGGCGCACCCCGATTGTGCAGCAGCCCAGCCTAAGTTGTTGGCCGAGTGGCGGCGCACCCACTTTGAGTATGCAGGTGCAGCGGGTGGCTATATCGACGCTCTGGGTTATCCTTACTGCCGTGGCCGTCTGATAGGAACAGTGGAGGAGGACAGCGGGCAGTACGATGGTGTGGCAGATATCGCTTGGGCCACAGGTGCTGCCCTCATGATTCGCTCTCAGGACTGGCGTGCGGTGGGTGGACTAGATGGCAGTTTTTTCGCTCATCAGGAGGAGATAGATCTCTGCTGGCGACTGCGTGCTCGCGGGCGTAGGATAGTGTGTTGCCCAGAGTCTGTGGTCTATCATGTGGGCGGCGGCACCCTGCCGCAGGGATCACCCCGCAAGACCTATCTCAACTTTCGCAACAACCTCCTGCTACTCTACAAGAACCTGCCCTCAGAGGATCTGCACCGTGTTATGTGCCTACGCCGTTGGCTCGATGCGGTGGCTGCGCTCAAGGAGTTGCTCGCTCTCAACCTAGATAACTACCGTGCTATACGCCGTGCGCGTCGCGACTTCAGTCGCATACGCCATGATTACGATGCTGTGCGTGAGGAAAACCTCCGCCTTACTACACATTATAATATACGTACGCGCGTATGTCTGCTCTGGCAGTACTATCTGCGTCGTCGCACAACCTACTCCCAACTCCCTCAGTCATGAACCGTCTCAGCTCTATCTTATTCTTTCTCCTGTGTGTCGTGAGCACCAGTCTCGCACAGTCTCTTCTGCCATATCCACAACAGGTGGAGTGGCTCAAAGGCTATGTCGAGGCTGACTCCGTGGAGTATCATCATCTGCTCAATATGACCCAACATGGCACTGCTACTCCCCAGGGGTGGTACGAAATACGAGCCATGAGCGGCAAGGTGAGTGTACTCTATACAGATGAGGCCTCCCTGCATAACGCCCAAGCCACTCTGCGTCAGCTACAGTCCAAGCCTAGGCAGTATCGTTCGTGCCGAATAGTGGATTGGCCTAAGTATCCCTGGCGTGGTGCCATGCTCGATGTGAGCCGCCATTTCTTCAGCCTCGATCAGCTCAAGAAGAACGTTGATATCCTCTCCTCCTACAAGATCGACCGCCTCCACCTCCACCTCGTCGATGCCGCAGGCTGGCGACTGGAGATCAAGCGCTATCCCCGCCTGATCCAGAAGGCCGCCTACCGCACACAGGAGAGCTGGAACGCCTGGTGGATGGCCAAGGACCGCCAGTACGTCGATGCCCCCGAGGGCTATGGCGGCTACTACACCCAGCAGGAGATGCGCGAGCTCGTGGCCTATGCCCAGGAACGCGGCATCACCATCGTGCCGGAGATAGAGATGCCCGGCCACAGCGAGGAGGTGCTCCATGCCTATCCCGAACTCTCGTGCACACACCAGGAGGGTGCCGCCGACTTCTGCCCAGGCAACATTGGTACCTATGACTTTCTTGAGAACGTGCTCCTGGAGGTCATGGACATCTTCCCCTCTGAGTACATTCACATCGGTGGCGACGAGGCAGGCCGTGCTGACTGGCCTACCTGTCCGCGCTGCCAGCAGAAGTTACAGGAAATCGGAGGCGCCGACTTCCGCGATCTGCAGACCTACCTCGTGGCACACATGGGGCGCTTCCTCGAGAGCCATGGCCGCAAGCTCGTGGGCTGGGACGAGGTCATTGATCCCGGTCTGCACGAGGGCACGACCATCATGGTGTGGCGAGGCGAGCAGAAGGCCGCCGATGCTGCCCGCCTGGGCTTCGATGTCGTCATGACCCCTGGCGGCTACTGCTACTTTGATAGCTATCAGGACGCGCCGCCCTCACAGCCCGAGGGCTTTGGTACCTATCTCCCTCTGGACAAGGTCTATAGCTTTGATCCCCTCAAGGATCTCACCCCCGACGAGGCTCAGCACATCAAGGGCGTGCAGGGCAATCTCTGGACGGAGTATGTCCCCACGTCCGAGCACCAGGAGTATATGCTCTACCCCCGCATTCTGGCCCTGGCCGAGATAGGGTGGGGAACGGGCGGTCGTAGCGACTTTCGTGAGCGTGCCGTAGCCCATGTGGATCAGCTCCGCTCTCAGGGTGTCAACGCCTTCAACCTCCGCACCGCGGTGGGCGAGCGCAGAGGCGTGGCCAAGCCCGTCCGCCACAAGGCCGTAGGAGCCAAGGTTACTTATGCCTCCACCTATGCCGAGCAGTACAAGGGACAGGGACCCACCACCCTCACCGATGGCTACAGCGGCGGCTGGGCCTTTGGCGATGGCCGCTGGCAGGGCTTCATCAACCCTGGCGAGAGTGGCTATGTGTTCGATGTGACCCTCGATCTCGGTCGCACACAGAGGGTGAGCCAGGTCACTACCACCTTCATGCAGTCTGTTGCCGCCTGGGTGAGCTATCCCGAGGAGTACCGTGTGAGTGTCAGTCAGGATGGCACTGACTGGACTCTGCTCGGCACCGTCACCCATCCCTACGTGGCCACCCCCAATCCCGACGTGCTGGACTTCAGCGTCAAGGGTCGTGCCTCCGCCCGCTATCTCCGTGTGCAGGCCCACACCACCCAGCCTGGCAACTGGCTCTTCGCCGACGAGATAGTGGTACGTTAGCTTAGCACCTGAGACCGATACTATGGTCCAAGCGTCACGACCCTATACACTACGGTTCACTACCCTATACACTACGAGTTACTACCCTATACACTACGAGTTACTACCCTATACACTAGTGCACACTAGTCCTAGGACAACGAAAAACTAGTCGGCGACTACGAAAAATTAGTTGCCGACTAGTTTTCCTTAGTTGCCGACTAATGGGGGGGGCGATGCAAAAATTTTGCAGAAAAACATCAGCACCATCAACACCAGATAGGTCTAATGTCTGTATTATCAGTATATTGCGGGTGTTGATAGCTCTGTAGTTAAGGCCCATAGGGCCACTTTTGCAAAGTTATCAACACCCGCAAACGCCACACCCACAGCGGATTAAATACAACTGGTGTTGATGGTGTTGATGTTTTTTCGGATTTTTCCTTTCGGATATGGCATTTTCTTCGTAAATTTGCGGACGAAATCAGGATAGCAATAGTACCTCCAACCTGTATTGCACGTCATCTCCACATCGTCAGAGGACTCTTCTTTCAGAAATAATGGTCACGTTGTTGCTTCTATACGCATAGGAATGTCTTTGTGATTGTAAGAACCTCCACTTTCCGAAGAAATGGTTATTCTTCCCAAACTTGAGATTATCGCGACAGCCGCAAGGTCTTCGGCACCGTGACACCTACCACGAGCATCAGGATGATGAGCAGTGTCATGGTGCCGTTGTAGATCAAGAGGTCGAGATAGCGAGGGGCTGTGATGGGGTCCTCGTGCTGCTGCAGATAACTTATCAGGGCTTGCACCGTGCCGTATGCGTACATGCCAGGAATCATCGGCAGAAGAGCTGGGAAAGAGAATAACTCGCTGGGGCAGTGTTTGCGATGGGCAAGCATCTGCGACAGAAATCCGATGATAACTCCAGCTATGAAACCCGCTATGATGATGTGAACATGAAGCTCGGATTGGACGAGGAATGTGCGCGTGGCATGACCTATGGCACCCACTATGCCGCACCATGGCAGCAGGCGACGAGGAGGATTGCTGATGCTGCCGAAACCGATGGCTGCAAGACATGCAAACAGACCATCCTGTAAGATGTACGTTATACCCATTGTATCTTGGTGATTAGCAGGGCGAGACACAGACCCATTGATAGACAGATAGTTATAATCAAAGCTTCGGACATGCGACTTTGTGCCACAAGGTATTGCCCGCGAAGCATGTCGCTGACGGCATTGATGAAGCGGATGCCTGGTACAAGCCATAGCACAGAGGTACCGAGAGCCGTTTCGGGAGTGGTGCTTATGCCAAAGATAAAGCCTGACGCTCCTAGGATGGCGGAGATCATTGCCGAAAGCAATACCACCAACTTGCCATCGATATGCCACGAAAGCATTTTCTCCTTATAAAAGAATCCCACGGCAGTGGCAACGAAGACGATAGCCATCGCGCAGAGGTCGCCTCCAAAGAGTTCGCAGAACGAGAGGTTGGCCACTGACGTCAGCACGATGACCGCCCAGTGGTTGATTCTTGGCGTGGCGATGATGCCATTCATCTTTGCTGTGGCAAGCGCAATGGGCATCACGGGTTCCGGAACTTCTTCCGTAGGACGCCACTCCTCTATCTCATGGCTCAGGAGCGACAGCTCGGTGGACACTGCCAGGTTGATGCCATCCGACTGCGTCTGCCCTACGATGCTGTAGTAATGATGGTGATTGACGTGCCACACACTCATCAGCACACGGGTAGGCAGAATTGACAGGTCAACGCCCACTCCATATCGCGAGGCAATGCGGTTGACGCATCTCTCTATGCGCGATGTTGTTGTCCCGGCAGAGAGCATGGCCGTAGCGTATGCCGAGAGAAAGCAGCAGAGCGTCTTAAGGCGTTGATGTGTGTTCTGTTCCTGCCATGATTGTGGATTACTAGTCTTCATCGTCAAACACATCAAAAGGTTCAAAAGAGTCGTAGTCCACTTCTTCGTCAAACTTATCAAAAGGCTCAATACCCTCATCTTCATCA
>JAKSLU010000020.1 GCA_024400995.1 Bacteroidaceae bacterium
TCCGCCAGTGCATGGAGTTCTTCCACCTCTTTGGCGACCCCACCTATCAGCCCTACATCACTGTGCCCGAGCAGATGTTCATCGAGCCCGAGGAGCAGAGCGTGGCGGCTGGCAAGACTCTCCGCGTGCATACGGCTCCCGAGGCTGTGGTGTGTATCAGCAAGGAGCGTCGCGTGGTGGCTGTAGCCATGGCCGACAAGCAGGGTGATGCCGTTCTCTATCTGCCCGCCGATGCTCCCGTGGGCATGTGTGTGCTCTACAGCAGCGCACCCTTCTACAACGATCTGGAGTCCAGCATCCTTATCACCGAGGGCAACGGCGAGAAGGCAAAGCGTCCCGAGAAGCCCAGCCTGCCCGAGGTGGAATACGCCGACATGATTGACACTGAGAGTGCCGCTACCGTACTGATGGGCAACAACTACTTCCCCTCCTCGCAGCCCGAGGCCTTCAGCGTTGAATCCGATGCCGAGTACGTTCTGTGGGCTGCCACCAATCTGGAACCCGGCACCAACGGCACGCAGTATGCCCACTGGCTCCACCGCGACGACGATGTGCGCCGTGGCCTCTACCTCCGCAACAAATATCCGCAGTGTGCCCTCATTACTACCGAGAGTGCCGGCGCTGTGGCCTATGTCAGCATCGACTGGCTCCACACCTGCGGCAAGACTGAGGTTCTCGGAGTCTATGGCAGCAAGGACCCCTACACCCAGACCACCCAGGCATGGAATGGCCAGCAGGGCACCTACCTCGGTGAACTCCGCAAGGAACAGAACGACTACCTCCTCATTGAGGACGAGTGGCCTTACATTCTGCTCCGTGCCGAGAACCATGAGAACTTCGTGAAGGACCAGAACAACGTCTTCTTCAAGTCGCTCACCATCGGCTGGAACAAGAAGGAGGGCATCTCCACCGATGTGACGAGTGTGGCTACCTACAGCAATACCGACCACACGTACTACGACCTGCAGGGTCGCAGAATGCAGACTCCCCGCACGGGCGGCATCTACATCATGAACGGCCGGAAGGTGCTGCGCTAAGCGCAGTCATCTGCACCATACAACCACTCACCGCCGAGGGCACAGGACAAGTGCTCTCGGCGGTGCTTTTACCGTCATGCAAAGCGCCAAAAACAGGGCCGCGCGAGGGTGTAAATGCAGATTTGTGCCCCATCGCTTGCCTATCTCGCAAAAAGTACGTAACTTTGTAGCCCAAATGAGCATACACAACATCGACCTATTCAGCCTCGGCTGCTCCAAGAACCTCGTTGACTCCGAAAAACTCCTCTACATGCTGAAGGAGCGGGGCTACGAGTTCCACCATAACCCCGAAACACTCCACGGCGACATTGCCGTGGTGAATACCTGCGGCTTCATTGCCGATGCCAAGGAGGAGAGCATCGAGATGATACTCCAACTCTGCGAGGCCAAGGCCGCAGGCCAGCTCCGCAAGGTATATGTCATGGGCTGCATGGCTGAACGCTACCGCCACGACCTGGAGGACGAAATCCCCGAGGTGGATGGCTTCTACGGCAAGTTTGACTGGGCGGGGATTGTTGAGGAGATTCAACCCTCTGAAGTATCTCTCCCCATAAAGGGGGAGGTGGCACAAAGTGCCGGAGGGGGTAATCGCGTCCTGACCACCCCGTCCCACTATGCCTACATCAAGATCAGCGAGGGCTGCGACCGCTCCTGCGCCTACTGCGCCATACCCATCATTACGGGCCGACACAAGAGCGTGCCTATGGAGGACATTCTGAACGAGGTGCGCAGCCTGGTCGAGGAGGGTGTGAGCGAGTTCAACGTGATTGCTCAGGAACTGACCTACTACGGTGTGGATCTCTATGGCGAGCAGCGTCTGCCGGAGCTCATAGAGCGTATGGCGGAGATACCCGGCGTGGAGTGGATACGCCTGCACTACGGCTACCCCAACCACTTCCCCTATGAGCTGCTGCGCGTGATGCGAGAGCACACAAACGTGTGCCGCTACCTCGACATTGCGCTCCAGCACATCTCCGACCGGATGCTCACCCGCATGCGTCGCCACACCACCAAGGCTGAGACCCTCGAACTGGTGCGCCGCCTGCGCGAGGAGGTGCCCGGCATCTGCCTGCGCACGACGCTGATGGTGGGATTCCCGGGCGAGACGGAGGAGGACTTTGAGGAGCTCTGCGAGTTTGTGCGCGAGGCCCGCTTTGACCGCATGGGCGCCTTTGCCTACAGCGAGGAGGACGGCACCTATGCCGCCGAGAACTACGAGGACGATGTGCCCGAGGACATCAAGCAAGCACGCCTCTCCAAGCTCATGCGCATCCAGGAACGCATCAGCACCGAGCTGCAACAAGCCAAGATTGGCCAGACCTACGACGTGGTGATCGACCGCCTCGATGGTGACTACTACGTGGGCCGTACGGAGTTTGACTCTCCCGAGGTGGACTGCGAGGTACTCCTGCCCGCCGACGAGTGGGAACTGGAGGTGGGCGGACACTACGACGCCCGCATCACCGCCGCAGAGGACTTTGACCTATATGCTACTATAATCTGATATGAACAATAAGGAATTTCTGGGTGCTCTCTCCACCCAACTCAACATCTCCAACAAGGAGGCCGAGCGCCTCGTAGAGACCCTGACGGACTGCCTCGCCACGAGTGTGGACGAGGAGACGAGCGTCTCGATACAGGGCTTTGGCAACTTTGAGGTAAAGAAAAAGCTGGAGCGCGTAGCCGTCAATCCCAGCACCAAGAAGCGCTACCTCGTGCCCCCCAAGCTCGTGCTCAACTTCAAGCCCAGCCCCCTACTCAAAGACAAAGCCCAATAACCCTGCACACTATGGATAAGAAGATACTGCTACCAGACCTCGCCGACATGCTGGCCGACAAGGCGGGCATCACCAAGAAGAGTGCGGAGAGCTTTGTGCGCGCATTCTTTGCCACGATTGAGGACAACCTCCTCTCCGACCGCTATGTCAAGGTCAAGGACTTTGGCACCTTCAAGGTCGTGACCGTTGGCGAGCGTGAGAGCGTCAACGTGGCCACTGGCGAACGCATACAGATCAGCAGCCATGCCAAGGTGTCCTTCACGGCCGAAGGTACTCTGCGCGACCTCGTCAATCAGCCCTTTGCCCACTTCAGCAACATCGACCTCGAAGAGGGTGTCACCCTCCCCGCTGACGAGGAGCAACCCGAGCCAGAACCCGCCGAGGAGCCCGAGACTGTTACAGAGCAGACGGAGCAAACCTGTGAGCCCGAGCCCATAGCTGAGCCTGAGCCTACCGTTGAGCCCGAGCCCATAGCTGAGCCGGAACCCGCCATTGAGCCTGAGCCTGCTGCGGAGCCCACGAAAGCGCCCGTAGTTGAGCCCACTGCTGAGCCTGCGGTTGAGCCTGCTCCGATGGAGACACAAGCCCCCTCCATAACCCCAGAGCCCGCCGCCACACCTGCTACGCCCACCATCGTCATTCAGCACGAGGAGGCACCCATCAACTGGTGGAAGGTGGTATGCCTCGGTCTCATCGTTCTGTTGCTGATGACTGCCAGCTACTTTGTAGGTTACTACCACATGCTCTGTCCTTGCACAGAACACTCTCAGCTGCCTGCCGTCATCAAGGTCGAAAAGCCTATCCCCGCAGTTAAGCCTGCGGCTAAGCCCGAAGCAAAATCTGCGGACGCCCCCGTGGCTAAGCCTGCAGAGAAACCTGTCGAGAAGCCTGCGGAGAAACCTATAGAGAAACCTGCGGAGAAACCCGCCATCAATCCCGCCAACTACGCTCAGCTGCCTGGTGGCGCCTACGAGATTATCGGCACGAAGGAGGTGCACGAACTACAGACGGGCGAGACCCTGCGCACTCTGGCACTCAAGCACTACGGCAATGCCCGCATGTCGGACTACATCGTCGTCCACAACCAGATTGCCAACCCCGATGTCATTGCACTTGGCGCCAAGATAAAGATACCCGAACTCCGCAAAAAAGCAGAATAGCATGAACACCTACGAAGAGTTTCAGCGACCTGGTCGCATCGAGGTGATCTGCGGCAGCATGTTCTCGGGCAAGACCGAGGAACTCATCCGTCGTGTGAAGCTCGCCATGTTCGCCAAGCAGCGCGTCGAGATATACAAGCCCGGAGTGGACGTGCGCTACTCCGAGGAGGACGTTGTCAGCCATACCGGCAATGCCATACAGTCCACCCCCGTGGAGTCCTCGCAGAGCATTCTGCTGATGGCCACCGAGGCTGAGGTGGTGGGCATCGATGAGGCCCAGTTCTTTGACGAGGGCATCGTAGAGGTGTGCAACGAACTGGCCAACCAGGGCAAGCGTGTCATCGTGGCAGGCTTGGACATGGACTTCCGCGGCGTACCCTTCGGCCCCATTCCCGCACTCCTGGCCATAGCCGACGACGTACTCAAGGTGCATGCCATCTGCGTGCGCTGCGGAGCTCTGGCGCGCCACTCCCACCGTATGATCAAGGACGAACGCCTCGTTGTTCTGGGCGAAACTCAGGAGTATGAACCTCTCTGCCGTAAGTGTTATAACGAAATAACTAGCAAGTCATGAAGAATCTCCATACTCTCCTCCTCATCCTGTTCCTCTCCCTGACGACCTCTCTCCAGGCTCAGCAGTTGCAGGAACTGCGTCGCAGCAAGCGACCCTTTGCCTTTGCAGAGTTCAAGGAGGCCAAGGTCAACCAGCCCTTTGGACGCTACACCAAGGCTAAGGTCAACTTCCGCCTGTCAGACGGAGCGCTGTGCTTTCTGGACAAGGACTCCACCATACGTCGCGCCTACGTGCAGAAGGTGTTGAGTGTAGATGTAGATAGTGTACGCTACCTGAAGGTGGACAGCATCTTTGGCCGCGTGCTGGCCTCGCAGAACTACAACCACCTCGTCTGCGTGACACTCATCGACCAGAAGTACCGCAACCAGGAACTCTTTGACATAGACCAGATGATGCAGAACGGCGGAGGCTTCTTCGCTCACAGCATTCTCGAACTGGAGGAGAAGGCCGGCGAGGGCTATCCCCTCAAGGATGTGTTCTACTTCAACGTACAGGGCACCACCTTCCCCGCCCGCGAGTCGTATGTCAAGAAGCATATCGCACCCGAATACAAGACAGCCTTCCGTACCCTCATGGGCGACCGCTGGTGGAGTTGGCACGACCCCGACTGCCTGGCTAAGCTCCTCATGTAGTTCCCTAAATAAGCCTGCACAACACTATGACTATCACTGAACTATACGAGCTTTACAAGGCTCACCCCGTCATCACTACCGACACGCGCAACTGCCCCGAGGGTAGCCTCTTCTTCGCTCTCAAGGGCGAGCGCTTCAACGGCAATCAGTTTGCCCTACAGGCTCTGGAGGCTGGCTGCGCTTACGCTGTGGTAGATGAGCAGCCTGGGAACCTTAACGATAACTCTCGCGTCATCCTCGTGGAGGACGTGCTGCAGACTCTCCAGGACCTGGCACACTACCACCGCGAGCAGTTTGCTGGCCCTGTGATCCAGATTACGGGCACCAACGGCAAGACCACGACCAAGGAACTCGTGGCGGCTGTACTGGCAGAGAAGTGGCAAGTGCACTACACGCAGGGCAACTTCAACAACCACATAGGTGTACCCAAGACGCTGCTGCAGCTTCCCTTTGCTGAGGAGTGCAGCCAGGCCACCGCTGAGGGGCAGAGGGAGCACATCGCCGTGATAGAGACGGGCGCCAACCACCCTGGCGAGATTGCTCTGCTCACCAAGATTACCGACCCAGACTGCGGTCTCATCACCAACGTGGGCCGCGCGCACCTGGAGGGCTTCGGCTCGTTTGAGGGTGTCATCCGCACCAAGACGGAACTCTACGACTATCTGCGCACTAAGCCCGAGGCATTCATCTTTCTGCATGGCGACAACGAGCACCTGCGCCCCTGCGCTCAAGGCCTCAACGCCATCACTTATGGCAGCACAGGCAGGGGCTACGAGGTGGAAGGCGAAGTGGTGGAGTGCAACCCCTTCGTCAAGATGCGCTGGCACGTCAGCGGTCAGCTCTGGCATGAGGTGCAGACGCAACTCATCGGAGCCTATAACATCGACAACATGCTGGCCGCCGCCACCGTAGGTCTCCGCTATGGCGTCACTCCCGAGCAGATAGACCATGCCCTCAGTACCTACGCTCCACACCTGGGTCGCTCCGAACTGAAGCGCACAGCCACGAATACACTCATCGTGGATGCCTACAACGCCAATGCCACCTCCATGGCTGCAGCTCTCGACAACTTCCGCCAGATTCCGGCCCCCCGCAAGGTGGCTATTCTCGGCGAGATGCGCGAGTTGGGCACAGCCTCAGCTGAGGCTCACCGCGAGGTGCTGGAGCAGGCGCTCTCGCTCGGTCTCTCTCAGCTCTGGCTTGTAGGCAACGAGTTTGGGCAATGCGAGAACGAGCAGATGCGTCAAAGCACGGGCATCCGCTTCTTTGCCAACGTCGAGGAGGTGAAGGACGCCCTCACTAAATCGCCCCTCACCGACGCCCTCATCCTCATCAAGGGCAGCAACGGCACCCATCTCTACGAACTCCCTGAAAAGCTATAGACCTTATGAAATACCCACACTCTGCTATTTCTAATTTCCTATTTCTTACTTCTTGTTTCGCTGTAGGCCTTACCGCCTCTGCCGCACAGGATACTCTCCGCGTGGAGCGCGCTCAGATGTGGACGCCAGCCACGACCTTCCACACGTATCAGATCGACTCCGTCAACCTGAAAGGTGAGAAGTTCGATGCCAACGACCTCCTCGGCAAGAATCCACTCCTGCAGGGGCAGCCCACAGGTAGCATAGCCTATGGCGAGGCCATGCCCACGGACGAGGGCACCCTCTCGCAGTATGCCTTCCGCATCCGCGCCAGCCGCTATGCCAAAGCCAACATCAAGGTGGAGGGCATCAAGCAGTACAAGCTCTATGGTGAGGACGGCAAGGAACTCTCCGCCAGTCTCACCCTCCTGCCCGGTGAGCAGACCGTTCGCCTCGTAGCCCTGGCCAGCAAGGCACAGGCCGACACCTTCCGTGTGAGCCTCACCGCCGACAGCCTCTACCGTGGCACTCTCTGCGTGAACGCCGAGGGCCTGCGTCCCTACACCTGGCAGGACATGGTGCTCGGTCCTCAGTATAGCCGAGCCCGCGTATCGCCCACCGGTCGCTACGCCCTGATGCTCTACTACAGCACCAAGCGCGACGGACAGTGGGATCAGTGGGCCACACTTACCGACCTGCAGACTGGGCGCCAGCTCCAGCGCATCGAGGGCGGCACCTCCTACAACTGGTTGCACGGACAAGACATATTATATTATACACGCACACGCGAGGGACAGACACAGTTCGTAATCCTCGACCCTGCCACGCAGCAGCTCGACATTCTAGCCGACAACCTGCCACAGGGTCACTATACGCTCTCGCCCACCCGCGACTACATCATCTACTCCACCAACGAGGAGGGACGCGAGGTGAAGGGCGCCTTCAAGTATCATGAGCAGCCCGACGACCGCATGCCTGGCTGGCGCAACCGCAGTCAACTCTGGCGCGTGGACGTGCGCACTGGTCTGCGCCAGCGCCTGACCTACGGCAGCGAGAGTGCCTACCTCAACGACATCAGTTCCGATGGCAAGCGCCTGCTGCTCTCCTTCACACGCTTCGACGCGACCCGCCGCCCCTTCAACCGCACCACACTGGTGGAGATGAACGCCTACACGGGCCAGGTAGATACCCTGGCTGCTGACGTGGAGTTCCTTCAGGGCGGTGCACAGTATCTGCCTGGCGACCGTCAATTCCTTATCACTGGCACGGCCAATGCCTTTGACAACGTAGGCAGCGAACTGGCTGAGGGCAAGATTGGCAACGAGTTCCACTACTGCCTCTTCCTCTTCGACATAGCCACACGCAAGGCCTCCTATCCCATGCCCGCTGGCTTCAAGCCCAGCGTGACGGGCATCACCGTCTGCCCTGGCGACAACGCGGCCTACCTCATGACCGAGGACGGCTACGACCACACCCTCTTCCGCCTCGATGCCAAGACGCTGGCACTCACCCGTATCAACCTGCCTATCAGCTATGCGACCGGTTACGGCGTGGCCACTCACCAGCGCAAACCCCGCCTCATTGCCTTTGGCCAGGACGGTGGCGTCAATCCCCGCCGTTGCGTGAGCGGACTCGTAGGCAGCGGCAAGCCCTTTATGCCCTTCGGCGAGATACGTCCCGAGAACGTCAACGCCGGCGTACAGATGGCACCCTGCACGGAGTGGCAGTTCCAGTCATCCCGTGGCGATAGCATCAAGTGCTTCTACTACGACCTCAACGGCCAGCAGGCCGCCGACCATAGCAAGCCCATGATAGTATATTACTACGGCGGCTGCTCCCCCACCCCGCGCATTGCCGAGATGCTCTATCCCTTCCAGGTGTGGGCCGCTCAGGGCTATACCGTGCTGGTGGTACAGCCCAGCGGTGCCAGTGGCTTCGGTCAGGAGTTTGGTAGCCGCCACGTAGGCACCTGGGGCGAGGGTTCGGCTCAGGACATCATCGAGGCTACTCAGCAGTTCTGCCGTGAGCACGCCTGGGTGGATAGTAGCAAGATAGGTTGCATCGGTGCTTCCTATGGTGGCTTCATGACGCAGTACCTGCAGACGCAGACGGACATCTTCGCCGCCGCTATCTCCCATGCGGGCATCAGCAACATTGCCTCCTACTGGGGCGGTGGCTACTGGGGCTATAGCTATGGCGAGTGCGCAGAGTTCGGCCAGTTCCCCTGGAGCGACCGCGAGCTCTTTGTAGAGCACTCCCCGCTCTTCAATGCCGACAAGATACACACTCCTCTCCTGCTGCTCCACGGCACAGTGGATACCAATGTGCCTACCACCGAGAGCATCCAGCTCTACACGGCCCTCAAGATACTGGGCCGCGAGGTGGCCTATGTGAGCGTGGATGGCGAAAACCACGTGATCAGCGACTTCAACAAGCGCGCCGAGTGGGCCCGTACCATCCAGGCCTGGTTTGCTAAGTGGCTCAAGGGCCAGCCTGAATGGTGGGAGGAACTCTACCCCGCCGCCAAGAAGAACCAAGGAAATTAGAAACTTAAGAACATAGGAACTAAGAAACTTAGGACCTTAAATGTAATAACTTAAATTATGCAACCCATACTCGTAAAGGACCGCCTCTTCAAGGTAAGCATGCCTGCCTCCCATATTCAGGCTCGTGTGCAAGAGGTCGGTGCCCAGATTAGCCGTGACTACGAGGGACGCACACCCATATTTATCAGTGTGCTGACAGGTGCTTTCATCTTCGCAGCCGACCTGGTACGTAGTGTCGCAACGCCGAGCGAGATTGCCTTTATCCGCGTAGCGTCGTACGAGGGCATGGGCTCCTCTGGCGAGGTTAAGCAGGTACTGGGACTCAAGGAGGACATCCGTGATCGTGACGTCATCATCGTTGAGGACATCATCGACTCTGGCCTCACTATGAAGGAGCTCATCTCCATGCTCGAACAGAAGGGTCCCCGCAGTATTAACATCTGCTCACTCCTCGTCAAGCCAGGCAACCTCAAAGTGCAAGGACTCCCCATCCGCTACTGCTGCTTTGAGATTCCCAATGACTTCATCCTGGGCTATGGTCTAGACTACGATGGTCTAGGTCGTGAACTACCCGATATCTATACCGTAGTAGAGTAACAACCCTAACAACTAACAGATAAACCAAAAACAAAAAAACTTATATGAAAAACATTGTTATCTTTGGAGCTCCCGGCTCCGGCAAAGGCACACAAAGCGATCTCCTCATCCAGAAGTACGGCTTCAAGCATATCAGCACAGGCGACGTGCTCCGTTCCGAAATCAAGGCTGGCACCCAGTTGGGGCACACGGCCAACGAGTACATCTCACAGGGACAGCTCATCCCCGACAGCCTGATGATTCAGATTCTGGCTTCCACCTACGATAGTCTCTGCCCCTGCGAGGGCCTCATCTTTGATGGTTTTCCCCGCACCATTCCTCAGGCCGAGGCACTCAAGGAGATGCTGGCAGAACGCGGCACCGCCGTTAGCGCAATGCTTGAGCTCAACGTACCCGACGAGGAACTGATGACACGTCTCATTGAGCGCGGCAAGACCTCTGGACGTGCTGACGACAATGCCGAGACTATCGCAGCCCGCCTCAAGGTCTATCATACCCAGACCAAGCCGCTGGCCGACTGGTATGAGGCCGAAGGTCTCCGCCACGCTGTGTGCGGTACGGGCTCCCTTGAGGACATCAATGCAGCCCTCTGCGCCGTCATAGATGCTCTCTAAAGTATAACCACTAATCCCTACCGAATGGCAGAAACCAACTTTGTTGATTACGTAAAGATCTACTGTCGCTCAGGCAAGGGCGGCCGCGGTTCCATGCACCTCCATCGTGCCAAGTACCACCCCAACGGTGGCCCCGATGGCGGTGATGGTGGACGCGGCGGCCACATCTACCTGCGTGGCAATCATAACTACTGGACACTCCTCCACCTCCGCTACGAACGCCACATTTTTGCTGGCCATGGCGGCAACGGCGGCAAGTGCTGCTCGCATGGCAGCGACGGCGAAGACCGCTACATCGATGTCCCCCCCGGCACCGTAGCCTACGATGCAGAGACGGGCAAGTTCATCTGCGATGTCAACGAGGACGGCCAGGTGGTCATGCTCCTCAAGGGCGGACGCGGCGGACTGGGCAATTTCCAGTTCCGCACCGCGACCAACCAGGCTCCTCGCTATGCCCAGCCTGGTGAGCCCATGCAGGAGATGATGGTCATACTCGAGCTCAAACTACTGGCAGACGTAGGTCTTGTCGGCTTCCCCAATGCAGGCAAGAGCACCCTGGTCAGCTCCGTCAGCAAGGCACGCCCCAAGATAGCCAACTACCCCTTCACCACCCTGGAGCCCTCACTGGGCATCGTACCCTACCGCGACGGACGCTCCTTCGTGATGGCCGATATCCCGGGCATCATTGAGGGTGCTGCCGAAGGACGCGGACTGGGTCTGCGATTCCTCCGTCATATTGAGCGTAACTCCCTGCTGCTCTTTATGGTACCAGGCGATACGGACGACATTCGTCGCGAGTATAACATCCTTCTCTCTGAGTTAGAGCAGTTCAATCCAGGTCTGCTCGACAAGCATCGTATGCTGGCCGTCACCAAGTGTGACCTGCTCGACGAAGAGCTCATCGAGATGCTACGCCACGATCTGCCCGACGACCTTCCTGTTGTCTTCATCAGTGCCGTCACTGGTCAGGGCATCAGCGAACTCAAGGACCTGCTGTGGGAGGAGCTCAACTCCGAGTCCAACAAGCTCTCCATGCAGACAGAGGGCGGCAGTATCGTCCACCGCGACCGCGATGTTCCTGCCTTCGATGCAGACTTTGCCGACTGGGAGGACGACACCATTGAGGAACTCGATGCCGATGACCTCGATCTGGAGGACTACGACATCGAGGACCTCGAAGACGACGAAGACCAATAACCACAATCCAGAATATCATCTCCCATGCGACGCATCTCCCTTATACTGGCATGCACCTCTCTTGCCCTGAGCCTTTCGGCCCAGCAGACAATCGACGTGGCCGTGATGTGCATAAACGACTTTCACGGTGGCTTCGTACGCGATGACTACAAGGGCATCCCTGGAGCCGCCTCTGTCGTTGAGACACTCGACTCACTCAAGCGCGTCTATCCAGCTCATATAGTCGTCAGCGCAGGCGACAACTTTGGTGGCTCCTACTTCTACCAGGCCACACGTTCCCGTTCCCTCATGCCACAGTTCTTCCAGGACTGCGGTATCACCCTCAGCGGTGTGGGCAATCATGAGTTTGACGAGGGTCAGTCGCTCCTGCTCGATCAGTGGCGCACGGGAGTAGAGTGCCGCCCGCAGTCATGGCAGATGGAGTATGTCTCAGCCAATATCCGCTGCGATGCCAACAGTCCATTCCGTACCGAGGGCACCTCGCGTCCACAGTTCTGCAACCCCTACTCCGTTCGTTCTATCACTCTGCCTGATGGGCGTGAGTTCCAGCTGGCATTTGTTGGCATGACGACCAGCAGCACGACCACACAGGCCTCCGCCTCCAAGTTGGGTGGTCTGAGCTTTGAGGGCAACGTGCAGGCCGTGCTCGACTCCCTCCGCCATACGAGTGACTACTCCCGCGTGGCCGGAGCCGATGCCCGCATCCTGCTTGTGCACCAAGGTACAGACACCAAGGTCGTACAGCGCGGTTGTCTCGTCATGCTGGAGCCCTACTGGAGTGATGTTGATTCGGCCTCGCTCGCTAGTCTAGACGACAATCAGTTCTGCGGCATACTCTCCAGCCATAGCCACAAAATTGTGTGCGGCCACATCGGAGAGCATGGCTACCCTGTCACCCAAGGTGAGTCACACGGCAAAAATATAAGTATGCTGCGTCTCACACTTGATGCACAGACGCTAGAACTACTGAACGGCCAGCCCATGATTATCCCTGTCGTTCCACGGTCCACCTTCCCCCCCAAGGCCGCCCGTCTCCAAGCGCAGATTGACGAGCTGTTGACCTACACCTACACTAAGGGCGGGGCCGTGCTGGGCGACTGTCTCACCTACGCCATAGACAACATTGCCTTTGATCGCAGCACAATGAAGCACGACCTCACCCGCATGGGGCAGCTCGTCACCAGCGGATACGCTCATGCCGTCCGCCAGGCCATGCCCGAGTTAGATGCACATACCGCCGTTGTAGGCATCAGCCACATCGGTGGCATACGTGCAGGCCTGCAGAAGGGAGCGGTACGCGTGATGGACGTGGGCGAGGTGCTCCCCTTCGACAACGCCCTGCGCGTTTTCCGCATGAATGGTGCACAGCTCAAGGCTCTCTTTGAGTTTGGTCTCCACAACGAGCGCTATGGTTACATGCAGTATGCTGATATCCGCTGCACACTCGACAAGCGTGGACACGTCAAATCACTGACCTACATAGCCTCCGACGGCAAGCTGTTGCCCATCACCGACAAGACCACATGCTATCTCGTTGCCGACGAGTTCGTCTCAGGCGGCGGCGATGGCTACGATGCATCGCTCTTCCCCGCAGGTCAGGAGGTTAAGGGCGTGCAGATGCCACACATCACAGATGCCTTCATCAACTATCTCCGCACGCTGGAGAAAATCTAAGGCTGGTCCACGTAATACATTATTATATTCTAATTGACACTATCCGTGAAGAACATCATACCCCCTCCCGAACGGCAGTCACTCTGGCGCGGCTATCTCGACAAGTTCCGCGACCCTCTCATCATCGTTCTGCTCATCATCTTCTGCTTCTCCGTAGGTGTCAGTATCTACGAACTACGTCATGGAGCTGGCACGGAGGTACTCTTTGAGCCAGTGGGCGTACTCGTGGCCCTGCTGCTGGCCACAGGAGTAGGCTTTGTGCTGGAGGTCAAGGCAGAGGAGGAGTTCAAGCTGCTCAATCAGACCAACGACAGCGCTCCCGTCAAGGTGCTGCGCGGTGGTCAGCTCATAGAGATCCCCAAGATGGACGTAGAGGTCGGCGACCTTGTACGTCTGGAGAGCGGCGACGAGGTCCCTGCCGATGGTGTACTGGAGAGTAGTCACCAGATGCGGGTGGACGAAAGTGCCTTCACTGGAGAGCCCAGTGTGCTCAAGTCGCACAAGCCTGAGCAACAGGACCCGGCTGCCACCTATGCCTCCCACACCCTGCTTCGAGGTTGCACACTCCTGGAGGGATATGGCATGCTACGCATCACGGCCATCGGCATTGACACGGAGGAGGGGCGTGGCGCCATGAGAGTGCGCGAGGGCAGCAGTGTGCAGACACCGCTCAACCGCCAGCTCGGTGCACTGGGCAAGCAGGTGAGTGGAGCCGCCTTTGGTGTGGCAGCCCTCATCATAGTGGGTCGCCTTATTTGCTTTTACACTATTGGCGGTCACACGGCTGACAACACCCCACTCGTTGAGTTGATAGAGTACATTCTTGCCAGCATAATGATAGCCGTCACGCTCATCGTGGTGGCCGTGCCCGAAGGTCTGCCTATGAGCATCACCATGAGCCTGGCCATGAGCATGCGCCGCATGCTGCGCGAGAACAACCTTGTACGCAAGCTCCATGCCTGTGAGACGATGGGCGCTGCCACCGTCATCTGTACTGACAAGACAGGCACACTCACACAGAACCGCATGCAGGTTGTGGCCCACCAGACCCTCAGCGAGGCCTATGCCGACCTCATCCCGCTCAACTGTGCCCTCAACTCCACCGCTGAGCTCAGCATAGCCCCCGACGGCACACTCACCCCTCTGGGCAACCCCACGGAGTGCGCGCTCCTGCACTGGCTTCAGGGCCAAGGCATCGACTATCACACTCTGCGTCAGGAGTGGAGCATCGTGGACCGCACGCCCTTCAGCTCTGAGCGCAAGTACATGAGCACAACCGTGGAGCGTGACGGTAGGCGCATCACACTCCTCAAGGGAGCCTCGGAGATTCTTCTCCCCCAGTGCCAGCCAGTTCAGAGCGATGTCATGAGCCAACTCGCCCAATGGCAGTCGCAGGCCATGCGCACGCTGGGATTTGCAGCAGAGATTGAGGGCCAGCGCCACTTCCTCGGCATCATCGGTATCATGGATCCGCTACGCGAGGATGTGCAAGAGGCTATCCACACCTGCACACACAGAGCTGGCGTACGTGTACTCATCGTGACAGGCGACACAGTGGGCACAGCCACGGAGATTGGCCGCCAAATCGGCCTGGTTATTAACGATAACGATGGCGATAACATCATCACTGGCCCCGACTTTGCCGCGCTCTCCGACGAGGAGGCACTCGAGCGCGTGGCTACACTCAAGATTATAGCCCGTGCGCGCCCCGATGACAAGGCCCGCCTCGTGGAACTCCTCCAGCAGAGCGGTGAGGTTGTTGCTGTCACCGGCGATGGCACCAACGACGCACCCGCACTGGCCAAAGCTCAGGTCGGCCTCTCCATGGGTAGCGGCACCGCACACGCCAAGGAGGCCTCCGATATCACCATCATCGACAACTCCTTTGCCTCCATCAACAAGGCCATACTCTGGGGACGTTCACTCTACCAGAACATCCGCCGCTTCCTGCTTTTCCAGCTTACGGTCAATGTGGCCGCCTGCCTCATTGTCCTGGTAGGTGCCTTCACGGGAGTGGAGTCACCCCTCACCGTCACACAGATGCTCTGGGTAAACCTCATTATGGACACCTTTGCGGCCATGGCACTCTCCTCCCTGCCTGCTGACACCAGCGTCATGGACGAGCGTCCCCGCAGCCAGACTGCCCATATCATCGACCGTCCCATGATGCAGCGCATAGCCTGCGTGGGCCTCTTCCAGTTTGCAGTTGCCCTGCTCGTATGGGAGAGCCAGACGGCCAGCAACACCTTCAGCCTGCTTAGTTCCGACTGGGAGCTGCCTCGCATGCAGTTCTTCACCTTCTTTGTACTCCTGCAGTTCTGGAACCTCTTCAACACACGCTATTATCGCACGCAGCGCAGTCTCCTGCTGGACCTCTGCGACGTCGTACGCCACCCTTCCCATTTTGACCAGCACTTCTCCACAGCATTTGTCGCCATTGCGGCAGCCATCTTCTTTGGTCAGCTAGCCATCGTAGAGTTCATGCCCGAACTGTTCCAGGTAGAGCAACTCACGCTGGTCGAGTTGCTGCGCATCACGGCCATCACGGCCCCCTTCCTCATCATTCCCGACCTCTATAGAACAATCAAATACATACGCAAATGAAGCGCATATCTATCCTCTTATCCTTCATGCTCTGCGCCCTCGTGGCTACAGCGCAGGTGACCATCAAGCAGGTCACCGACGGGGAGTTTAGCCCCAAGTACATCCACAGTCTGACGCCCATGAACGATGGTGAGTCCTACACCCAGCTCGTGGAGGGCAAGCGCATCGTGCGCTCCTCCTACAAGACGGGCAAGGAGATCTCCACCCTCTTCGATGTGAGCACGGCCAAGGGTCCCGTCAAGCTCTCCAGCATCGATGGCTACATCCTCTCCCCCGATGAGAGCCACATCCTGCTGCAGACGGAGACCCACTACATCTACCGCCGCACCTTCACTGCCGTATATTATATATATAATGTGCAGAACAACCGCTTTGAGCGTCTCTCCGATGGTGGTCCGCAGATGATGCCCCTCTTCTCCCCTGATGGCAACGTCATCGGCTTTGCACGCGACAACAACCTCTTTGTCGTCAAGCTCCTGTATGGCAATGCCGAGACCCAGGTCACCAAGGACGGCGAGCGCAACAAGGTGCTCAACGGCATACCCGACTGGGTGAACGAGGAGGAGTTCAGCACAGCCCGCAGCTTCTGCTTCAGTGCTGATAGCGAGATGCTCTGCTGGGTGCGCTACGATGAGAGCCATGTGCCCGTGTTCGATATGACCATGTATAGCTCCGACAAGCTCCCCTATGCCTATAGCTACAAGTATCCCGTGGCTGGCGAGCAGAACTCTACCGTGAGCGTACACTCCTACGACCTCAAGAACCGCAACACCCGCACCCTCGAGGTACCCCTCGATGCCGATGGCTATATCCCCCGCATTTGCACCACCAGTGATGCCGACAAGATAGCCGTTGTCACCCTCAATCGCCACCAGGACCGTATGGACATCTATATGGTCAACCCCCGCAGCACGGTGGCCAAGCTGGCCGTGCGCGAGGAGGTGCCCTGCTACGTCAAGGAGACCGCCTACACCCAGCTCAAGTTCTATCCTGGCCACTTTGCACTCATATCCGACCGCACAGGCTATCAGCATCTGTACTGGTACAACCTCAACGGTACACTGGAGCAGACCGTCACCAAGGGCAAGTTTGAGGTAACGGCCTTCCACGGCTACGATGCTGCCACGTGCCGCTTCTACTATACCTCCACAGAGGAGTCCCCCCTGCGTCGTGCCGTCTATGTCACTGACCGCAAGGGCAAGACCCTGAAGCTCTCTCAGCAGCAGGGTACCAACCAGGCCACCTTCTCCAAGTCGCTCAAGTACTACATCAACGTCTATAGCAACGCCACCCAGCCCCCCGTTACGACCCTCTGCGACAACACGGGCCGTACGCTGAAGACCCTCATCGACAACGCCACCCTCAAGGACAAGGCCGATCGTCTCTTTGGCCAGAAGGAACTCTTCACCCTCACCACAGCCGATGGCATAGAGCTCAACGCATGGATGCTGCGCCCCCGCCAGTTTGATGCCACCAAGAAGTACCCCGTCATCATGTACCAGTACAGTGGCCCTGGCTCACAGGAGGTGACCGACTCCTGGGGCAATGGCTTCTATCCCGGCGGTGCTCTGGAGAGTGCCCTGAGCGAGGAAGGCTTCATCTGCGTGGTAGTGGATGGACGCGGCACTGGCTTCCGCGGTGCTGAGTGGGAAAAATGCACCTACCAGCACCTGGGTCAGCTCGAGGCCCACGACCAGGCCGCTGCTGCTATGGCACTGGCCAAATTCCCCTACATCGACACCAAGCGTATCGGCATTTGGGGCTGGAGCTTTGGTGGCTTCAACACCCTGATGTCCATGACTGAGACAACCGCCAACGGAGCTCCCGTCTTCAAGGCAGGCTGCGCCGTGGCAGCTCCCTCTAGTTGGAAGTTCTACGACACCATCTACACCGAACGCTACATGCGTACCCCCCAGGAGAATCCCGAGGGCTACAACGACTGCCCCATCAGCCGTGCCAGCCGCCTGCAGGGCTCACTGCTCCTCATGCACGGTACGGCAGACGACAATGTACACTTCCGCAACTTCACGGAGATGAACGAGGCTCTGGTACAGGCTGACATACAGTTTGATGTCCAGACCTACCGCAACCGCAATCACTCCATCTATGGTGGCAATACCCGCAAGCACATTCTCACCCGCATGCTCCGCCACTTCAAGAACTCACTCTAATCCCTATGAAACATACCCCCTACATTCTCGCCGCTCTGCTGACTCTCTCCGCTTGCGGCACCAAGTCCGAGCAGACCACTGAGCCCAGCACTACTGACACCGAGACCACCTCTGGACCTATGGCCATCACGGGTAGCTCACGCAGCCAGGAGGTCAATGGCTACCAGGTCAGCATCACCTGCCTGGCCGATAGTAGCACCGTCATCAAGGACCAACTCGACCAGGAGTTCTATGACAACAAGGTAGAGGTTATCATCAACAAGGAGGGCGCAGAGCTGTTCCGCCACACCTTCAGCAAGTCTGAGTTCAGCGGCAACTACGACGCAGCCCACTCCATCCTGCAGGGCATGGCCTTCAGTGAGATTCAGAACGGTCTCTTTGTCTTTGGCGCACAGGTCGGCGAACCTGGCAACGACGAGGGCGGCTCCAACTATCGCATCACCGTCAGCACTGCTGGCAGCATGAACATCGCCCCTGACTACACCCAAGATACCAGCAGCAATGGAGCAGAAGACTAAGCGCCGCCTCCCCGCCGAGTGGGAACCTCAGTATGCCGTCCAGCTCACCTGGCCTCACCGCTCTACCGACTGGGACTCTGAGCCTGGCCTCTACGACGATGTAGTGACATGCTACCTCTCTCTGGCACGCGAAATAGCCAGCCGGGAGCCGCTCATCATCGTCACTCCCGAGCCCGAGGCTGTCATCTCCCTGCTGGAGGAACGACTGCCCATGGAGAGCCTCGTGCGCATCTCCCTGCTGGAGTGCCCGACCAATGACACATGGGCACGCGATCACGGCTTTATCACTGTCATAGAGGACAATAAGCCCATATACCTTGACTACCGCTTCAACGGATGGGGCGGCAAGTTCGAGGCAGGGCTCGACAATGCCATCTCCCGCCATCTCTACGATGCAGAGCTCCTCCCCGAGGGCCAGTACGAGGATCACCTCGACTTTGAGCTGGAGGGCGGCAGCATAGAGAGCGACGGCCAGGGCACCCTGCTCACGACGGCCCAGTGCAACCTCAACCCCAACCGCCGCGAGGGCATGTCCCCCGAGCAGGTAGAGCAGACATTGCTCCAGCAGCTGGGAGCAGAGCGCATCCTCTGGCTGCACCATGGCGCACTGGAGCACGACGACACCGACAGCCACATCGACACGCTGGCCCGCCTCTGTCCCAACGACACGATCGTCTATGGCGAGGGCTGTCCAGAGATGGAGGAGGAGTTGCGCGCACTGCGCACCCTCGACGGCCGTACCTACCGCCTGCTTGCCGTACCTGCGTACTACGCCAACTTCCTGATTATGAACGGCGCCGTTCTGCTACCCCTCTATGAGTCCGCGACCGACAACGAGCGTGCCATGAACACGCTGCGCCAGGCCTTTCCTGACAGAGAGGTCATCGGCATCGACTGCCGTGTGCTCCTGCGCCAGAACGGCTCACTCCACTGCTGCACTATGCAGTACCCCGCCCTATGACCATCATCTTTGACCTTGACGGCACTCTGCTCGACACCGTCGATGACCTTGCAGCCTCCGTCAACCACGCCCTCACCTCCATCGGTCTCCCCACGAGGAGCCGTAGCGAGGTGCGCACCTTTCTCGGCAACGGCATCCGCACCCTGGTCATGAAGGCCCTGGCCGACCAGGTGGGCGAGGAGGAGGCTGAGCGCGCGTTCGGCATCTTTCGCGCCTACTACCTGGAGCACTGCCTCGACCGCACGCAGCCCTACGAGGGCATCATGCCTCTGCTCGACAGTCTGCGGGAGCAAGGCCACCAGCTGGCCATCGTCAGCAACAAGCTCGACCCGGCCGTCAAGTCGCTCAACCAGCGCTTCTTTCCCCGCCACATTGAGGTAGCCATCGGCGAGGGCGCCCCCCTCGCCTCGGTGGAGGGAGGCGTGGTGCGCCGCAAGCCCAACCCCGATGCACTCCTGGCCGTTATGCAGGAGCTCGGAGCCACTCCCGCCGACACGCTCTACGTGGGTGACTCAGAGGTGGATATAGAGACCTCGCGCAACGCTGGAGTCCCCTGTGTGAGCGTGGCCTGGGGATTTAGGGATGAGCCCGACCTTGTGGCCGCAGGAGCCACTACTATCATACACAATCCCAGTGAGTTACTGGATATCATTAGCGCAGGGAGGGCCTAAGCGAAATTAGTGTATAGGATAGGAAAAACTAGTGTATGGGATAGGAAAAACTAGTGTATAGGATAAGAATCCTTAGTGTAGGGTTTAAGAAAAATTAGCATAGGGGGTAGGAAATCCCCCTTCGGGGCTTGGCCATGTTGTGATTATTTTGTAATTTTGCGGCACTTATTTTAGCCTCAAAATGAAACACCTCACCAACAAAGATCTCCGCGAGTTACTTTCACCCAAGATATTCCATCTCATCGGCGAGACCGCTGACGAACTGGGCATGGAGTGCTACGTGGTTGGCGGCTACGTCCGAGACCTCTTTCTCGAACGTCCCAGCAAGGACATCGACGTGGTGGTTGTAGGCTCTGGCATCAAGATAGCCGAGGCCTTTGCTCAGCGTCTGGGCAAGGGCGCCCATCTGGCCGTGTACCGCAATTTTGGTACAGCCCAGGTGCACTGGCACGGGCAGGAGGTGGAGTTCGTTGGGGCCCGCCGCGAGAGTTACGACCGCGGCAGCCGCAAGCCCGTGGTGGAGGACGGCACGCTGGAGGACGACCAGAACCGTCGCGACTTTACAATCAACGCCATGGCCGTCTGCCTCAATGCCGACCGCTATGGCGAGTTGGTCGATCCCTTTGGTGGTGTGCGCGACATGGAGGACCGCATCATTGCCACTCCCCTCGACCCCGACATCACCTTCTCGGATGACCCTCTGCGCATGATGCGCTGCGTGCGATTTGCCAGTCAGCTGAACTTTGTCATAGAGGACGAGACCTTCGAGGCTCTCCAGCGCAACGCTGAGCGCCTGCACATCATCTCGCAGGAGCGCATCATCGATGAGCTCAACAAGATCATGTCAGTCCCCTACCCCTCACGCGGCCTGATGGAGCTCTATCGGGCTGGCCTGCTCGAGATCATCCTGCCCGAACTCACGGCTCTGGATATTGTAGAGACACGTGGCGGACGTGCCCACAAGAACAACTTCTACCATACACTCGAGGTCCTCGACAACGTGTGCAAGGCCCAGCTGGAGGCAGGCACCGACCATGCCCCCAAGGCGCTCTATCTGCGTTGGGGTGCTCTGCTGCACGACATCGGCAAGCCCCGCAGCAAGAAGTGGGAGCCCCAGGCTGGCTGGACGTTCCACAACCACAACTTTCTGGGTGCCAAGATGGTCAAGGGCATCTTCCGCCGACTCAAGCTGCCCATGGACGAGCGCATGAAGTACGTGAAGATGCTCGTCGAACTCCACATGCGTCCACAGGCCATTGCCGACGAGGAGGTGACGGACAGTGCTGTGCGTCGTCTCATCTTTGAGGCAGGCGATGACATCGACGACCTCATGACGCTCTGCGAGGCCGACATCACGAGCAAGAATGAGCAGAAGAAGCAGGGCTTCCTCGACAACTTCCGCCTCGTACGCCACAAGCTGGCCGACCTCCAGGAGCGCGACTACCGCCGTCTGCTCCAGCCCGTCATTGACGGCAACGAGATTATGCAACTCTTTGACCTGAAGCCCTCCCGCGAGGTAGGTACGCTCAAGGACACCCTCAAGAACGCCGTGCTCGACAACGTCGTAGCCAACGAACGCGAACCCCTCATGCAACTCCTCATGAACAAGGCCCGCCAGATGGGCCTGACTGCCGTGCAGGGCACCGCCAAGATATGCACCGCCCTGCTCCTCATGGTCGCCACACTCACCTCTTGCGGTAGCGATCATAATGACTGGAGCAAGGCCCGTCGCCATGATGAGGCCCAGGCCCAGGAACAACTCAACCAGGCCCGCAACCTGATGGAGATGGACAGCACCCAGGCTGCCCGTCGCGTCATCAAGAAGCTACGCCGAGACTACCCTCTGGCCCTCTCTGCCCGCCGGCAGAGCATACTACTCATGGACAGCATCGACATCAAGGAGGCTGTGCATAATGGCGACAACGAGCGTCTGCGCTTCTATACCCGCAAACTCAAGCACGACAAGTTGACTCGACAAGACACTACGGCACTATGAAAGAACTCACCCTCCATATCCCCCTGCGCATAGCACAGCCCGACGAGCTGAGCGATCAGGACCACCAGCTCGTGGAACAGGCCAAACAGGCCACGAACACGAGTTATGCCCCTTACTCGCAGTTCTGTGTAGGTGCTGCCCTCAAGTTGAAGAACGGCGAGACCATCTGCGGTTCCAACCAGGAGAATGCCGCCTCACCTGTCGGCTGTTGCGCTGAACGCACGGCTCTCTTCTACGCTGGAGCACACTATCCTGGCGTTGGCGTAGAGACTATTGCCATTGCAGCGCGCCGTCAGGATGGCGACTTCACTACAGGCCCCATTTCCCCCTGCGGCATGTGTCGTCAGGCCCTTATGGAGGTTGAGCACCGCTTTGGTCCCATCCGCGTGCTGCTCTACGGCACAGAGGGTGTGTACTGTCTGGAGTGCATAGCTGACCTACTGCCCTTGGTATTTACCTCGGATTCGCTATAAATTAATAGAACACCCCTATAATCCTTATTTATAAATATACTCACAAAACACAAAACTTAAACCTTAACACACTAACACTTTTAAGCCAATGAAACACTACCTCCTGACCCTGCTGTTCATAGTGATTGCAGCACAGGTCAATGCAGTGCAGCCCGAAACGGGCAAGCAATATCGCATACGCCATATTGCTTCGAATCTTGTCGTCACCAATGGCGACGATGCATCCAACGACGCCCCCATCACCCTGGCCGATGAGAATCTGGCCAGCCATGGACAGCGTTGGATTTACCGCGTAGTGGGCAAGAACACCTTCTTTGTCAGTCCCAAGAACGGTAGCGCCATCGACATGGCACCCAAGGCCAGCAATGCCTACCGCCCCGTCATGTGGGCCTTCTCAGGCAGTAGCTCCAACCAGCAGTTCACCATCCAGGCTGTTGAGGGCAAGGAGGACACCTACCAGATTCGTAGCGCAGCAGAGCCCAACCGTTGCTTTACCCACACCGGCAACGGCGTGCTCAAGGTTCTGGCAGAGGATGGAGAGAGCACCTACTTCCGCTTTGAGGAGAATCCCGAAGTGGAGATCAACTTCCCCGTGGCCAACGCCTACTTTATCATCAAGAGCGCCAAGTCTGGTCAGGCTCTCAGCGTAGAGAGCGGCTGCAAGGACAACGATCCCATCTACTCGCGTCCTGTTGATGATGCCAAGAGTGGCAGCATCACCTGGAAGCTCAACGAGGGCAAGGCACGCGACAATGCCTATGTGCTCACCAACACAGCCTATGGCTATAGCATCGACTTTGCCCTGCAGAGCACCTGCAAGCCCATCCTCTGGAGCACCGCGCAGAGCAACGCCAATCAGAATGTCATCTTTGAGCCCACTGGCGTAGAGCATCAGTACTACATCTATGCTCAGAACACCGCTAGCTCCAAGACCAAGGAACCCTGCTACCTCGTGGCAGAGCCCAACGTAGCTATCACCACCACGACCGACCGCAGCAAGGCCACTGCTTTCACGCTCACCAACGTCGAGGCCCCCAAGGGCGGCGTGAACGACTGGGAGGACCAGACCGTGTTTGGTATCAACAAGCTGGCTCCCCATGCCACCTTTATCCCCTATCCTACCACCGCTGCGCTCAAGGCTGATGCGGAGGTCTATGCCAAGCCCTGGCTCACCCCCACGGCCAACACCAGCTATCTGCCCCTCAATGGCACCTGGAAGTTCCTCTTTGTCGATGAACCCAGCAAGCGACCTCAGAGCGAGTTCTATGGCGATACAGCCGACGCCAGCTCTTGGGACGACATCGAGGTACCTGGCTGCTGGGAGATGTTCGGCTACGACAAGCCCATGTACGTCAACGTGAACTATGCCTTCAGGGACAATCCTCCCTACATCCAGAACACCGTGTCTGGTGTGGGCGACAACCCCGTTGGCTCCTATCGCCGCGAATTCACTCTGCCCACAGAGTGGAAGGATCAGCGCGTCGTGCTCCACTTTGATGGTCTCTATAGCGCTGCCTATGTCTGGGTGAATGGTCACTCCGTAGGCTACACCCAGGGCGGCAACAACGATGCCGAGTTTGACATTACCAAGTATGTGCGCAACGGCAAGAACAACATCAGCGTGCAGGTATTCCGCTGGAGCGACGGCTCCTACCTTGAGGGTCAGGACGTATGGCACATGAGCGGTCTGCATCGCGATGTCTATCTCTATGCTACCCCCAAGACCTTTGTGGCCGACCACTGCATCAAGGCCAATCTCCAGGCCACAAGCTACAGGAACGGCACGGCCTCTGTGACACTCAACATGCAGAATCCTAACGCCGAAACCACCACCAAGACCATCCAGGTGACCCTGCTCGCCCCCGATGGTACTCAGGTGGGTCAGTGGGACAAGTCCTTCAGCTTCACTGCCGACCAGGAGGAGAAGACAGAGGATATCACCTTCCCCGTCAGCAACCTTCAACTCTGGAACGCTGAGCAACCCAACCTCTACACTTTCCTCTTCAGTCAGAAGGATGCCAGCGGCAAGGAGGAGATGGCCTTCCAGACCAAGTACGGCTTCCGCGATGTCCGCATCAGCAACTACCGAGTGATGATCAACGGCAAGCGCGTCTTCTTCCGCGGTGTCAACACCCAGGATAGCCATCCTCTCAAGGGTCGCACCATGGACATCGACATGATGATCCGCGACATCACGATGATGAAGCAGGCCAACGTAAACACTATCCGCACCAGCCACTATCCCCGTCAGGCCAAGATGTACGCCATGTTCGACTACTATGGTCTCTATATTATGGACGAAGCCGACGTGGAGTGCCACAAGAACTGGGCCGATGGCAACGCTATCACCAAGGACGAGAGCTGGCAGCCTCAGTGGCTTGACCGCACTCTGCGCATGGTCTATCGCGATCGCAACCATCCCTCTGTTATCTTCTGGAGTCTCGGCAACGAGAGCGGTGAGGGTATCAACCTCGAAGCCAGTTTCAACGCCATCAAGGAGCTCGATCCCAGCCGCGTCATTCACAACTGCACAGGCAGTGGCGCCTCGCCCGCAAGTATCTCCGAACTACACAGTGTGATGTATCCCGACCTGGGAACCGTGCGCGGCTTCAGTTCCATGGCTTCTCGCCCCTTCTTTATGTGTGAGTACGCTCACGCCATGGGCAATGCTCTGGGCAACTTCAAGGACTACTGGGACATCCTCGAGGCCAGTGACCGTGGCATCGGTGGCTGCATCTGGGACTGGGTGGATCAGGCCATCTATGATCCCCAGGCCGTCGTGAGCGGTGAGTTGGAGAAGAACGGCTTCCCTCACTTCATCTCTGGTTATGACATGCCTGGCCCCCATCAGGGCAACTTCCTCAACAATGGTGTCATTAGCGCCGACCGTGCCTGGACTCCCCAGCTCACGGAGGTCAAGAAGGTCTATCAGCCTGCTGCGCTCACCTTCAACACCAATACTGGCCGCCTGAGCATCAAGAACAAGTTCGTCTTTGACAACCTCGGCAACCTCACCTCACTCCACGTGGACTACCTCAATGCCAACGGCAAGGTCATCAGCTCCAGCGACCACACACTCAGCAGCCTCTCTCCCAACAACTCCGTGGGTTTCAACCTCAACATTCCTACAGGCACAGCTTTTGTCAATGCTGAACTACGTCTGAAGGAGGCCACCTCCTATGCAGAGGCAGGCTATCCCATCGCCACTGAGCAGTTTGTTATGACGGGGCACGAGACAGCCCAGCTGCCCACTATCAACTACAGCGGCGCAGAGCCCCTGAGCATCAGCATGAGCGGTACGACCACCATCGTGTCCAACTCCGTAACTAAGCTGGCCGTGGCCTATGCCGGATGGATTCGTTCCTTTGAGAGCAATGGTGTCTCGGTTCTGAACTACAGCACCGACCAGAAGATGCCCATCTATAGCAACGTCCGCTGGATTGAGAACGAGAGTCCTTACGGCAACCACAACTTTGGTACACGTACCGCAGAAATTACCAAGAGTAGCAAGACCGCACCTAAGCTGAGTGAGGATGGTATGACCTGCACCTTCACCCAGACTGTGACCGACGATGAGTGCAACTACACCATCGACTACACGCTCCACGCTGATGGCCATCTCGATATGACTGTCAACTACTCTCCTGCCAAGAGCGACCTGCGTCGTATCGGTCTCGACATGATGCTGCCCGCAGGCTACGAACATGTAGGCTATCTGGGCCGCGGTCCCTGGGAGAACTACTCCGATCGTTGCTCAGGTTCATATATGGGCTACTACGAGACTACGATTGACAATCTCTTTGAGCCCCACTACACCCATCCCCAGAGCCACGGCAACCGTATGGATCTCCGTCTGCTGCAGCTCACCAACAGTCAGGGTCAGACCATCCAGGTGGAGACGGAGGGCAGCGTCAACTTCTCTCTCTCACACTATGACCAGCGTGACTACCTTACTCCCGTACTGCACCCATGGGATCTCACTCATCACGATGAGATATACGCCACCTTTGACTACGCCCAGTGCGGCATTGGCAATGGTTCTTGCGGTCCTGGTACCGACTCCGCCTACAAGCTCCCCTCCTCTGGCACCTACACGCACACACTGCGCTTCAGTGGCGTGATGGGTGAGGCTGAGGGCATCCGCGAGACCATCAGTCAGACCGAGGGCGAGGGCGTGCTCTACGACCTCTCTGGTCATCGTGTTGGCAACCTCAACGACCAGCCCCACGGCATCTACCTCATGCGTACGGCTAACGGCACACAGAAGATACTGAGGAAATAAGAAATAAGAAATACCCAATAATCAACAAACAATCAAACATTATGGCAAACATTAAAGGTACAAAGACCGAGGCCAATCTGATGGCCGCTTTTGCTGGTGAGTCTCAGGCTCGCAACAAGTACACCTACTACGCCTCCAAGGCCAAGAAGGACGGCTTTGAGCAGATCGCTGCCCTCTTCCAGGAGACTGCCGATCAGGAGAAGGAGCATGCCAAGATGTGGTTCAAGCTCTTCCATGGCATCAGCACCACAGAGGACAACCTCCGCGACGCTGCTGCTGGCGAGTACGACGAGTGGACCGACATGTATCCCCGCATGGCCCAGGAGGCTCGCGAGGAGGGCTTCGACGAGATCGCTGACCTCTTTGAGGGTGTAGCTGCCGTCGAGAAGGCTCACGAGGAGCGCTACAAGAAGCTGCTGGCCAACGTAGAGGGCAAGCTCGTCTTCAGCCGCGAGGGTGACTGCATCTGGCAGTGCCGCAACTGTGGCCACCTCCACTTTGGCAAGGAGGCTCCTGAGGTATGCCCCGTCTGCAACCATCCCCAGGCTTACTTCCAGCTCAAGCCAGAAAACTATTAGTAATTATAACCCTCTAAATTTGCCCCCACAAAACGCTAGGTTCTGTGGGGGCTATTTTGTATGTTCTGCATGAGAATACGAAATGCCTCTTGAAAAGCAGACGTTTTCAGTGTAAATTTATAATTTTTACATTACCCTAAATCTCAAAGGGACAGGTACTGGATGACCTATTTTCTCTAAGAGAGTCAAACATACCTGTCCCTCTGACCCCCTCTGACCCCTTATATATAATGTATATCTAGAAATATGTAGTATTCAGAGAAATTATAGGTACTATGTTTTGCATAGTACCAAAATATTGCCTACCTTTGCACTCAGATTAAGGACTACTCTTGCTAGACGCACAAAAGCGTCTCTCATCAATATGGACATCAATAACGCAAAATCGCAGATGCGCAAGGGAATGCTAGAGTACTGCATTCTGCTACTATTACACCGCAAAGCGGCCTATGCTAACGACATCATCACCCAGCTCAAGGATGTAAACATGATCGTTGTGGAGGGAACACTCTATCCCCTACTCTCCCGTCTCAAGAAAGACAGACTCCTGCAGTACGAATGGCAAGAAAGCACACAAGGGCCTCCTCGCAAATACTACGCACTAACAGCCGAAGGCGAAGTCTATCTCAGTGAACTTAACCTAGCCTGGAACGAAATTAGCTCATGCATCACACAACTAAAATGACATAAGCCATGAAACGTAATATCACAATAAACCTCTACGGAACTCTCTACAACATTGACGAGGATGCCTACAAAATGCTTGATGACTACGAGAAGAATATGCACCAGTACTACTCTCGACTACCCGAGGGTGAAGAAATCTGTGATGACATCGAGCACCGAATTGCAGAGCTCCTCTGCGAACTAAAGAACGAAGGTATCAACGCCATCAATATAAATCATGTGCAGGACATCATCAGCCGTATCGGAGAACCCGACGAGATAGAGGACAACGACACTCAAGCCTGCAGCAACTACACAGACCAACAAGGCAACGATAACACCTACCTCGGAGAGAAGATGACGAGTAAGCTCTTCGGCAAAGCACTCTACCGCGACACAAACGACAAAATACTGGGTGGCGTTATGTCGGGCCTAGCCAAATACTTTGGTAGTACAGACCCAACTCCATTCCGTATAGTTCTTATCCTTCTACTCTTCTTCAGTTTCAGCTTTGCTGCCATTATATATTTGATACTCTGGGCACTACTTCCCGAAGCTAACACTGCCGAGGATCGTCTACGAATGCGCGGTGAACGCGTTAATGCCAAAACCATCACCGAAGAGACCGTAAGAAATAGCACCCAAAGCATAGCACCCAGACAGACCTTTGGATACACCATATTCATGATTATGGGCTGGGTGTTTAAGGCCATACTATTTGCTGGCAGCCTCATCACCATTTTCATCTTCGTCTCTGGTATGCTTACCTGCGGTAGCCTTGCCATCGGCATCAGTTCTTTCAGTACAATAACGTCCTTCCCCGATGCCATAACGGATGATTATATTAGTCTTTTCCGCCCCTTTCACCTATGGCTCGCAACATTGGGATTTGGTCTGGGACTTGTGTGGAGCGGCATTGCTGTATTTGGCACGAGTCGCCTTCTTCTCAACACGAAGGACACCCTACCGCAACGCACACGCCTCAGCCTTACCATAACCGCAATTATAGCCTTTATGCTCATGGTGTTCTCCTTTGCATACTGCATAGGGCAGGGTTTTGGTGCAGCCATAAACGCCAGCAATAATCATTATGCAAATGTGCGCCTCACCATAAGTGACGAAGAGGAAGATAACTGTGCACTTCTTGAACCTGGTGCAGCCTATCAGTTTAGACTCACAGACGAGAACACTGCTGCCCAAGATTCCCTATCCCTTTACTACTACACAAAGGACGACTCAACACACATCCACATCAAGCTTGGCGAAACCTTCACCTCGACTGGTGGCTACATATACTGGCACTGTGACAAACTCCCGGACGACCAAGACATCAACGTAGAGAAGATTTCGATGTGACCAAAGGGAGTGTTCTCTACACTGTCATTTCTTAGTCTATTCACTACGAAACGCCATACTATACCTCTCTCTAACGCACACCATGCAAACAGGAAAAAATGAGGGTGTGTCAAAATGCTGGCACACCCTCTTTTTATAAACGAAGCCCCGACT
>JAKSLU010000021.1 GCA_024400995.1 Bacteroidaceae bacterium
TACTTAATTACTTTTTGCGTCTCTCGATGATGTACTTGTTGCTCTGCTTCTTCGGAGCGCGAGTCTTCAGGCCCTTAGCGTAGAGACCAGTGCGTGAACGGGGATGACCACCGCTCTGACGGCCTTCACCACCACCCATGGGGTGATCGACAGGGTTCATAACTACACCACGGTTGTGGGGGCGACGACCCATCCAACGGCTGCGACCGGCCTTGCCGGAGCTTTCGAGGGCGTGGTCACTGTTGCCTACACTACCGATGGTAGCCTTGCAAGCACTAAGAATCTGGCGAGTTTCACCTGAAGGAAGCTTGATAACGCAATACTTACCTTCGCGTGAAGTCAGCTGAGCGAAGTTACCAGCACTACGAACGAGCAGTGCACCCTGACCGGGGCGAAGCTCGATGTTGTGAATCACGGTACCTACGGGGATGTTCTGGAGGGGCAGGGCATTGCCGATTTCGGGAGCAGCCTCTGCGCCAGACATGAGCTGGTCGCCAACCTTCAATCCATTAGGAGCGATAATGTAACGCTTTTCACCGTCAGCGTAATAAAGCAGAGCGATACGGGCGGAACGGTTAGGATCATACTCGATCGTCTTTACGACTGCGGGAACACCATCTTTCTCTCGCTTGAAGTCGATGAAGCGGAACTTGCGCTTGTGACCACCGCCGAGATAACGCATAGTCATCTTGCCGACGTTGTTACGGCCGCCAGTGCTCATCTTACCAGTTACGAGAGATTTTTCAGGTACGGATGCAGTAATCTCTTCGAACGTACCTATAATCTTGTGTCTCTGGCCCGGTGTTGTGGGCTTAAATTTACGTACTGCCATTTTATTTATTAAATGTTGCTATAAAAGTCGATAGTCTCGCCTTCCTTAACGGTGACGATTGCCTTCTTGAAAGCATTGGTGCGACCCTTGAGGAGACCGGCACGGGTGTAGCGGCTCTTGTTCTTGCCGGCGTAGATAGAGGTATTTACGTCGGTTACGGTCACGCCATACGTTGCTTCCACTTCTGCCTTAATCTGGAGCTTGTTAGCCTCAGGGCGTACGATGAAGCCGAACTTGTTCTGCTTCTCGGTGATGCCGGTCATCTTCTCAGTGACCAGGGGTTTTACGATGTATGCCATAATCTAATGTTGCTTCTTTTACTTGGTTAAGACAGACTCGATGTTCTGCAGAGCGCTCTCGGTTACTACGAGCACGCCAGCGTTCAGCACACGATAGGTGTTGAGGTCAGCGGCAGCAGAAACCTGGGTACGCTGCAGGTTGCGAGCAGAGAGATAAACATTCTTGTCGGCTGCGGGAGTTACGAAGAGAACCTTCTTGCCAGCCACATTGAGAGCGCCGAGAATCTCGGTCATACCCTTGGTGCGGGGAGCCTCGAGCTGGAAGTCCTCAACTACTACGATAGCACCCTCATTAGCCTTGTAGCTAAGAGCGCTACGACGAGCGAGTTCCTTCACCTTCTTGTTGAGCTTGAAGCCATAGTTGCGGGGCTTAGGACCGAATACGCGAGCACCACCAACGAGCAGGGGTGAGTTGATATCACCACGGCGAGCGCCGCCGCCGCCCTTCTGACGACCGAGCTTGCGGGTAGAACCGCTGATTTCGCTTCTCTCCTTAGACTTAGCCGTACCCTGACGCTGAGCAGCGAGATACTGCTTTACATCGAGATAGATGGCGTGGTCATTGGGTTCGATGCCGAACACAGCATCGTTCAGGACAACCTTACGACCGGTCTCCTGACCCTTGATATTTAATACGCTGAGTTCCATTCTTACTTCTGTACAATTACGATTGAACCATTGCATCCAGCCACGCTGCCCTTGATAAGAAGCAGGTTGTGCTCAGGGATGACCTTTAACACTTTGAGGTTTTGCGTCGTCACGCGGTCGCCGCCCATCTGGCCGCCCATACGGAGTCCTTTGAACACCTTAGCGGGATAGGAGCAAGCGCCGATGGCACCGGGCTTACGTGCACGGTCATCCTGACCATGGGTTGTCTGGCCAACGCCACCAAAACCGTGACGCTTCATTACACCTTGGAAGCCCTTACCCTTGCTCGTTCCGATAACATCTACAAATGTAGCGTCATTGAAGAACTCCACGGTGATGGTGTCTCCCAGATTGTACTCCTGGTCAAACCCAGTGAACTCGGCCAAGTGGCGCTTCGGGGTCACGCCAGCCTTCTTAAAGTGTCCGAGCAGGGCATTGGAGGTGTTCTTCTCCTTAGCCTCTTGGAAGCCAAGCTGCACGGCAGCATAGCCATCCTTCTCGACACTCTTCACCTGGGTAACCACGCAAGGACCTACTTCGATAACAGTGCACGGCACGTTCTTGCCGTCGGCACTGAAAACGGATGTCATTCCGATTTTCTTTCCAATTAATCCTGGCATTTCAGTTGATTTGAGTTAGTTATTATTGTGAGTTAATTAATTTTGAGCACATTGAGGCACACAATCACAACCGCCCTAAAGCGGTCACTCTCAGCGCATTGCGCACGATAGTACGCGCACACCGCGCGCTTATCGGATGCAAAGATACGCATAATTCCGCATTCCACCAAGCATTTACGCTACTTTTTTCATAGTTTTTTTGTTATTTTTCAGGGTGTTTGAGAAACTGACATCTTGAGGTGGTATTTTAGTACAATAATGGTCTAAAGAAAACTAAAAAAACAACTTTTTATGGCAATCTATTCATTTCTGCTATCTATGGTTAGCATTTCAACCTCTCTGCGGCCAGATTCTGAGTTGTGAAGCAACAGGTTTCCCCATGCCCTGTCGGCACAAAAACAACCCATTTTTATGCTATGAAACATAAAAACGACACCTAGGCACCCTTCTTTATGACCCCTGAGCCCAACTATCACCATATTATATACATACGCACGTACACGCAACGCCTACATACGTACACACGCGTGCGAGAGGTTGCTACACACCTACATGCTACACCCAGCACGCACCGATGGTTCTCAGTCACCCCTCTAGAACCCACATATAATATACTCAACACTACACCACGCTCTATGATTCACTACTCTATATACTGCGGCTCACTACTCTATACGCTACGATTCACTACTCTATACACTAGGGATAGTGTAGAGCAGTGCACAAGTGTGTACGGCCGTACACTGCGCAACGCTCAGTAATCCAAAGCATTACAAGCAATAGTGCACAAATGCACAATTCTGAGAAAAAATAATATAGCCCCGAGGAGCAGGGACACCTCGGGGCTATTGAATATACTATAGGTCTATTACTTAGCGAGCAAAGAACTTCTTACCATTTTTGATCATGATGCCACCAGGAGCGTTCTGGTACACACGACCCTGCAGGTCATAAAGCGAGTTGCTGTTGGCACTCACAGGAGCCATAACGGTTCCTACACCCTCGAGCACATGGTCACGACCTACGGGCACCTGGGTATTGTCGCCCAGAGGCACATACATGGTGTATTTGCCCGAAGAGAGGGCATCATAAGCCTCCTTGTCGAGTGTGAAGGTGGTGGTGTTATAGATGCGAACGATGCGTCCATTCTCGTCGTAAATCTTCACACCGAGATAACCGCTACCATGCATGGTTACCTTGCGGGTTGTGGTCATGGTATAATAGATCTCATTGAAGCGGTTGACACCATCGAACTCCCAGAACATACCCACGTTGCCTGAGGTACCCTTGGTCACGCCATAGTAGCCCTGAACCTTACCCACACGACTGGGATAGATGGTAGCTACAAAGCAGGTGTCAGTTACCTTCATATCCTTGATATGGTCGTCAATGAACATGATGCCAGGGGCCTTTTTGGGCATACTCTGCATCTTCTCCTTGAGAGTAGCGAGACGGGCCTCGTCAGTCTTGTTACCGCGCACAGGCATCTTGAGGTAGTATGCGCCGTAGTCGCCTACGAAGCGGACACCCTTGGCATCGCTATCCTTGGTCTTAAAGCCCTCAAACGCATTGCCAACCTTAACCTCGTCATAGTAACCAAAGAAGCCCCAGGTGTCAAAGAACTCATAGAGGTCAGTCTGACTCACCTCACAGCATGCCTCGGCAAACTTCATGTAGTCATTGTAATAGTAACCCGGGCTATCTACGCTGCGGCCGTAAGTGATACCACCATTGGAGCGCATCTTGTCGGCCACGCGGGGCCAGAAGTCGGTGTCATAGCCCTGCACATGGAAGTAGAGGTAGAGCTGGAAGAACATGTGACACTGCAGCCACAGGGCCTGATCGTAGTACTCAAAGCCATTGCTACGGCTCGTACCCTCACCGCCGCGGAGGATATCCACCCAGCCCCAGCCGTTATTCTTGAAGGTGACGAGAGTCTCGATACCCTTGTTGCGACTGTTATAGTTACCAAACTCGTAGTTGGTCATCTGTGCATAGCCGTTGTTGGAGCTCTCGGTGGTAGCAGCCAGATTGATGGGATACTGATGGGCGTGTGCCTCCTCGTGGTAAATCTCCCAGATGTGACCTATGTCGTTGACCATCTTCTCGAAGTTGAAGAGGTAGTCCTTACTAATGCTGGGGTGGTTCGTACCACAGTTGCCGCCCCAGTTGGGATTCATAGACACATTGCAGTCGCGAGGAGAAATCATGGGGCGATAGCGGCCATCCCACTGACCGTCGTGACCGATGAGACGCTCCTGGGTCTCGAAGATAAAGTCCCAAATCTTGACAATACCCTCAACGTTGGGGGCACCAGCCACCTTGTTGGTCACGAGGCTGAGCACGGTGCTCTCACCCTTGACGTGGAGGAACTCAGCACCGAACATATTCTTGCAGAGATAATCCCAGTCGTCGTTGGTCATACCGCGGTGCATATCCCAAGTACCTGTAGCGTGACCGCCCTCAATGTGGACATTGATGGGCTGGTAGTCGGCGGCATGATCGGGGGTGGCATAGCAATACTTCTTGGTATCAGTAACGGTGTAGCCCACAAAGAGCTCGCCGTCAACGGTAGCCTGCCAGGCATTGACACCCTCCTTGAGGGTTACGGTCGTACCAGTGTGCTCAGTACCCTTGGCGCACTCCAGGAAAATCTTAGAGCCCGTCTTGGCGCTCTTATCTACATAGATATAAACAATCTCACCAGCCTTGACTGTCACGCCCGTGGGGTTGGTCAGTTCGGCAAAGGGGCCTACGTTCGTAATCTTGCGCCACTCCTGGCGGTCGCTATAGGGCTCATACTCAGAGACACGGAACTTGCGCACGTACTCATTGTACTTGGCATCCTTCTCACTCTCCCACACGCCACTCTTAACGCGCAGAGCCATCTCCTGCAGAGCTACAGGCAGCTCACTCATGGCAGCCTTGAGCTCTTCGTCGCTCTTACCCTTATATTCCTCATTCAGCTGGCCACAGGAGAGATCCGTAAAGATGGTCTTGAGAACATTGTTGTATGTAATGCGCTTGCTGGTAATCTGCGATACGACGGCGGCATCCTCCTGGTAGGCCTTGTAGATGGCAGCCATCTCGGTGAGTTGATCCTCGGTAACCGTTACCTCCTCCAGCAGCCAGCGAGAGGCCTCGGCACTTACGCTCCAGTTCACTACGTTGTAGCCCTGACTGCTGGCACAGTGCAGACCTGCACCATCCTTGCTCAGACCGAAGGTGAAATAGGTGGAACCACCAGCCTCACCCTTCTGCACCACAAAGGTGGTACCAGCGGCAGAGGTCTTGAACTGAGCACTGGTAGTAGTCTGGGATGCAATAGCCTTTCCTGTCATTGCGTTGGTCAGCTTCCACTTACCCTCAGTACCAGTTAGGGCATCGCTCTTATCCAACTTCCAGATCTGACAGAAGGGCGAAACCGCCTGTGCAACAGTAGAGCCGGACACGGCTCCTGCGTTGGTATAATCCTCAGTCATGAGGCGACCTTCGTAGCTGGCACTGTGCACGCGATAGTACTTGCCTGTCTCGATAGCTGAACTATACTCAGCCTTTGTCTCTATGGTCCAAAGCACCTTGTCGGATTCCTTACCATCTACATAGGCATACTTATTCTTGCCGTCATACTTGAGATAACCTTTGGAGCTCTTGATGTAATATTTACCTGCGCTTGCCTCCTCTATGGTCCAGGGGTAGGACGCAGTCTTGGTTGAACTGGTATTCCAGCCCTTACTGCCAGAGGCTGTAGCATAGAATTCGCCATACTTCAGGGCAAAATTGCCACTGCTATTAGACAAAATGGTCAAATAGGCGGGTGAAGCCTGCAAAGGTGTCGCATTTACAGAGTTGTCCTCCGTATAGCCAGTCTGCACCGTGAGATACAGCCCAGCTTCAATGTTCTTAATCGCGTACTCCTTCGAAGCATCAAAGGAAACGCCTGCCTGTGCGCTGACACTCCAACCTAGGAGAACGCAGAGCACCGAAAGGATTGATAGAAATCTGTGTAACATAGTATAAAAATTGGTTATTTATTCCAGAGGTGTACTATTAATTCGTTTATCAGTTCCTATAAGGGGAATATTCTATGCTTGGCCGCCTTGGACCTATTTCTCGTATCTTTCACTCAGCCACTTTTGTAGTCGAACATAAGTAGTGCCAGCACCACTCCTTCCTTCAAAGAAATAATGCCATTATACAAGAAAAGGCTCTTTTGCGCTGCAAAGTTAGAAAAATCCCCCGACCCTACCAAGAATAATAGTCCAAATTATGCATAACAGACTACGACTGAGCATAAAAATGCCCCCAGAGTCTGTGACTCCAGAGGCATATAAGGATTTTCGTATGGCGTCAGGCCATAGCGGAAGAGAGGGCAAGGACTACACCTTGATCTCTACCTCAACACCGCAGGGAAGCTCAAGCTTCATCAGTGCATCAACAGTCTTAGCAGTGCTGCTGTAGATGTCGATGAGACGCTTGTAGCTGCTCACCTGGAACTGCTCGCGGCTCTTCTTGTTAACGAAGGTAGAGCGGTTGACGGTGATAATACGCTTGTGGGTGGGGAGGGGTATAGGACCGCTCACGATGGCACCAGTGGCCTTTACGCTCTTGACGATCTTCTCGGCAGACTTCTCTACGAGAGTGTGATCGTAGCTCTTGAGCTTGATACGAATCTTCTGACTCATTGTAATAGATGTTTAATGTTTATTGTTTAATGTTTAATGAGGCCAGCCGCTAAGAGTCATTCGCTAGCGAACTGGTATGCCTACGGCCATAAGGGCAACAGGCGACCCATTCCTCTCCCCTCCCATTAAAGGGAGGGAAGGGGGAGGGAGGGGGCTTACTTAATCAGATCTACGCGACCCTTAATCTCCTCAAGCACAGCCTTGGCAATGCTGTTGGAAACAGGAGCGTGGTGATCGTACTGCATGCTAGAGGTAGCACGACCAGAGGTGATGGTACGGAGGGCGGTTACATAGCCGAACATCTCTGCGAGAGGTACGGTAGCCTTCACGATACGGGCACCACTGCGGCCAGTCTCCATGCCTTCGACGTTACCACGACGCTTGTTGAGGTCACCGATCACGTCACCCATGTTCTCCTCGGGGGTAACAACCTCAAGCTTCATCATGGGCTCCATGAGTACGGGACCAGCCTGAGCGCAAGCGTTCTTGTAGGCCTGGAGGGCAGCGATTTCGAAGGAGAGCTGGTCAGAGTCAACGGGGTGGAAGCTACCATCCACAAGCTCTACCTTGAGGCTATCGAGGGGGAAGCCACCGAGCACACCGCTCTTCATGGCGTTCTCAAAGCCCTTCTGTACAGAAGGAATGAACTCCTTGGGCACGCGACCACCAACAACGCTGTTGATGAACTGCAAGGGGTTGTTCTCCTTGATGTTGTAGTCCTCATCAACGGGACCTACGTTAACGATGATGTCGGCGAACTTACCACGACCACCTGACTGCTTCTTGTAAACCTCGCGGAGGTTAGAAACGGTGCGAGTGATGGCCTCCTTGTAGTTAACCTGAGGCTTACCCTGGTTGCACTCTACCTTGAACTCACGACGCAGACGGTCGATGATGATGTCGAGGTGGAGCTCACCCATACCGGAGATAACGGTCTGGCCACTCTGCTCGTCAGTCTTGACGGTGAAGGTGGGGTCCTCTTCGGCGAGCTTAGCAAGACCATTGCTGAGCTTGTCGAGATCCTTCTGGGTCTTGGGCTCAACGGCGATACCGATAACGGGATCGGGGAACTCGATGGGCTCGAGGATGATGGGAGCACCCTCCTCGGTGAGGGTATCACCAGTGCGGATATCCTTGAAGCCTACAGCAGCACCGATATCACCAGCGCCGATTACCTCGACGGGATTCTGGTGGTTGGAGTGCATCTGGAAGATACGGCTTACGCGCTCCTTCTTGCCAGAGCGTACGTTATATACGTAGCTACCAGCCTCAATCTTACCGGAGTAAACACGGAAGAACACGAGACGACCTACATAGGGATCGGTAGCAATCTTAAATGCAAGAGCAGAGGTCTTGTCGGCCTCATCGGGACGACGGGTCTCATTCTCCTGGGTCTCGGGGTTAACACCCTCGATGGCGGGAGTATCAAGAGGACTGGGCAGGAACATGCAGACGTAGTCGAGCAGAGTCTGTACGCCCTTGTTCTTGAAGGAGCTACCGCAGGTCATAGGAACGATGTTCAGAGCGAGGGTACCCTTGCGGATAGCAGCTACAATCTCCTCCTCGGTGATAGTGCTGGGATCCTCAAAGAACTTCTCCATCAGAGCCTCATCCTGCTCGGCAGCGAGCTCAACGAGCTTGTCATGCCACTCGTTGCACTCGTCAACGAGTTCAGCGGGGATGTCCTCAACATCGTAGTCAGCACCCATGGTCTCATCGTGCCACAGGATGGCCTTCATCTTGATGAGGTCCACGATACCCTTGAAGTTCTCCTCAGCGCCGATGGGCACAGAGATAACAGCGGGAGTTGCACCGAGGACATCCTTCATCTGGCGAACAACCTCGAAGAAGTCAGCACCAGAGCGGTCCATCTTGTTCACATAGCCGATACGGGGAACGTTATACTTGTCAGCCTGACGCCATACGGTCTCGGACTGGGGCTCTACACCACCTACTGCGCAGTAGGTAGCCACAGCGCCGTCGAGCACACGCAGAGAACGCTCTACCTCAGCGGTAAAGTCAACGTGTCCCGGAGTGTCAATCAGGTTGAACTTATACTGGGTACCATTGTACTTCCAGAAGGCGGTAGTAGCAGCAGAGGTGATGGTGATACCACGCTCCTGCTCCTGCTCCATCCAGTCCATGGTAGCGGCACCCTCATGTACCTCACCGATCTTGTGGGTCTTACCGGTGTAGAAGAGGATACGCTCGGAAGTAGTGGTCTTACCGGCATCGATGTGGGCCATAATGCCGATATTACGAGTCAAATGCAGATCTTGCTTTGCCATAACTTTGTAAAGGTTTAAGAGATTAAAAGTTTAAAAGTTTAAGAGTTATGGCTTAGAAGCGGAAGTGAGCAAATGCACGGTTAGCCTCGGCCATGCGGTGCATATCTTCCTTACGCTTGAAGGCGCCACCCTGCTCGTTGTAGGCATCCATAATCTCAGCGGCGAGCTTGTCGGCCATGGTCTTACCACCACGCTTGCGAGCGAAGTTGATAAGGTTCTTCATGCTGACGCTCTCCTTACGGTCGGGACGGATCTCGGTAGGAACCTGGAAGGTAGCACCACCGATACGGCGGCTCTTTACCTCCACCTGAGGAGTAACCTTATTGAGGGCCTCTTTCCAGATTTCGAGAGCGCTCTTCTCCTCGCTCTGCATCTTTTCACCAACGATCTCGAGGCTGTGATAGAAGATCTCATAAGAGATGTTCTTCTTGCCATCATACATGAGGTGGTTAACGAACTTGGAAACCTTGATGTCTCCGTACACGGGATCGGGAAGGATCACACGCTTCTTAGGTTTTGCTTTACGCATTGTTGTGTGTTGTTTTTGGTTTTGTGTAGGCTGCAAGTGTCTTCAGCGCCCCATTGGGCAGCTTACTCAACCGTGCAAACCAAATAAATGTGTTAATTACTTCTTAGCGGCCTTAGGACGCTTAGCACCGTACTTAGAACGACGCTGGAGGCGGTTAGCCACGCCAGCGGTATCGAGAGTACCGCGCACAATGTGATAACGTACACCAGGAAGGTCCTTTACACGACCACCACGTACGAGCACGATGCTGTGCTCCTGGAGGTTGTGGCCCTCACCGGGAATGTAGGAGTTAACCTCCTTACCGTTAGTAAGGCGCACACGAGCAACCTTACGCATAGCTGAGTTAGGCTTCTTAGGCGTGGTGGTATATACACGCACGCAGACGCCACGACGCTGGGGGCACTGATCAAGCGCAGGCGACTTACTCTTGTCTGCTGCTACGCTGCGGCCCTTTCTTACAAGCTGTTGAATAGTAGGCATTGTAGTTGTTTTTTAAGTTATTATTATGATTATGTTTGAGTATTCACACGTTGGGGGCTATACAAAATAGCCTATTCGGAGTGCAAAAGTACGACTTTCTTTTTATACACGCGCGAGCGTCGAGTGACTTTTTTATACTTTTTTTTCGCACACGTATCGTTTTGCTATCTTAGAGTTTACATTTCACAGGTTTACGACTCGCCCGAGCGTCTCCTTTTCACGCGCACGCATGTATATATAATAATGCGCCTCGCACTCACCTTACGGACACAAAAAAGCCGAACAACCTAAGATTGTTCGGCTCTAAATCTTTGGAGCGTTCGTTCTATCCGAAGCTTACTTCAGCTTGTTGATGTAAACCATAAGACCACTCTTGATGTTGGCAGCCTTGTTCTTGTGGATAGTGTTACGCTTGGCGAGCTTGTCCAGCATCTTCTGCACCTTCGGCAGAAGCTCTACTGCAGCAGCCTTGTCAGTCGTACCGCGAAGCTTGCGAACGGCGTTACGCATAGTCTTGGCGTAGTAGCGGTTATGCAGGCGGCGAGTGGCGGTCTGACGAATTCTCTTGACAGATGATTTGTGGTTTGCCATTCTTGTATTTGTTTTTTTGTTGTTCTGTTTGTTGTTAGCCTTATTTGACAGAGGCTTTGTGTAGTCCCTAGGAGAGTCGAACTCCTCTTTAGAGAATGAAAATCTCTCGTCCTAACCGATAGACGAAGGGACCAGTGCGAATTGCGGGTGCAAAAGTACGACTATTTTTTGAAACAGCAAAGCAAACGCAAGACTTTTTTATTATTTTTCTGCATTTTACGCGCTCAATTGAACATTTCAGTGAGCACTTCCACACTTTTCAACTCAGGGAACGCCGTCTGGTGTGTGCGATAGTAGAGCAACACCATCCGCAGAAATTCAGCCCTTTGTACCCGCGTAAATTGGTAGAGGTGCTGATTGGCCAGATTCATACGCAAGAGTGATGGTGCTACCCCACGGTACTGCACCGGACAGAAGTTCTCCAATTCTGCTGCATTGGGCATAATACCCAGGAAATGGGCCATACGCACCATCACAGCCAGGTGAAAGTTGGCCACAGGGCGATCATCCACAGCATCCAGCCAGCGTACAGCGTAGGAACTATAAGCATAGAGAGCTCGTGTCGGGGGCTCACTGCGCAAGATTGCCCGCAAGAACTCTGCCAAGAAGAGCGTGAGCATGGACTTGACTGGATCCGTGTAGAGCGAATGCGGAATGAGAAGTGGGCGAGCTGCGGTAGGCTTGAGCAGACTACCGCGCTGATTATCCTCCCACTCTATCTCTATGAGAGCGAGAGGCTGAAAGAGTGTATGCTTGATACCCGTTCGACGTCCATGACTCACACGAACGACAAACGACTGCGCGCCCGCCTCCTCCGTGTAAGTCTCAACGATGAGACGATCGTCAGCGAACTTACCCGTTCTGAGTACTATGGTTGACGACTTCATCTGCGGACTCTATTGTTATTTCCTCTTCCTGCTGGAGTTCTATCACGTTGTCCTCCTGACTTGACACGCCCTCTACCTTCTTCAGGCCACTCCACGCCACACTCTGAATCATACCAAAGTACACACAAGTAATCAGTGTGCTTGTGCCGCCACGCGAGATGAGAGGCAATGTCTGACCTGTCACGGGACCTAGACCTGTTGCCACAGCCATATTGAGCAGAGCTTGCCCCACCAGCAGTATGCCGAGTCCCATCACGAGGAAGGCCGAGAAATTCTGTCCGCACTTGTTGGCTATAATGCCTATTCGGAAGAGTAGAACAAGGTAGAGCAATAGAACGATGCCCGATCCCCAAAGCCCTGTTTCCTCAATGATAATGGCAAAGATAAAGTCGGAGTAAGCCTGGGGCAAGTAGTCACGCTCCACGCTATTGCCAGGCATCAGACCAATTCCGTGATTGTTATTGGAGGCCGCGATGCGGGCATGTACCACCTGCATATTCTTGTCCGTCACAACGAGACTATCGGGGTCGGCAGTTATAACGAGGCTCTTGCCGAACACACGCTCCTTTGCTGTGGGCACACGCTTGAACATACCACCCACGGATGTCTTGTAGAAGGGATCGTCCTGATCGGGGAAGGCACGAAGGGAGGTATAGCCCACAGCACCCAGTATCATTATGCCCAGCGTCAGCCCTGCCATCTGCTTGGCCGGAACGCCTGCCACGAACATCATCATATAGATAACAAGACAGAGAAAGAGACCTGTGCTAATATTATCCTTAAAGATAAGCAATGCCACTGGCAGCGTAAAAATGGCCACGTAGCGTATAGCAAAGCGGTTTACCCCCCCACCCTCACGACAACGTGCCAGCACAAGGGCTATCGTCGCGATAAGGATTCCCTTGGCAAACTCTGAAGGCTGAAAGCTCATACCCATAATGTTGAGCCAGCGCGAAGCACCATTTACCTCACCCCCCGATAGAGCTGTGATGAGTAGCACAAGCACGATGATAGGCCATCCCGCAGATACAAACTTGAAAAGCGTACTGGGAATATAGCTCACGGCTACACAGATGATAGCACCCACACTCAGGAACATAGCCTGACGAATAAAGGGAGCCCAAAATGTACCTGAGCCATAAGACAACATGCTGATAGCGCTAAACACTTCTACCAGAGAGATGATCAGCAGGGCAAAGAAGATAAACCAGATGGTGATGTCACCTTTGAGGCGTGGAAAGAAAGGTAAGTTCACAAGGAGGGAGTGTTAAGAGTTGATGGATGTTCGACTACTGAGGATGCTTGACGTTGTGCATAAACTGCTCTCCTCGATCCTCCATATTGCGGAATAGATCAAAGGAGGCACAACAGGGAGAGAGGAGCACTACATCACCAGCCTCAGCAAAGCCACGGCAGGCCTCTACACACTCTGCCATGCTATGGGTATCAGCCACAGGCAGACCGAGGTGATCAAAGCTCTCGTGCAGCTTCTGGTTGTCGGCACCGAGATAGACGAGGGCACGGCACTTCTCCTGGATGATATCCTCCAGCACACTGTAGTCGTTGCCCTTGTCCTTGCCACCCACGATGAGCACCGTGGGACGGTCCATGGCCTGCAGAGCCACGAGACAGGCGTCCACATTGGTTGCTTTGGAGTCGTTGACCCATAGGATGTCATCCCACTCGCCAACGCGCTCCAGGCGGTGCTCCACACCGGGGAAGTCCTCCAGGCACTCTCGTATCACGTCATCGTTGATACCTGCGGCACGGCATGCCAGATAGGCGGCGGTGGCGTTACGCTGATTGTGGCGTCCCATCTGCGAGAAGGTGAGACGGAGCTGGTCGAACACCTCATCGCTAAAGCCTATGAGGTTGGGGTGTCCCGGTTCTGCGCTGTGACTGGTAGGCGTGGGAGCAGGTGCTCGATAGTCGCCTTCGCGCTTCTTGAGTTCTCGCTGTATGATGGGGTCACCCGCCCAGTATATAAAGCAGTTGCGCTTGTCCTGGTTCTGGATGATACGCATCTTGGAGTCAATGTAGTGTTGGAACTCAAAGTCGTAGCGGTCCAGATGATCGGGGGTGATATTCATCAGTACACTGATGGCGGCGCGGAAGCCGAACATGTTGTCCAATTGGAAGGAGGAGAGCTCCAGCACATACCACTCCTTGTCGTCCTCTGCCACCTGCAGAGCAAAGGAGTGGCCTATGTTGCCTGCCAGTCCTACGCGCTTTCCTGCGCGCGTAAATATATAGTGTATGAGCGTCGTCGTCGTGGTCTTACCATTGGAACCAGTGATGCACACGCAGTGACCCTTAGTGTAGCGCGCTGCAAACTCTATCTCGCTCAGCACGGGAATGCCACGCTCCACGAGTGCCTGGACGATGGGAGCAGAATCAGGGATACCCGGACTCTTGACGACCTCATCGGCATCCAGTATCTTCTCTGCTGTATGTCCGCACTCCTCCCAGTCTATTTGGTACTGGGCGAGCATCTGCACGTACTTGTCCTGTACTTGTCCCATATCGGAGACAAATACCTCATATCCTTTCTTGTAGCCGAGGATGGCGGTACCCACACCGCTCTCTCCTGCACCGAGTACAACGAGTTTCATTCTACCTAATTTTTGACAACAGGCAACATTATCTGATTTTAAGCGTAATGATAGTGAGGGCAGCCAGCATGATGCTGACAATCCAGAAGCGCACCGTCACCATGGACTCCAGCGCAGGAGTCTTGGGCCACTTGCGGAAGATGTATTTGGCATCAGGCAGCATATTCTCAGGTGTTACGCGGAAAGTATCGTGGATGGGGGCACGCTTAAAAACGCGCCATTTCTTGCCTCTGCGGTTACCCAGCTTAGCATACTCCGTCTGAAGAATAACGCTGATACTCTCAAAGAGGAAGATACCGCACAGTATGGGAACAAGCAACTCCTTGTGTATGATGACAGCCAGCACACCGATGGTACCGCCAATCATCAGGCTACCCGTGTCACCCATGAAGACACGAGCGGGATACGTATTGTACCACAGGAAGCCGATAAGCGCACCCAGCATGGCGCAGCAGTAGATCACCAGTTCTTGAGAGCCTGGCACATACATTGTATTCAGGTAGCCAGCAAAACCAATATGAGAGCTCACATAGGCCAGTACACCGAGCGCCACATAGATTATGGCGGAGTTGCCAGCACACATGCCGTCCATACCATCATTAAGGTTGGCACCATTGCTCACGGCAGCTATCACAAAGGCCGTCATTAGCACAAAGAGAATCCAGCCACCAGCCTGCTTGGCATCACCCATAAAGCCGACAAGTTCAGCATAGTCCAAGTTGTTGGCCTTGAAGAAAGGAATCGTGGTCTTGGTACTCTTCACTGGTTCACTCTTATACACCACCTGCGTCACACCATCGCGGCGCTGCACCTCCACGTTTTCACGGATGACAGCGTCGGGTGCCAGATAGAGCGTCAATCCTACGGAAAGACCTGCAACAAACTGGCCTATAAGCTTCCAACGTCCAGCTAAACCCTCCTTGTTGTGACGAAATATTTTAATATAGTCATCTAGAAATCCCAGAGCCGCAAACCACACCGTAGCACCCAACATCAGCAACATATAGATGTTGCGCAGACGACCCAACAAGAGACAGGGCACGAGTACTGCCACCAAGATGACTATGCCCCCCATAGAGGGCACACCCTTCTTGGCTACGCCATAGGGATCGATGGATTTGTCGCGCTGCTGCTCTGTGATGTGGTGGTGCTTCATCCACTTGATATACACCTCACCAAACCACATAGAGATGACAAGGGCACACAGCAAAGCCAATAAAGCACGGAAGGAGATGTAGCTCCACATGCCTGAGCCTGCTATGCCAAACTGATCTAAGAAACGAAAGAGATAGTATAACATTATTCTAAGGGGAGGAGGTTTGAGGTTTGAGGTTTGAGGTTTGAGGTTAAAGAATACCGAAGGCAGCCTTGATCTCCTCGTGGTCGTCAAAGTGGTGCTTCACGCCCTTCACGTCCTGATAGGGTTCGTGTCCCTTGCCGGCCACCAGGATAACGTCACCAGACTGAGCCATCATAGCAGCTGCACGTATAGCCTCGCGGCGGTCGCAGATGCTGATAACCTTGGTCTTCTGCTCATCGTCCAGGCCAGCGAGCATATCGTTGATGATATCCTGGGGTTCCTCAAAGCGGGGGTTGTCGGAGGTGATTATGACACGGTCGCTGCGGTTGGCAGCCTCGCGGGCCATGAGAGGACGCTTGCCCTTGTCGCGGTTACCGCCGGCGCCACATACGGTAATGATGTGACCGCGCTTTCCAATCACATCGTGGATAGCGGTGAGCACATTCTCCAGTGCATCGGGAGTATGGGCATAATCGACGATAGCGCTGAAGCCCTTGGGCGAACGGATAGCCTCAAAGCGACCATTGACGGGGTGCAGTGTGGAGAGCACGCGGAGCACCTCCTCCTTGTCAAAGCCCAGCGACACGGCTGCACCATACACGCCGAGCAGGTTGCTCACATTGAAGCGGCCCACAAAGCGCACGCTCACCTCTCTGCCGTCCATCTCCAGCAGCATGCCCTCTATGCTCTCCTCCAGGATGCGGGCCTTGAGGTCAGCAGCGGCACGGGTAGAGTAGGTCTGTACATGAGACTTGCAGTTCTGCACCATCACGCTGCCATTGCGGTCGTCGGCATTGGTGATAGCAAAGGCCTCGCGAGGCAGCTCGTCAAAGAAGAGCTTCTTGGCATCGCGATAGGCCTCAAAGGTACCATGGTAGTCCAGATGGTCACGTGTGAGATTGGTGAACACGCCACCCGCAAAGGTCAGACCGCCAATGCGGCGCTGATGGATGGCGTGACTGGAGCACTCCATGAAGGCATACTCACAACCCTCCTCTACCATCTCAGCCAGCAGGCGGTTGAGTGTGATGGGGTCGGGAGTGGTCTGGTCGGCAGGCACGGCACGGTCGTCCACGTAGTTGCACACGGTGGAGCAGAGACCAGCCTTGTGGCCCATACCACGGACGAGCTGATAGAGCACGGTGGCGATGGTGGTCTTGCCGTTAGTACCCGTCACTCCGACGAGGCGGAGCTTCTGTGAGGGATTTCCATAGAACACAGTGGCGACTGCACCCACAGCAGCCTGACTGTCGGCCACCTGCACATAGACGGCCTCACCGCAGTTCACCTCGCTGGCAGGCTTGGTGCCGAGAATGGCAGCTGCGCCAAGCTCCAGAGCCTTGGGGATGTAATTGTGACCATCGGCCTGCGTACCCTGTACGGCAAAGAAGAGGTGTCCCTCCTTGACCTGACGAGAGTCTAGGCTTACGCCTGTGATATCCACCTCTGTGGACTGTGTAGTAGCAAGGGGCTTAACGCCTGCCTCACGAAGGAGTTGTGTGAGTATCATTGTTCTTTACTTTTCATTGTATCAACAGCCAAGCTATCAGGCTTGGGGGTGGGGAGTTCTTGCTTGGGAGCCTTGCCGTCGGTAGAGAGGGTGAGCACGAGCTTATAGCCTGGACGGATTGGGTCACCAGGCCTGATGCTCTGTTTGACCACACGACCCTGACCACTGGCACTCACCTTGAGACCAGCCTGCTCCATACGATATACGGCATCGCGCAGGCCATAGCCCGTAAGATCAGGCATGATCCCGCTGGCCTTTTGGTCGGCAACGAGGCCATAGCCCTTGTCGCTGCGGCTAGCGCTACCCCACTGCGAATCGGTGGAGTTGCTCGTTTCGCTGACCTCCATACCGAGGTTGGAGAGCGTGCGACGTGTAGCGCCAAGATTACCTGGGTGCACTACAGGGTGATGCACATGCACCGTATCGACAGCCGACACCAGACTACGTTGATGTTTCTGCGCCATGATGGCCTCAGCCACACGCTTGAACACGGGACCACAGTGCTGACCGCCATAGGCGGGGGAAGCCTTCTTGATGCAGACAATCATAGTATATTTTGGATTTTCCGAGGGGAAATAACCCACAAAGCTCACCAGATATTTAGACGTATTGCCCTGGGCTGTCCATATCTGTGCCGTACCTGTCTTGCCTGACACACCAAAGTACTTGGAACCGCAGGGCTTACCCGTACCCTTTACGACAGTATTGCGCAGAGCCTGCTTCAGATCCTTAATGGTACTGGGCTTACACATCTGCTGACGGAGCACTCGTACGGGATACTCTATGATGGGCTGGCCTTCCCGCTCCACGCTCTTTACAAAGCGGGGATAGAGCATCTTGCCATCATTGGCAATACCATTGTAGAAGGTCAGCGTGCTGATGGGCGGCACCTGCGTCTCATAGCCAATGCTCATCCAAGGCAGAGCTGTGTTGCTCCAGTTCTCCCAGTAGCGGCCTGTCTTGTCCTTCTTGGGCATACGGATGCGGGGCTTAGCATAACCTACCAGGGGGAGTTGTAGATCGTCATGTATGCCAGTGCGATAGACACCCTTCACATACTTCTCGGGGTTGTTATGGTAGAAGGCATCTATCAGGCGGCTTGTACCGATATTAGAGGAGCACTCCAGCACCTCAGAGGCAGAGATCGTACCATGACCACCCTTGCGCCAGTTGGAGTCCTTCATCTTACGCTTGTACATCTCATACACACCTCCGTATGTATCTATATACTGGTTCATCTTAAAGGCCCCATCGTCCAGACCTACCATGAAGCTGACCGTCTTGAACACCGAGCCAGGCTCCATCAGGAGGCTGATGGCACGATTGCTCACCTCGCGGTAACTACCGTCACTGATACGATCGAGCGAACTGATAGCCTTGATGTCACCCGTGGCTACCTCCATGATAGCACATACGCCAAAGTCGGCATCGATTTCCTTGAGCTGATCGCCGAGAGTCTTCTCTACTAGATCCTGCATACTTACATCGAGAGTGGTACGTACGTCGAATCCGTTCTCGGGCATCTTGTCGTAGATGCTCACAAAGCTTCGCAATACCTTCTGGCGATGACAGGATCCCGGTTTACCCCTTAGCAGGGAGTCAAAACTGAGTTCCAGGCCACAGCGAGCGGAGTCCTTCTCGCCATAGAGGTCACCCACGGTGCGAGCAGCCAGTTTGCCGTAGGGATTCTGGCGGGTGCGATACTCCTGCACATGGAATCCACTGCGGTTGTCACCATAGCGAAAGAGAGGCAATGTCTTCACCTCGCGATACTGTATATAGGTCACCTTTTTCTTGTACAGAGGCCAGTGATGGCTCTCTTTGTCACGACCAGCGATGAGGTGTTTACGGAACTCTACAGGGTCTATTTCTGGGAATATACGGTGCATACCCTGGCACAGTTCATCCAGCGCGCGGCGGCAACTATCGATGTGTTGCTGCTGCACCTCCTCGGGGATGGGTTCCTTTCGACGATTGAGCAAACCAGGAATGACGCGCAGCGTGTCAGCACAGATAATGGAGTCACGCCACGACTGGGCCTTGAGGCGGTTGGCCTCGTTCTTCTCCCACACCATGAAGTCCATGTACATGCGATACTGGGGCAGTGATGTAGCCAACACCTCGCCATCGCAAGCCAAAATGTTGCCACGCTGAGCAGGTATCTCCACGTTCTCGCGCACAAAGCGCTGGCTCACCTTGGCCCAGTAACTGCTCTCCACAAAGGTGAGCTGGCAGATGCGCGCCATAATGACCACACCAGCCAGACAGGCTGCAGCAATCACCATGCCGTAGCGCTGCATCACCTTAATTCTGTTCGTCTTTTTCTTCTTGCTCATCGTCCTATGCTTAGTTATCCTCTACGACAAAGGAGGGCACTACGGCCACGCGGATGGTACTATCCGTCAGGTTCTCTTCCACATTGCTGCGCAGCGTTTGCTCCAACAGTTGAGAGCGTACGGTAAGTGCCTTGTAACGGCGATCCATTAGAGTGTCGGTGAGTTGTTTTCCCTCAAGCATGGCCTGCTGACAGTAGTAGCGGTCGCTGATATAGATGAGTACCATGACTATCAGCATGAGCACAAACTTGAGGTTACGCTGCAGCCAGTCACCAGTGAGATACTTGCCACCCATCACTTCGCGCCAGTACTCCACGGGGCTCTTTTGCTTATTCTTGTTTGCCATAATTCCTAGATTTTTTCCGCTATGCGAAGTTTGGCAGAGCGAGAGCGGGGATTCTGTTGTTGTTCTTCCTCTGTGGGAACGATTACCTTGCTGTTCACAGCACGAAGGGGAGCAAGGCGGTTGCCATAGAAGTCTTGCTCTACGCGGCCCTCCACATTACCAGCCTTGATGTAGTTCTTGACCATACGGTCCTCCAGTGAGTGATAGGTCATCACAACGAGGCGACCACCAGGCTTGAGGCAATCTATTGCGGCAGCGAGCATCTCCTCTAATGCCTCCATCTCGTGGTTGACTTCTATACGCAGTGCCTGAAAGGCCTGAGCAAGCACGCCACTCTGTCCGCCCTTGCCAGTACGATCAGCAGGGCGCTTGGGCTCGATGGCAGCCACGAGGTCACGAAGCTGACCTGTTGTCTGTATGGGAGCAGAGGCACGCTCCTTGATGATGGTACGGGCCAAATGGCGACCCAGACGTATCTCTCCGTATATCTGAAATATCTTGGCAAGCTGATCCTCCGAGTAGGTGTTGAGCACATCGGCTGCCGTCTTGCCACCTCTGCCGTTCATACGCATATCCAGAGGGGCATCAAAGCGGAAGCTAAAGCCACGCTCCTCGGCATCAAAGTGGTGACTGCTCACACCTAGGTCAGCCAGCAGACCATCCAGGCCACCCTCTCCCTCGGCCGTAATCACGCCGTGGTAACGCATCCAGTTCTTGAGGTAGCGGAAGTTGGAACGTACGAACGTGAAGTGCTCCCCCCTCCCGCCCTCCATAAGGGCCTGAGCGTTGGTCTCGGCATCGCGATCCTGGTCAAAGCTATAGAGATGACCCTCACCAGTGAGGCGGGAGAGTATCTCGCGACTATGTCCGCCACCCCCAAAGGTGACATCGACGTAGCGACCTTCTGAGTCAGTCACCAACGCATCGACGCAGGGCTGGAGCATCACTGGAATATGATATGTAGGGCATTTGTCCATAACTTCGTGAGTGGAGGGCTTTATTCCACGTTGCAAATTTACACATTTGTTCACGAACTGCCGCATATTCCTATAAGTTTTTCGGTTTCTTAACCTTGCAGAGTACAAAAAGCCCCGCACACCAGTAGGTGCACGGGGCAAATATAGTAGTTATATAGACTGTCTAATCTTACTTGACGATCACCTTGCGGCCCTCTACGATGTAGAGACCAGCGGGGAGCTTGCCGCTAACCTTCTGACCCATGAGGTTGTAGGTGCCACGGGCAGCGGTGCGGTTGACAACTACCTGAGCTACGCCAGTGGAGGCCTCGAACTCGGTCACGATGCCGGCATTGCCCACGATGGTGAGGTCAGCCTGCTCGGTGGTCAGAGCGCACTTGGTGAAGTAGCCAGTACCAGAGGCGATAACGTCCTCCTCCTCAGTTACGGAGAGGCGCTTGAGGTTGGTGTAGTTGCTGCTGATGTAGCCACAGCCTGCGGGCAGCATGACATCCTCCAGAACACCAACGAGACCGTTGTTGTTGAAGAAGTTGCCATAGGTGTGCTTGATGCTGCCGAGCTCTACGCCGTCCTCACCGATGGTGAAGGCGCAGGTGCTGAACTCTGCGTTCTCTGAGTAGAGGACGAAGGCCTTGCCTGCGGGGATGACACCATCCTTGTAGGCTGCAAAGCGGAAGTTGCCCTCTGCATCCTGACCGAGGAAGTTATATACAGACTCCTTGGCGCGGTTGTTGGCGGGAGTTACATCGTAGGGGAAGGTCACAACCTGGGGAACACCAACGGTGTAGCCCACGAGGGTGCGGTGCTTACCGGCCCACTCCTCAGCCTCATACTCCTCAAAGAGGAAGGCGCTGTTGTCGTGGCCCTGAGCGGTGCTCCAGGTTACGATGGCCTGGCCGCCGGGCTGGAAGTTGAGGTAAACACCCTCAGCTGCAACGAGGTTGAAGGCAGGAACGTCCTCGCAGCGGGCGCTCTGCAGAGTGAAGTGCATGATGCTGTCGGGCTCGGTGGTCATGGTCATGGCCACACCGCTCTTGGCCACCTTGGCGAGGTAGGCACCGGTGCCATAGTTGTAGAGGCTGAAGGTGCGGTCCTCGTTGGCCTTGAGCTGCCAGAGGTAGTTCACGTACTGGAGGTTGGTCACGTCCTCGTCCTGGCCGTCAGCCTCGCTGTAGCCACCCCAGCCGAGAGTGCTCTGACCGGGACGACGGGCATACATGCGGTTGCTGTTGGCAGCACCAGTGGTCTGGCTTACGAGCATGTAGTTGCCAGCCTCGGGCAGAATGAGAGCTGCGTGGAAGGCAGCGAGAGCATCGTTGATGGCCTTCTTGCCAGCAGCGATCTCATCGAGGGTCATCACGTCGGCTACAGTTACGCTCTCGATGGCGTTCTGGAGAGCATCGATAGCGCTCTGGGGATACATACCAGGCTCGTCGCCAGCAATACCGCTGTCGGCCCAGCTCTGTGCCTCAGTCTTGAGGTCCTTGAGGACCTGAGGATCGGGATAGTTCTCGAGGAAGGCATCGTAGGCAGCCTCGAGCTTGCTGTAGATAGCATCGGTAGCGAGACGGTCGTCCAGGGCAGCCTTAGCCTCGGCCAGAGCGTCCTGGAAGGCCTTGAGCACAGCGGCATCCATCTTTGAGAGGTTACCAGCAGTCCAGTCGGCTACGGTCTTGTAGGCACGGAGCTCGGACATAGTAAAGTAGGACTTGCCTGAGCGGGTGCTCTCAATATTAAAGCGGAGGTAACGATAGGGGGCAGCGAGCTTGGCTACACCGAGGCCTACCACGTTGTTGAGACCACCGGCGCCAAAGTTGTAGTCGTAGCTCATGGTCATGGTACCGCACTCGGTCCACTCGGTCATGTCCTCACCGCGCTCGCCCTGATCATAGTCGTTCTCAAAGAGAGTGGGCAGGGTGTTGCTGCCGAGGATGGTCATCTTGAGGGGCTCAGCCTGGTTCTGGTGTGAACGGCTGGCAATCTTCAGGGTCAGGAGGTCAATGGCCTCACCGAGGTCAACCTGGAAGTTGATATTGTCAGTAGCAGTACCATGCCAGTCGGAGTGGAAGTAGGTAGTGAAGTCGCCATCGAAGAGGCCTGTAGCAGGACCCTCCTCGGCATCACCTACGTTGGTGCGATACTGTTCTACGCTCTTGAGCAGGCCATCGGCCTCGTACTCCTCAGCACCGACACTGGCAAACTCGCCGTCGCGGGTAGCGTCGCTCTGATAGCACTCGCTCTCAGCCTTCTCATAGGTGGCAGTAGCCTTGTCGTAGAGCTTCTGGAGCTTCTCGTTGAGCTGCTCCTGGTCGAGGCGGCTCAGCCATGAGTCGAGCACGCTCTGGGGAACGGTGCGGACGCGCCAGAGTGAGCCGCCCATACCCTTGCTCCAATATACGATCTTCTTGCCGTTGTCCTGAGTGTGGAGACAGTTAGCTACGCCAGCGTCCCAGCCGCCGTAACCAGTCTGCCACTTCTCGTCCTCCTCATCGATAGAGAGGTCGATGATGTTGAACCAGCCAGTCAGACCATGCTCGTTGGAGGTGTTCACCTCTACGCTGAAGTCGGTCTCGGGGGCCTCCGTCAGGGGGAGCTCCTCGTAGATCTTAGAGGGGTGACCGAGATAGGTGTTGGTCACGTAGTTACGAAGATAGTTCTTGTCGCCGATGCGAACGAACTCCCACACATAGCGGAGGTCACTGATGGTCCAGTCTTCCTCGTTCTCGGGAGCCTCGTAGTTGGGGGTGTAGAAGGTCTTGAGGTCGGCAGTGCCATACATCACACCGTTGTCACGGTAGTTCTGGAACATGTAGTAGCCATAGCTAAATACCTTGACGCTGGCAGCGAGCTTCTGATAGGCCTCCTCAAAGCGAGCAATGGCCTCGCTCACCTGCTCCTGGGTCTCAGGCACGTTGTTGTAGAGTTCCTGCAGGGCCATCCATGCGTCGGCAGCCTCCTGCAGCTCCTCCTCACCATACTGGCCGGGGTCGATACCGGTCTCATAGGTGTCGGGATCAAACTCACCAAAGTTCTCGAGCCAGATGCTCAGAGCCTGGTCGGGAGTGGCGGGTGCTACGTTGTACAGAGCCCAGGTGTTGGTGTCACGGTAGTTGTACCAGCCACCCACGGTGCAGAGATAAGAGGGAGCCTCCTGGTTGGCAGGGCTCTCGCAGAACACGAACACGTTGGCGTGCGTGTCGTCGGTGTAGAAGTCGTCCAGCAGCACATAGTTGCCCTGATTGTTCATGTTGGCAGTGTGGTTGCGAACGTCGTAGAGGGACCAGTCGATATTGGTCTCCTCGTTCTCGCCGTCGTAGGTATTCTCTACCACGGTAGCGAGCTGGGCGGTGAACATCCAGGCCTTGTCGGTGTTCTCGGTGTAGGCAAAGCCCTTGCCCAGATACTTACCAGTGCTCTTCTGCTGGAGCACATAGATGGCGTTGCCCTCGGCATCGTCGCTCAGCTTGACGAACTGCCAGAGACAGTCGTCAGTGAGCTGGGCTACGAGACCGCTCTTACCGAGGAAGCTATCGTCCTCCGTGCGGGGGTTGCCCAGTGCATACCAAGTGTCGGCCTTGATCTCGGTCACTACGGGATAGAGGTTGTCGTTGGTACGACCAGCGACCTGCCAGTAATCCGCCATGACCTGCACGCCGCCTACCAGCGAAAGGAGGCAGAGTGCGAGAAGTGTAAACACTTTCTTCATAGTGAATAGTAAAATTAGTTAAACAAGAAATGTATTTCTTAATATTTGTTTTGCAAATTTAATGAGATTTTTGTATTTTGCCAAACATCTGAGCATAAAAATATAGCATTTACTGTATTCGCTGCTCTAACGCGCGCGCGAAAGATGTCAAAAAGGAGCGTACTACTATGTCAGGAACAATATATCTGGAATCTGGAAGGAACCTCTATCCACACAGGGATGGTGATTTCACAAAGGACAAGCCAACACAAAGGGCGGCACCCGTGTGGATGCCGCCCTTGTGGGGTATTATCGCCCTCCCTTTCGGGGAGGGACTCCGAAGTGGCGTAGCCAGCTTCGGAGG
>JAKSLU010000022.1 GCA_024400995.1 Bacteroidaceae bacterium
TTATACACTGAGCGGCGCAGCTTGTCGTTGTCGCCCCCCGTGTGGGGGCGTGGATTGAAACTTCGCCAAAGAGCGATGGGAATATGCCATCGCCGTCGCCCCCCGTGTGGGGGCGTGAAAGCTATCTCTCTGAGCTCCAACAGCTGGAGGCTGCGGCGCAGACCATCCTGGCTCCCATAGAGGAGGGTATGTCGGACTACGAGAGGTTGCGCGTCGTGCACGATGGCTTTATAGACTGGGGTGACTATGGCGACATGGTGGGCGCCGATGCAGGCAATATACGAGGTGCCCTGCTCAACAGGCGTGCCGTGTGCGAGGGTTTTGCTCGAGCTGCGGTGTATCTCTGCCAACATGCAGGACTGCGTTGCATCTACGTCACCGGACAGCTACGCACCAGCAGCGTCAACGACACATGGGGCAACCATGCCTGGAACTACGTGCAGCTGGACGGCAAATGGTATCTGATGGATCTGACGACGGATGGTGGATTCCCTGGCATCTGCGGCTATTCGGCCTTTCTGCGCGGCCAGAACTACTTTGACGAGAACTATCGCCTGACCTCCACCGATGGGGTGGACAGCAACCTTGGCGGCGTCTATGCGGAACTGCCCGCACTGGCATCCGCTGACTACGATGCGGGCACCACAGGCCTGCAGACATCGGCTACGGCCTCTCATACTGCTACGTCCATGCACAAGCCCGCCAAGGTACTGCACGGGCATCGTGTGAGAGTGGGCCGATTCGACATCGATGGACGTTGGTAGCGTGTATAGGTGGGAGACTGGGAGCATCAGAGCAGGTGCTCCATGAAGAGCATGGTCATGAAGCCTGCCACGAGGGCGTAGGTTGCCTGCTTCTGAAAGCCATGGGCGTGGGTCTCGGGGATCATCTCGTCGCTCACCACATAGAGCATGGCACCTCCCGCCAGGGCCAGCATCGCTGGTAGCATGTAGAGCGAGATGGCACCTATACCATAGCCCAGCCACACGCCGACGATCTCTATGAGGGCTATCAGCAGGGAGATGACCAGTGTGCGGAGGCGCGACACGCCTGCCAGCAGGAGAGGAGCGATGACAACCATGCCCTCGGGTATGTTCTGTAGAGCGATGCCCAGCGTCACGGTCCAGGCATTGGAGGTGTCGGCTGCATTGAAGCCCACACCCGTGGCAATACCTTCGGGGAGCTTGTGCAGCGCGATGGCCATGACAAAGAGCAGAGTCTTGTCCAGATGGGCGTTGTTGTGGTGCGACTCCGCATCGATGCCCGTGAGAGCATGGAGGTGGGGCGTGACGATGTCGAGCATATTGAGCAGCAGTATGCCGCCCAGCACACCCAAGGCCACGAGCCACCATAGACTAGCTCCCGCCATCTCTACCGAGGGGAGCAACAGACCTATCGTTGCGGCCGCCAGCATGACTCCGGCACAGTAGCCCATTATGGTGTCATTGACCTTGTGAGAGAGATTCTTGAACAACAGACCTACTGCGGCACCTATCATGGTAGCTAGCGAGAGTCCTGCAGCGGAGAGCCATACTTGTGTCATAAGGAGGTGATTTGGGGTTTGCGGTAGGCAAAGGTAGCAATAAAATCCGATATACTCGCAGCCTGGAAACCAATAATTGAGGGCAGAGGAGACAAATTGGCTTTTTTGTCCGCACTGAGGGCCGCCAGTTGCACAGATATGAGTATCTTTGCAGCACGATGAGGCCGATGACGGACCATACTGCATATTGACAAACCGAACAGTAACTGTGTTATCATGATAGAACTGCGATACAACGATGAGGCCTGCGCCGAAATGTTCCCCCTCATCACCGAGGACGGCCATGTTGTGGGTCGTGCCACCCGTGCCTATTGTCATGGAGGCTCTATGGCCCTTCACCCCGTGGTGCACCTGCATGTTTTTGACTCTGCAGGGCGCCTCTATCTCCAAAAGCGCTCCATGCGCAAGGACATCGCCCCAGGTCTATGGGATACCTCTGTGGGCGGCCACGTGGACTACGGCGAGACGCTCCTGCAGGCCGTGCTGCGCGAGGCCCGCGAGGAGGTAGGACTACAGCTGACGGGCGAGGAGGAGAGTTTCCGTCCGCTCTTTCAGTACGTGTGGCAGTCCAGCCGTGAGCGTGAGTTGGTCACCGCCTTTGCCGTCACCACCGATGTCGAGCCAACACCCGACCACGATGAGGTGGACGAGGGGCGCTTCTTCGCTCTGGAGGACATCCGTGAGCTCCTCGGCACAGGCCTGTTCACCCAACAGTTTGAGGAGCAGGAGAGCCGACGGATGCTCGCTGCATGGGGAGTCTAGGGGAAAAACAAATCCAGGAAAATATCAGCACCATCAACACCAAATAGCCTTAACTCACAATCTATCAATGCGTTGCGGGTGTTGATAGGTAGAGCAAAAGGCCCTACTGGCGTTCAATAGCGGATCTGTCCAGGATTGAACGGCGCAGCCATTGAACGCGCGTAGCGCCATAAATGCAGAGTTATCAACACCCGCAAACGCCTTTCACACAGTGCGTTAAGCCAAATTGGTGTTGACGGTGTTGATGTTTTTCTGGAAAAAATTCCGGATCCCCCACCCTCATTAGTCGGCAACTAATTTTTCTTAGTCGCCGACTAGGAAAAACTACTCGGCGACTAGTGTTCACTACACCTAGGTCTAGTGAGCACTAGTGTATAGGCTAGTGCTCACTATCGTAGGGTGTAGTGAACACTACCCCATAGATGGGCAGAGGCGTAGTGCATTTCACCAAGAAACTTAGTGTAAAAGTTTGTAGCGTCTTTGTAGTGCAACAAGGATGCTGCACTCCGCCATGGGGTTCAGTCCACTAAAGGTGATGCGCTGCTTTAGAGTGTCGAGAGGCATATCCAATAGCAACTTGGCAATACACTCATCGGCAAACGAATTGGATACGACGTTGACTCCCGCAAAGTTGAGAGAGACGCACTTTCCCTCAGTGAGCATAGGCCTGAGCAACTCCCTAATTTTGGCACCCATCTCGCGTGTACCAAAATCCGTACCGTACTGACTGAAGGCGAAGTTCTCTGTAGCCTTTCCACCCATCCATAGGTTCTCTAGCTCTTCAGCCTCTACAAACGCCTCGTTGTACTGGGCCTCGGCATCTGTGCGGTGATCAACGACATCGTTGGGATTGATCTCTCTAGATGTCGTAATCTCCATATAGACGATGGTGCCCTGCCAGAGTCCGTTCTCAATGATCTGGAACTGTTCTCCCCGATGTATCAGCTTGTGATGGCCAGAGTGGAGGATAAACTGCAGGCCGACATCTTTCATCAGGCGTGAGGTAGCATAGAGGCCAAAGCCCATTCCCTTGCCATCGGTGACTGAATCCTCAAGGCACATACTAATAGCATCAGCCTCGGTGATCTGGCGGAACTTGTCGTTTTCGGCCAGTGACTGGCGAATGCCCATGCCATCGTCTGCCACTAGGATACGCAAGACATCATTGCTCGCGTCAAAGTGCGTAATAGCCGTTCCCAGAGGTTTACCCGAGTGGATGTGTACGTTGTCAAGTATCTCATAGAAACAGTAACTCAACGCCTGCAGCACACTGACCTCTATCTCAAAGTGGGCAGTGAGGGTGCGCAGTACGTTCTGGTACACCTCGTTCAGCGAGTGTGCATCAAAGACATCTATGGATATGTTTTCCTTGGTAGGAAAGTATTCTCTGAGTAAGAAGGCTACGTCCATATATCGTTAAGGCTTTAGTTCGTGTTGCGGCTACTCTCCCCAGGTGGAGCGGTCGAGGTTGCGATAGGAGAGAGCCTCGGCTATGTGCAGCTTGGTGATATCAGCCGAGGCAGCGAGATCCGCTATGGTGCGGGCTACCTTGAGTACACGCTCGTAGGCACGGGCGGAGAGCTTGAGGCGGTCCATAGCAAAGGTGAGATAGTCCATGGCCTCTGGGGTGGGCTGTGCGTACTTGGTGAGGAGGCGGGTGTTCATCTGTGCATTGCAGTGGATGCCCTTCTCTCCCTCAAAGCGGGCACTCTGCACGGCTCGCGCCCTGATGACACGCTCACGGATGGTGGCACTGCTCTCACCCGCTGGGGCGGTGGCCAGGTCCTGCAGTGGTACGGGGAGCACCTCCACCTGCAGGTCTATACGGTCGAGGAGCGGTCCGCTGATCTTGTTCATATAGCGCTGTATCTGTGCAGGCGTGCAGGTGCAGTCGTGGTGCGGGTCGTTGTAGTGGCCGCAGGGACAGGGGTTCATCGCCGCCACGAGCTGAAAGGAGCAGGGGAGCGTAATGCTGTACTTGGCACGGCTCACCTGTATGATACGATCCTCGAGAGGCTGGCGGAGCGTCTCCAGCACCGAACGGGAGTACTCGGGGAACTCATCGAGGAACAAAACGCCATTGTGGCTGAGGCTGATCTCTCCAGGCTGAAAGTTGGCTCCACCGCCAATGAGAGCCACATCGCTCACCGTGTGATGGGGGGAGCGGAAGGGGCGTGCCTTGATGAGGGTGTCGGTGCTACTGAGCTTGCCTGCGATGGAGTGTATCTGAGTGGTCTCCAGACTCTCTGCCAGAGTGAGAGGCGGCAGAATGGAGGGGAAGCGCTTGGCTATCATGCTCTTGCCACAACCTGGTGAGCCGATGAGCAGAATGTTGTGGCCTCCCGCTGCGGCCACCTCCATGGCACGCTTGACGGTCTGCTGCCCCTTGACCTCGGCAAAGTCGTTGCTATATACCCCCTGTGCGGCAAAAAACTCAGCCCGCGTGTCCACCTCCGTCTGGGGGAGGGAGCGCACGCCGTTGAGGTGGCTGATGACGTCGCCCAGACGCTCGGCTCCGAACACCCGGAGACGGTTGACCACGGCTGCCTCGCGAGCGTTGGTGAGAGGCAAGATGAGCTGTTCGTACCCCAACTCACGGGCCTTGATGGCAATGGGCAGAGCACCCCGCACGGGACGCAACGAGCCATCCAGTCCGAGCTCGCCGACAAGCATTGTGCGACCGAGGCTGTCATGCGTAATGAGGTTGTGGGCCGCCATGAGGGCAATCGCTAACGGAAGATCGTAGCCCGTACCCTCCTTGCGTACATCAGCGGGAGCAAAATTGATATCCACGTTGATGTTGGGCGGCAGATTGACACTGATACTCTGCAGGGCAGCCATCACTCGCGTACGGCTCTCACGCACAGCACTATCGGGCAGACCTACCATGAAGAAGGTGGCATCTCCGCTGGCACGGCGCATGCTGGTCTCTATAAATACATGCATGGCTGTCAGGCCATTGAGGGCGGCTGTGTGGACGGTGGCGAGCATTTTAAGGTTTATGGTTTAGGGTTTATGGTTTAGGGTTAGCGCACATCGCGTCCGTGGCCAGGGAGGTCACGATAGGCATTCTGTATGCTGGAGTTGTTGAGGATGTAGCGACGGTTGACGGGGCGTCCCGGGTCGGTGAGGCTGTGCTCAAGGAGCCACTCGTACATTTCGTGACGATAAAAGAGGCGGGCTGGCTGGCCGTGGTTGATACCCGGCAGGCGGGTGAAGATGAGGCGCTCACCCTTGTTGATGGCGCGGATGCGGTTGACGATACGTTCGCTACAGGAAATGGGTACGGGACGATCAGCCGTGCCATGCAGAATCCACAGGGGCAGTGTGGCCAGCGGGTCGATAGGTTTGTTCACTCCTCCGCAGATGCCCATGGCTGCGGCAATGAGATGGGGATAGCTGGCAGCAAAGTCGAGCGTGCCATAGCCGCCCATCGACATACCTATAACATATACGCGCGTAGAGTCTATGCGGTAGTGGTCCTCCACCCACTCCAGCGTCTGGAGGACACGCTCGGGCTTCCAGCCTCCGCTGCACTGGGGGGCCAGCACGTAGGCGGGTATGTCCAGTCCCTTGTGCACAGCATCGATGGGGCCGTAGCGCTCCACGCGGTCGAGATCATTGCCCGAAAGGCTTGCTCCATGCAGAAAGATGATGAGGGGCTGGGGCAGCGTGTCGCTCTCTGCCTGTGAGGGCGTGTAGAGCACAAAGTTGTAGCCTCCCGTGGCATCGGCATTGCGGAACTTCTGGATGCTCCACGCCGAGGCCGTTGCTACGAGCCCCACCATCAGCAGTAACAGGAGAGTGAGGCGGCGCATCATCGGATGGGCTCTATGACAAAGGTGAAGCTGTACTCGCCATGAGGCAGCAGATACTGCTGGCGAGGCCAGGCACCCCAAGAGTTGAGGCAGCCCAGACCCATCTGGGCGCTCTGCAGGTGGGTGGTCATGGAGGTGCGGGCCTTGAGCTCGCCACTATGGCTCTGGTGGGCAGCCTTGTCGTCGCCATCGTCCAGATCGGCGGTGGTATAGGGCAGTGTGCTCACCTCCATGTTGCCCATGGCGGTGAAGGACAGACCCTTCTGGCCTAACTTGTCGGCCAACTGCCAGATGCGCACATCAGTCTTATTGCCGAACTCCTGCGGACGCACATAGGGGCATAGCTGGCGGGCTGCATTGAACTCATACTCGCCCAGATAGGCAGAGGACTTGCGGTCCACGTAGTTGTCCTGAGGACCACGGCCATAGTACTTGACGTGGGAGAGACCCTTGACGGTGGTGAGCTGCATGCCAAAGCGGGGCAGATAGCGTGCCTCGCGGGGAGCGTCTTTACCTCGCTTGGGAGTGAATATCTGGGTGACCATCAGGCGGTCAAAGGCAGTGAGCGTATAGGCCAGACGCAGTGTGCCTGCCACGGAGGGCATGTCGTAGTCGGCAATAACGCTGTTGCTCTGTGCGTCGTAGAAGAACTTGGTGAGTTTCAGCTCCGGACTGCGCCAGGCCTTGAGTTCACGAGGAATATTGGCGCCGTAGTCATTGTCGGTACCAGCACGCCAAAAGTCGGGGGTCAGCGTGCCGCCCTTCTCCATCATGGGCTCACCATCAATGTCGATGTAGTCCACGAGGCCCGTGGCCTTGTTCCAGGTGACACTCATGTGCTCGCTGGAGAGTGTGAGGCAGGCCAACTGCTCGTCCTTCTTCACCTTGCCAGGAACAGTTGTGAGCATGTCCGACTGGCTAAAGAACTTGTAGGGCAGCAGGGGGAACTCCTGCGTGGCCAGCAGCGTGCCTGCCTTGGCGAGAGGCTCGTCGTGGTTCTGACGCCAGAGGAGGACGAGGGTGGCCTCGCCGCGTTCGGGTTTCTTGTAGCCCTCGATGGTGACACGCCCCGTCTGCTGAGGAGCGATGTCAATGTCCTCCATGGTGCCTGTGGCAAAGACGCTGCCGTTCACACGCACCTCCCAGTTGAGGGTGAGGTGGGAGAGTGAGCGGAAGAAGTGCTCGTTGCTGACCTCCAGCACGCCCTTGTCGGCATCCACGAACTCAGCCCAGACATTCTGGTACTGCTGACGCACCTCAAAGGCATCGGGGTGAGGACGTCGGTCGGGATTGACAAAGCCATTGCAGTTGAAGTTGTGATCCGTGGCGGGATAGCGGCCATAGTCGCCGCCGTAGGTCCAGATGGTCTTGCCGTACTCGTTGCGCTGACGCAGAGCCTGGTCGGCAAAGTCCCAGATGAAGCCACCCTGATACTGCGGATGCTTGCGGACGAGATCCCAGTAGTCCTTGAATCCGCCCATGGAGTTGCCCATGGCGTGGGCGTACTCACACTGTATGAGGGGGCGTGTCTGGGGCTTGGAGAGATAGCGCTCACACCACTCGTAGTCGGCGTACATGGGACACATGATGTCGGTATGGGGATCGGCACCCGCACGCTCATACTGCACGGGGCGGGTGGTGTCGTACTGCTTGAGCCAGTCGTACACACGCTCAAAGTTGACACCCATACCTGCCTCGTTGCCCATGCTCCAGGTGATGATGGAGGGGTGGTTCTTGAGCACCTGAACGTTGTGTTCATTGCGCTCAATGTGGTGGCGGTAGAGGTCGGTGCGATGGGCCAGAGACTCCTTGCCATAGCCCATGCCGTGGCTCTCCAGGTTGGCCTCTGCCACGAGATAGATGCCCAGTGAGTCGCACAGGTCGTACCAGCGTGGATCGTTGGGGTAGTGGCTGGTGCGGACGGCATTGATGTTGAGTGCCTTGAGGGTCATGATATCGCTGATCATGCGGCTAACGGGGACAACGTAGCCTCCATCGGGGTCAATCTCGTGGCGGTCGGTACCCTTGATGAGGATGGGCAGGCCGTTCACCAGCATCTGGCCGTCCTTAATCTCCACAGTGCGGAAGCCCACCTTCTGCGGTATGCGCTCCAGCACCTTGCCATTGGCATCGGAGAGTGTGAGCGTGAGGGTGTAGAGATGAGGTGTCTCTGCTGACCAGAGAAGGGGCTGACTAATCTGGGTGCTGAAGGTGTGGCTGGCAGCCTTCACGGTCTGCTCCGTCTGCCAGAGGGTGTGTCCCTTCTTGTCGCAGAGCGTGAGGGCAGCATGGCAGCCCTTGGCGGCAGGTGCAGAGAGGAGTACCTCCAGTTGTCCCTGCATGTCGGCACGCACTATGCGCAGGTCGCTGATATGCTGCTGGGGGCGGGCATAGAGATACACCTCGCGGGCTATACCCGTGAGGCGCCACATGTCCTGATCCTCAAAGTAGGAGCCATCGCACCAGCGCATGACCTGCATGCAGATGAGGTTCTTCTGGCCAGGACGTAGATAGCGGGTCAGGTCGAACTCAGCGGCAGTCTTGGAGTCCTCGGAGTAGCCCACCTCGCGGCCATTGACCCACACGGTGAGGTTGCTCGTGGCACTGCCCACATGGAGGAGCACCTGCTGACCCTTCCAGCTGGCAGGAATCTCCAGCCAGCGGCGGTAGCTGCCCGTGTAGTTGTTCTTCTCCTCCACGTAGCAGGGCTTGTTCTCAAACTGCGTGGCCCAGGCATAGCCAATGTTCTTGTAGATAGCATCGCCATGGCCGTTGAGCTCAAACATGCCTGGAACAGGAAACATCTCCCACTGGGAGTCATCGTAGTTCACGGTCTCAAAGCCCACGGGACGGTTCTGGTGGTGCTGCTCAAAGCGGAAGCGCCACTGACCCTCCAGAGAGATGGAGTCCCAGGTGGTGGAGAAGAAGTGGGAGCGGCAGGGCTCCACGTTGACGCGGTTGATGTCAGGGTCCAGCCAGCGCTCCAGCTTGGAGCCAGCACTGGCTGAGATAGAGATGAGCAGCACAAGGGCTGCCAGCAGGGTGTGCTTCATAGTATTTCTTATTTGTTATTTCCTATTTCTTATTTCTCCCCCCATTTGGTAGCAGGTATGTCACCTTGCCCACGATAGCGCCATTGGCAGAGCGTCCAAAGGGGTCCTTCTTGCTGGCCCCAAAGAGGTTGGACAGACCAAAGTAGTAACGTCCCTCCAGCAAGAAGTGACCAGCTGCGGTGCTCACCTCCATGCCGAGGCCAGCCGTGATGCCATAGTCAAAGCGGTTCTTGACGCTGAGGCCATACTGCTCGTTACGTCCGTTGATGCGGTCGTCGGGGTGCCAGTAATCACTATGCTTGGTGCTCTCTCGGAGCATATAGGCTAACTGCGGACCAGCCACGAGATACCCCATCACGCCGCGGTACTCCCGCCCCATGCCCAGACGAGCCAGCAGGGGGACTTGCAGATAGTGTATGTCGCGCTGGTAGGTCTCCGGAGTGGAGGTCAGACTGCTCTGTGTGCCGTTGGCCAGAACAATGTCCTCCTTCCAGCCCAGACTGGCGTAGTTCACCTCCAACTGTATGGCGCAGACCATCTTGTAGTACTTCTCGCAGGTATAGCGTGCCGTGAGGCCATAGGTCGGTCCAGTGTGCCACTTCTGGTTGACCCAAGGATGGAAGGATATCTTGTCGAGAGCCGCACCGCCGTTGACACCAAAGGTCCAGTCGTTGCGGGGGTCACCTACCTGTGCTGTGGCGAACGAACGGCACAGCAAGGCGCATGATAAGAGTATGAATAGTCGCAGATTTCTCATAAAAACACGGCAAAAATACAAAAAATCCTGCAACCGCGGGGCCTAAATGCGGATTTTTTCGTAATTTTGCGCGGAAAAAGTATAATCGCATTTAACATTCAACGTTCATCGTTAAACTTTTCACATGAATATATCCTATAAATGGCTGCGTGAGTACGTGGATTATGGTACCATGACGGCTGATGACATTGCCGAAGCACTCACATCCATCGGTCTTGAGGTGGGTAGTGTGGAGGAAGTAGAAACCATACGTGGTGGTCTGAAGGGCCTGGTAGTAGGCGAGGTGGTGTCCTGCGAGGCGCACCCCAACTCTGACCACATGCACATCTGCCAGGTACGCCTGGAGGAGGGCAGCGAGGAACTGCAGCAGATCGTCTGCGGTGCTCCCAACGTAGCTCAGGGCCAGAAGGTCATCGTGGCCACCCTCGGCACCGTGCTCTACGATGGTGACCAGGAGTTCACCATCAAGCGCAGCAAGCTCCGTGGCGTAGAGAGCCTCGGCATGATCTGCGCTGAGGACGAGATCGGCGTAGGTCACAGCCATGACGGCATCATCGTACTGCCCGCCGACACCCGCGTGGGCACTCCTGCAGCCGACTACTACGGCCTGGAGAGCGACTATGTCATCGAGGTGGATATCACCCCCAACCGTGCCGATGCCTGCTCCCACTATGGCGTGGCTCGCGACCTCTATGCCTACCTCGTACGCAACGGCCAGGAGACCAGCCTTGTGCGCCCCAGCGTAGATGCCTTCCAAGTGGACAACCACGACCTGCCCATCCAGGTGCGCGTGGAGAACACCGAGGCCTGCCCTCGCTACTGCGCCGTGAGCATCAAGGGCTGTGAGGTAAAGGAATCCCCCAAGTGGCTTCAGGACCGACTCAACACCATCGGCCTGCGTCCTATCAACAATGTGGTCGATATCACCAACTATATCATGATGGCCTATGGCCAGCCCCTCCACTGCTTTGATGCAGACATGGTGGAGGGTCACGAGATTGTCGTTAAGACCATGCCTGAGGGTACTCCCTTTATCACCCTCGATGGCGAGGAACACAAGCTCAGCGACCGCGATCTGGCCATCTGCAACGCCCGCGAGCCCATGTGCATTGCCGGCGTGTTTGGTGGCAAGGGAAGTGGCACCTATGAGACCACTACCAATGTGGTGCTGGAGTCGGCCTACTTCCACCCCACCTGGATCCGCAAGAGTGCCCGTCGCCACGGCCTGAGCACCGATGCCTCCTTCCGCTTTGAGCGTGGCATCGATCCCGACGGACAGATCTATGCCCTCAAGCAGGCCGCCCTGCTCGTCAAGGAGCTCGCTGGTGGTACCATCTCGATGGACATCGTCGATGTAGAGGCCGCCGACGGCCCCGCCAAGCAGTTCCCCGTGAGCATCACCTACAAGTATGTACACAACCTTGTGGGCAAGGACATCCCCACCGATCTCATCAAGACCATCGTCACCGCTCTGGAGATGAAGATTGTCGGTGAGACCGCCGAGGGCCTCGACCTCCTCGTGCCCGCCTATCGCGTGGATGTGCAGCGTCCCTGCGACGTGGTAGAGGACATCCTGCGCGTGTATGGCTATAACAACGTAGAGATACCCACCCAGCTCAGGAGCAGCCTCACCGTCAAGAACGCCGTCGATGAGATGACCCATCTCCAGCGCCTCGTGAGCGAGCAGCTCGTCGGTGCTGGCTTCAGCGAGATACTCAACAACTCCCTGACCCGCGAGGCCTACTACGCCGAGGGCAAGAGCTATCCCGCCGAGCAGTGCGTACGCCTCATCAACCCCCTGAGCAGCGACCTGAGCGTACTGCGCCAGACGCTCCTCTATGGTGGACTGGAGAGCATCCTGCACAACGTCAACCGCCGGAGCCCGAACCTCCGCTTCTTTGAGTTCGGCAACTGCTACCACTTTGATGCCGCCCGCAAGCAGAGCGCACAGGAGGGCCTCACCCCCGAGGAGATCAAGGCCACGCCGGGCAAGGTGCTGGCAGGCTACACAGAGGAGACCCACCTCGGTCTGTGGCTCACCGGCAAGCGCGTAGAGGGTAGCTGGGCCCATGCCGACGAGGCCACCAGCGTCTATGAGCTCAAGGCCCACGTCATGAACATCCTCTCCCGCCTCGGTCTGCCTCTGGCAGCCTATGTGTGGGAGGCTGGTCAGTCCGACATCTTTGCCAAGAGCCTCGCTCTCCGCGACCGCGCTGGCAAGACCTACGCAGAGTTTGGCATCGTGAGCCGTGGCGTGAGTGGCAAGATGGGCATCGACCAGGAGGTGTGCTTTGCCGACTTCAACTGGACGCTCATCTGCAAGAAGCTCCCCCAGAAGACCGTCTCCTTCCGCGAGCTGCCCAAGTTCCCCGCTGTGCGTCGCGACCTCGCCCTGCTCGTAGATCAGAGCGTGGAGTTCGCCCAGATACAGGCCATCGCCCAGAAGGCCGACAAGAAGCTCCTCCGCACCGTAGAGCTCTTCGACGTCTATGAGGGCAAGAACCTCCCCGCCGGCAAGAAATCCTATGCCGTCAAGTTCACCCTGCAGGACGAGTCCAAGACCATGTCCGACAAGGCCATCGAGGCCATCATGCAGAAGATTATCACCTCTCTGCAGAAGGAACTTCATGCAGAGCTGAGATAATCTTCTGAAATAACAAATAAAAAATAAGAAATAAGAAATAAAAAATAAGAAACACGAGATGGAGAGTGCCGATGGCAACCCAAATCCGATATTGGCGAAGTCTGAGGATTTTGCTGTGCGTATTGTCAAACTTGCCAGATACTTACAACGTAAGCAGCGTGAGTACGAAATGAGCAAGCAAATCAAGCGTTCTGGAACGAGTATCGGAGCAAATATCATCGAGGCGCACTCCGGATCAAGCAAAAGAGATTTCTTAGCAAAATTATATATAGCCTTCAAGGAGTGCAATGAGACGCGCTATTGGTTGCGAGTTTTACGCAGGACAGATTACCTGCAGGAGATGGAGTTTCGCTCCATTTATACTGATGCCGAAGAACTCTCCAAGATGCTTAGTGCAATCATCAGGACAACAAAGGCTAATATAGCTCGAGACGAAAGTTAATTTATTATTTGAAATTTATTATTTAAAATTTAAATACACTTACTCATGGGAAGAGCATTTGAATACCGCAAGGCCGCCAAGATGAAGCGTTGGGGCCACATGGCCAAGACCTTCACTCGTCTGGGCAAGCAGATTGCCATTGCCGTCAAGGCAGGCGGTCCCGATCCCGACATGAACCCCGCACTGCGCTCCGTCATAGCCGTGTGCAAGCGTGAGAACATGCCCAAGGACAACATCGACCGCGCCATCAAGAACGCACAGGGCAAGGACCAGAGCAACTACGAGACCCGCACCTACGAGGGCTACGGCCCCCACGGCATCGCCATCTTTGTCGATACCCTCACGGACAACCCCACCCGCACCGTAGGCGATGTGCGCAGCGTCTTCAACAAGTTCTCCGGCAATATGGGCACCTCAGGCTCCCTCGCCTTCCTCTTCGATCACTACTGCCAGTTCACCTTCAAGAAGAAGGAAGGCATGGACATGGACGACTTCATCCTCGAGGCCATCGAGTATGGCGTCAACGACGAGTACGACGAGGAGTACGACGAGGAGAAGGACGAGACCACCATCACCATCTATGGCGACCCCAAGAGCTACTCCGACATACAGCGGTACCTCGAGGATCAGGGCTACGAGGATGTGGGTGGCGAGTTCACCTACGTGCCCAACGATCTCAAGGACGTCACCGAGGAGCAGCGTGCCTCCATCGACAAGATGGTGGAGCGCCTCGAGGAGTTCGACGACGTCCAGACCGTATATACCAACATGAAGCCCGCCGAGGACTAATGACCTCCCTCCGGGACTTTGGAAACATAGGAGAAGAAATCGCCGCCCGGTATCTATCGGACGGCGGTTTCGTTCTCCACCATCGCCAGTGGCGCTCCCTGCAGCATGAGGTGGATATCGTAGCGGAGTGGCACGGCGAGATCGTGTTTGTCGAGGTCAAGACACGCCGCAATGAGTACTATGCCACAGCCCGCTCTGCTGTGGATCAGAAAAAGATGAACAACCTCATCCTTGCAGCGCGCCACTACATGAACTATTACTACCACGATGAGGCCCGTCCTTATCGCTTTGATATCATTACGGTAGTTGGGGAGGGACCCGACTACGAACTTACGCACTATAGGCGGGCCTTTTCGCCAAAAGATTATCGGCGCCTCCCAGGAACGGAAGACGCCGAGTGGTAATCTATCTATTTGTTAGAGGACGGATTATCCGCCAACTCCTTACTTCTTCAGTAGCTTGTGACGGTCTTGCATGTAGAGACCACGAGCAGGCGACTGCAGTCTGCGCCCCTGCAGATCGTAGGTAGCAGATAGAGTGCTGCTGACTGTAGGCTGCATGCAAAGGCCTTCGGTCTCTTTGCCGAGCTCCTCGTTAGCCTCGAAAAAGGTGAAGCGACTGCCTGCATCGCTGGAGAGAGCGTTGGCATGAGCCCAGAGGGCGAGGTAGGGTGAGCGAAAGTTGAGGCAGTTGTTTGTGGTGCCATGGAGACGGAAGGAGTAGCCGCCTGCACTCTCTGCAAAGTCGAAGGTGGTGACGGCGCTGCCCTCCTGGCCATAGGCGTAGAGCTTGGCGCGGGCACCGGCTTCGCTGCCAGTCACGCCGAGCACTTTGGTGGCACCTGCGGCTACGTTGTAGAAGCTATAGCCGTCCTCATCGTTACCGCACACTACCCACTCGCCAGCCTCGTTCTCGGGCTGGGTGGCGTTGGTGAGCTGAAGATTGCCGCCGCCATCAGCATAGTCGGTGCTCATCCAGCCATTCTGGCTACCGCCATTCTGGATGTAGTATGACTTGGTGCCTACTACCCATTTGCCGGCCTTGGGCTCGGGGCTCACATGGGGAAAGCTGGCCTCCTTGGCGTTGGGGTCGGGCACGTTCTTTGACTCTACGAACAGGCCCTCAATATAGACCTCCTCGCCGACCATGATCTCGGCGGGCAGAGTGTAGCAGTTGTCCTCGTCAAAGAGCTTGTAGGAAATCTCCCTTACGAGGTAGTGGGGGTTGCCGTTCTTGTCGAACTGCTCAGGACTGGACACGTTGTAGCCATACTTCACCCTCACGCCGATATGACCAAAGCCGTCGGCGGGGTCCATCTTGATCTTGAAGGGCTGGCCATAGTTGGTGGTGTAGTTGTCAAAGTGAGCACCATCGCCAGCGAGCACCTCACCGTTGAGGGCACCCTGAGACACCTTCACCTTGTCGCCATGCACGTCGAGCATCACATCGACAATGCCGCCACCGTTGCCGAGGATGGTATTGCCTGCGTTTTGGCAGCCTGCGGCATCGGTCTCGTTCCAGTCAACCTTATAGCGCATGCGGTAGAAGCCATTGGCGAGATCAGCGGGCAGCGTGAATGCGGGTGAGGCCTGACCAATCAGATTGCCGTTGGCGGGAGTGCCACCGGTGCTGTTGTGCTTGGCACCATCGACCTCCAGGAACTGGTAGCTCACGAGGTCGCTCTTGGCGGTGGGGCGGAAGTCGCTGCCGAGATCAACGGAGAACTTGCCATCGCAGCCAAAGTCAACATAGGTAAAGGTGTGCATCCATGTGCCAGCGTAGCCATAAGTGGGAGTAATGGTCTGGCCAGCCTTGGCGCTGAACACGGTAGTGGTGGTCAGATCGTAGTAGTTGTGATCCTCGCTGAGCTTGGCGCTCTGGGGAGTGAGCGTGCCGCCAGTAAGGCCTACAGAGGTCATGTAGCGATCGGTACGTGCCTTGCCGCTCTCGCGGTCAAAGTTTACGGCATACTTCTCGGTGGAGAAGCGGGGTGCACCGTTGTTGTCAACTAAGATCTCGTCGATATAGCAAGCAAAGTCGGCTGCGTCGGCGTGGGCAGAACGCACGTCGGGCACGACTACGAGGGAGTGTATCTCGATACCGCCCTTGCTGGTGTCCTCATAGCTGAAGCCGTTGAAGCTGGCCACGGCATCCACCCAGCCATCGGCTGCAACGGAGATGTTGGTGACGGCCATGAACTGTTCGGTCTCGCCGTCCTGCCACTGCCATGCCTCTTCGGTACGCTTGCCGAGGCCGATGACCATCACGCGGCTCTCAACGGGCTTGTTGATCATCACGTGGACGTACTTGCGTTCCTTGGTCAGGCGAAAGGGCTTCTTCAGGTTGATGCGGGCGCCATAGAGGTTGCCGGCATAGCGGCTACGCTGGAAGGCCAGCATCTTGCCGGTGGCGTTGGGGGCTTCGCCCAGCACCTCGTCCACCTGATTGAGGTGGTTGCTGACGACCTTCACGTTGCCCTCGAGCTGGCCCTTGCGGAAGGGGGACTGTTCCCAGGAGTCATATACGCTGATGCTCTCGAAGTCATCAGCATCAAAGGTTATGCTAGTCTGCGCGGTTGCGGTGATACCCATCAACATCAGCGCGGAGAGAAAATACTTTTTCATAGTGTTTCTTTTTGTTTGAGTTGCGTTGTGAATAATGTTGATGTGAGACTTAGAACACGCTCAGGTTGCTCAGAGTGGGGCAGGAGATGCTCTTCTCGATAGTGATGCGGAGTCCCTTGGCCTGGTAGCCACTGCCGTAACTGCTGGAGGTGTTGCCGTTGAGGGGGATGATGCGCTTGTAGCCCACGGTGGTCGTCTGGATGTTCTTAGCGAGTTCCTTCCAGGTGTTGCCGTCGGTGGTGTACTCAATCTTGAAGTCCTGAATACGCTGGCCGAGGCGGATGTTCTCCATCATCTGTACGTAGCGCACGGTCTGTGCCTGGTCCCAGGTCAGAGTGATGGTGGCCTGGTTGGTGCCATCGTTGGTGGCCCAGTAGGTCTCCTTGTTGCCATCGGTCATGTTGGCGGCAGCATAGGTGCGGGTAGCTCCGCTGGTGCGGGTCTCACTGACCTCGATCTTTGCGGTCTTGGCCAGATCGCTGCCGAGGCGGGTGTTGATCAGGTTGCCGAGTTCCTTGAGGCCGTTGACGGTAGCTGCGGGGAGTGAGCCCGTCTTGTCGGGAGGACAGTTGAGGATGAGTGTGGCATTGCGGCCTACGGTCTCCAGATACATCTTGAAGAGGGTCTCGGCCGACTTGAAGCTCTCGCCTGAGTGCCAGAACCAGCCAGCGTCGGTAGCCTTGGCGTCGCTCTCACCGGGCTGCCACTGCCAGCCGCCTTCGACACCTGTCTGACGGATAGCATTGCTCTCCACAGCGGGATCAAAGGTACCCCAGTTCGTCTCGCCAGCGTAGCCCTGCTCGTTACCAATCCAGCGAGCCTCGCCACCTACGCCCCACATCACGCAGTTCTTGCAGATGCGGTGTACGCGGTCGCGGAGGTTGGGGATGTCGTAGTAGTAGGAGGCATCCACGCGGCGCACCTCGCGGGCACCACCATAGTAGCCATCGTCACCATTGGCGCCATCAAACCACATCTCAAACTGGTCGTCGCCATACTTGGAGAGTTCGGCGCACTGCTCCAGGAATACGTCGGTCACGTAGTTGTCCTTGCCATAGTGTGCACTGTTACGGTCCCAGGGTGATACGTAGAATCCGTACTTCATGCCCAGTTCCCTGGCGGCATTGGCAAAGCCTTCGGCTATATTGTAGCTGGCATTTCCTGACAGGTTCTTGATGCTGTGCGTGGTGGTCTCAGTGGGCCAGAGGCAGAAGCCGTCATGGTGCTTTACGACGGCGATGCCGCCCTTCATGCCGGCCGCCTTCACTGATTCGAGCCACTGCTTGGGGTTGGGCTGCTGGGTGGGGGCGTAGATTGTCTCGGCCTCATCGCCATAGCCCCACTCCTTGTTGGTAAAGGTGTTCATGCCGTAGTGGAAGAAGGCATAGAACTCCGTCTCGTTCCAGAGCAGCTGACGCTCGCTCGGCACGGGATGAACTGCCAAGGGCTGGTTCTCAGGGTCGGTCAGCGTCTGAGTCTTCAGCGTGAACTCGCTCTGCGCACTCAACTGTGCTGAGCATACGGCTGCCAGACCAATACTAAGTAGTGTTTGTCTCATAGATTGAAATTATAAAAGGTTAGTAAGTGTCGTTGTTGGTGTCCTAGCGCATTCTTTTGCATCCATCCTCAATGTAGAGGCCAGTGGCCTTGGCATGCTTGCGGAGTTTGCGACCTTGGAGGTCGTAGGCTGAGGAGGTCTTGCCCTGCGCAGAGTAGGGGGAGTAGAAGGATAAGTAGCAGGAGTCTTTTCATGGCGTTTAGAGGACGTTCTATTGATCGTGGTATTGATCGTGGAATATATTACCGCTGCAAAGTTACTAATAATCTGCGAATTGGCCAAGTCGAAAGTTCAAAAACAGAGCCGCAGGAGCGAAACCTGTTCGCGCCTGCGGCTCTGATATCGTTAATATAGGGGTGTCGTGGGGGACTACTGCATGATTTTGCGGCCAGCCTGCAGGGTGATACCCTTGGCAGTGCGGCTCACCTTGCGACCCTGCAGGTCGTAGATGATGCCGGAGGCCTTGTTCTCCTTGGAGGCCGTGGAGATGGCGGTTACGTCGCCCAGAACCTCCTCAAACTTATATACATTGCTGAAGTCTGCGGTCCAACCCTCGCTGTTGCCGTAGGCATCGAACGAACCTGCGGTCAAGATGACGAGGGAGCCCGTCTTGCCGACATCGCTGCGAGTGCTGTGAAAGTAGTAACCTTCGGGGAGACCATTGGCCTTGACAACAGTCCATGCGCACCAGGGCTCCTTGTACTCGGAGAGCATACCCTTGTCGCCGTTGTAGCCCTGACCCTTGCCGCGCCAGATGAGGTAGTCGTTGCTGGCAACGTTCTTGAAGGAAACCTTGCCTGCATGTCCCTCCACAAGGAACTGAGCCTTCTCACCGTAGGTCTTGGTGCTGGCGTCGGTGGTACCAATCTTGAGCTGACCGTCCTCGGCATAGAGCATGTGGGTCTCACCATTCGTCTGCACGTTGGTGATGTAATAGGTCTTGCCGGGCTCCACGCCCACATAGTCGTAGGTGGGCTCCTTGAGCTCTACCTCCTCCAGGCGAAAGTGACAGCCGCCATCGTTGACGTTGGTACCGTCGCCCCAGTTATAAAGTATCTGACTGTTGTTGTTCACGTTCATCTGGCTACTACCAGAGGTAATGATGAAGTAGTTCTCATCGTTGCAGTCGCCGAGCTTCCAGCCCTGGGTAGGTTTGGTGGCAGAGGTGGTCATAGTAGTCCTTGCACCGCCGGTTCCGGGCTGGATGTAGCTGTCGTCCACGGCGCTCTGGATGTTGTAGGTACCATCGGTGTTCTGCGTGAAATACCAAGCCTGGTCAGCGGCCTTGCTGGCAGTGGTGGTGCTCAGCGTCTGGTGGTTGCTGGCGTTGTAACCCACATACTTTGTGCCGCGTGAGGAGATGATATTGTAGTAGTGCATGGCCTCTGCGGTAGAGGCAATGGGGCGCACGCGGGTGTCGGGCAGAGGGGGAATGGCATCACGCCACTCCTTGAGCAGTGCCTCCCAATTGGCTTCGCTGGCGGTGAACTCTGCGTCGGTCATGTCGTGCGCGGGCTTGGCACCCTCTACATAGGGAGCCAGGGTGTTGGCCCAGCGGGTGTAGCCACGACCATTGATGCCACGGCTCTGCGCTGTGTTGGCACCCTGATAGCGGGTGGCGAGAATGCCACCTTCCTCAAGTGCAGCATATACGTCCACGAAGTGAAGCTTGCCGCTCTTGTCGGCATCTACGTAGTCCTTGATCAGCTGGTTGAAGGGAACGATGGAGGTGGTGTTCACGCTGGCATCGGCGTTGGGTATGATGCTCTCCAGATAGATGTCGGCATTGGGGGCCTGCTTGCGGATGTTCTGCACAGCAGTCTGATACTGACTGAAGATGGACTGTACATCGGTGGGTTTGTCGTCCAACTGGCGCTTGCCGCACTGGAAGAAGATCTTGGAGGGATTGCCCTTGATGAGACAGGAGTAGCAGGAGTTGAACTCACTCAGGGTCATGCTCCAGCCATAGCCGCCGCCGAGGCCGCGGTTCTTGAACTTGGGAGTGCCCATCAGTTCGGCCCACTCGCCGGTCATCACCTGGTAGTCGCCTACATGGAGTATGTCGCCGTCGTTGACGGGCACGAGCTGGTACTCAGTGAGCAAGCTCTTGTAGATATTGCGAGAGAGAGGCTTGTTGGCCGTCTGTGCGTCTTGGTCAATGGTGCAGGGAGTGCCCACGTAGTCCTGAATGAGGTTGCACCAGATGCGGTAGCCAAACACGTTGGGATGCAGGCTATCGTCGGTCATGTTACCAGGCATAGTGGTGTTGCCCGTGATCTGGGTCATGGCACCATAGATGTCAATGTAGGTCACGCCGAGTTCCTCGCACAGCGCCTTGATCTGAGGATTGAGCGTGGGGGGCACGTTAGCGCGGACTGCAAGGTTGCAGGGCAGGATGCTCTGCACGTAGATGGCGGTCTTGGGACTCTTTTCGCGGAGCACACCGATCATGCGGCGGATGTTGGGTACTACGCGGGTGGGAGTCTGGTAGTCGTTAATGCCGATCATGAGGAACACCTTGGCAGGCTGTCCGCTACCGATGAGGGCCAGATTGTCGAGCACCTCGGGTGACTCAATGCCCTGTATGCCGCGATTGACGATGTGGGGATTAGAGCCAAAGAACTCGGACCAGAGGCCAAAGTCGGTGATGCTGTTGCCCAGGAATACGATGCTCTGCTCGTTGATGGGCAACTGACGGAATATTTCGCGTCGCTGCTGGCGATAGGGGATGTCGTCGGCGTATGCGCAAATATTGAGCAACAGAGTACAGAGGAAAAATGCAAATATCTTCTTCATGTTTTGGGAAATGAGATAATGTGAATTTTCAGTATTCGATTATTGATTTGGAAAGGTTGTTAATCGTTTTGTATGAGTCTAAGCTTCATTTATCGAAATAAACTTATAATCTTGTTCCATGAGTTCCATCCTTTCTTGTCAAGCCAAGAACCAAATACACCTAAAGCTGAAAACACCACAAATAGTGGCAGAACGTATATGATATCTAAAGGACACGTTATGTCGAATAATTCATATCCGAAGTCTATAATTCCAACCACGACGTTGCACCATAGAATGGGTAGAAGCAATGCATCCAGAAACGTCAGGAACCACCCTGCTTTCAACTTGTCCATAGTAATTTTATTGTTTGTAAAATATGGTTGGTGTCAATTGTACATGCAAGTAAGGCACTCCAGATGATGGTGTGAATCAGTATTCCTATTGCTTTGTCCTTATTGTTGCGATATGCTTGGTATCCTTTTGTGCATTGACGCACGAGATAATACATGAGGGCAACTGGTGTTAAGGAGTATAGAAACGGTCCTGCTAGCAAGATATAGTATGAAATTTCACGCATAAACTACAGGGGGAGTTCGAAATAGTGCTTGGTGGCGCGTTTGAACTTGCAATCCCTAAGAGTAAGACACGCTGCATCAGAGTATCACAATACATTATGTTACTATGAAGCAACTCAATGATTATTCCATGATGCGGCGTGTCTTGTGGATGGATGTTTGGTTTGAGGAATGGGTACTTAGCGGATGACCTTTTTGTTGTTGCTGATGAAGAGACCACGCTGAGCCGTCTTGACGGCACGGCCCTGAAGATCATAGAGCACGCTGGTCTGGCCTGCGGTGTGAGCGGAGGTGATGGCAGTTACGTCAGCGGGAACCTCCTCAAACTTGTACACGTTGCTGTAGCGATCACTGTAGCCCTCGCTCTCACCCCAGGCATCCCAAGCACCGTCAGCGCTCATAACGATGAGGGTGCCCTTTTTGGAAACATCACTGCGGACGGAGTAGAAATAGTAACCATCCGTTACGCTGTTGCTCGCGTTGATGGTCCAGAGGCAGTAGGGCTCGGTGTAGGTAGCCAGAGTACCCTTGTCGGAGTTGTGGCCAGCGCTCTTGCCACGGAAGATCATGTAGAGGTCAGTAGCTACGTTCTTGAAGGCAACCTGCTCCTTGTGGCCCTCTACCTTGAACTGGGCCTTGGTGCCATACTCGGCAGCGGGAGTGTCCACGCTGCCAAGGGTGAGGGCGTCACCTTCCACGTAGAGGGCGCGCTTGTTGCCGTTCTTCTGTACGTTGGTGATGTAGTAGGTCTTGCCAGCCTCAACGCCAGCATACTGATATTCCTCCTCGGGCAGAGTGCTGATGTCCTCAATGAGGCTAAACTGGTACTGGCAGCCAGTATCCTCGGTATTAGTACCGCTACCCCAGTTATACACCTTAAAGTTCTGGGCAGAGTTGGTCTGATTCCACTCCACATCGCCACTTAAGATGATGAAGAGGCCCTGGGGCGCAGCAGGCTTGAGCTTCCAGCACTTCCGAGGAGAGGTGCGCTGGGTCTTGAGGGCTGTGTTGTATGCAGAGTTGGGACTTACGTAGGTCTGGTCGGCATAGTTCACGATGTCGATGTCACCATCTTGGCGCTGCACGAGCTTCCAGTATGAGGCGTTCGAGGCAGAGGTCTCGCCTACC
>JAKSLU010000023.1 GCA_024400995.1 Bacteroidaceae bacterium
CAGGCTCATCGGTCACTACATGGCCTACCTCCAGACGGCGGGCAAAGCGCAGACTAGCCAGGCCGAACTGGTCGCTGGGACGGGTCTCCTCGTCGTAGCCGACATAGATCTGGCCCAGACCCTCCATGTCGTGAACATCCATACCCATCATGTGGCCGAGACCATGGGGCAGGAAGAGGGCGTGAGCGCCAGCACGTACGGCATCCTCAGTGTCGCCCTTCATAAGACCGAGAGCCTTGAGGCGCTCCGTCATGAGGCGGCACACGTCCATGTGCACATCCCACCAGCGTACGCCGGGCTTGGCGTGGGTCAGAGCGAGGTCGTGACAATCTACCACGATGTCGTAGATATCACGCTGCTTCGGTGTATAGTGCCCGGAGATGGGGGTGGTACGGGTGTGGTCGGAGCAGTAGTGCTCGCGGGTCTCGGCACCTGCATCCACGAGGAGCAGACGGCCAGGTTCCAGCACGCGGGGTGAGGGGTAGCCATGCAGTATCTCACCGTGCATACTCACGATGCTTTGGAAGCTGACGATGCTGCCATGACTGGCGGCGATGCCATCCAGCTGACCGCCGATGTAGGCCTCTGTCATACCAGGCTGTGTGGCCATGCGCATGGCTGCTGTATGCATGAGGTAGCCGATGTGGGAGGCACGTTCGAGTTCGGCTATCTCCTCGTCGCTCTTAATGCTGCGGAGCTTGACGACAGCATCGATGAGCCTTTGGCTGCGACCTGCGCACACCTCAGCACGGTTCTGGCCGAGGAGTTCCATGAGCTGGATGACGTTGTCGTGGCGATAGGGGGGGAGGTAGTGGAGCGTGGCGTGCTGAGAGACGAGCGTAGAGAGATGAGAGAGAGGGGCTGTATGGGCTATTCCGCTCTCCTCGGCCATCTGCACGACGGAGGTAACGGACCCATACCATACGATGTCGTCTAGATCTATCTCGTCGCCGATGAGGGTCTCCTGCCCCGTAGCGCAGTCGATGGCGAGTACCAGGCCATCACGATGCTGACCCGTGAAGTAGAGGAAGGTACTGTCCTGACGGAACTTGTAACTATTGGCGGGATAGTTCATCGGAGCCTCGTTGTTACCAAAGATCAGGATGAGGCCCTCGCCTACCAGTTCGCGAAGCTGGCGGCGGCGTTCTACGTAGGTTGATTTATTAAAAAGCATGATGGGGGTTATATTATTCTGAGTATATCTGCAAAGACACCGGCAGCAGTGACGGCCGCACCTGCACCATAGCCCTGGATGAGCATAGGCTCCTGATGGTAGCGTTCGGTGGTGAGGCAGACGATATTGTTGGAGCCTTCGAGATCATAGAGCGGATGGCCCTGCGGAATCTCCTTGAGGCCTACGCACTTGTGCCCCGTCTCAGCATCGAGCTCGGCCACAAAGCGCCAGCGCTTGCCCTTGGCTGCGAGACGGGCTCGTTTGACCTCAAACTCTTCATCGAGCTCCTTCAGGCCCTTCCAGAAGTCATCCTCCGTGCCATCGAACAGTGCCTGAGGTATGAACAGACGGCGCTCCACGTCATCGGTCTCTACAGCATAGCCGCTCTCACGGGCCAGGATAGTGAGCTTGCGCAGTACGTCCATGCCACTGAGGTCTATGCGGGGATCGGGCTCGGAGTAGCCATTTTCCTTGGCCAGACGTACGGCCTCGGAGAGGGGCACCTCGGGGGAGAGCACGTTGAACACATAGTTGAGCGTACCTGAGAGCACTGCCTGTATGCCGAGCACGCGGTCGCCCGATGCTGTGAGGTCGTTGATAGTGTTGATGATAGGCAGGCCTGCACCGACGTTGGTCTCAAAGAGAAACTTGACACCGCGGCGGCGAGCAATCTCCTTGAGGTGGGCATACCGTTCGTAACGACTAGAGGCAGCAATCTTGTTGGCTGCTACAATGTGGACGTTATTCTCGAGCAGTTCCTCGTAGTAGGTAGCCACCTCAGGCGAGGCGGTACAATCCACAAAGACGGAATTGAAAATATTCATCTCCTTGATGCGGCGTACCATCTCTCTGATACCTCCCTCCTCGGTGAGTTCCACCTGAGCGGGATTGAGTCCCTCTCGGCAGAAAGCCCCCTTGCGGCTACCTGTCACGCCAACGAGGTTGAGCTTCAGGCCGCGCTGCTGCATGAGTTGCTCACGCTGCTGCGCCAACTGCTCGAGGAGTTTACCTCCCACCGTACCTGTGCCACAGAGGAAGATATTGAGTTCCTCGTAGCGGGAGAGGAAGACAGAGTCATGGAGCACGTTCAGGGCCTTGCGCAACTGGTGGCGCTCTACCACGAAGGACACGTTCTTCTCCAGTGCGCCAAGGGCCGTGGCACACACGTTGATGCCATTGCGGCCCAGGACGGAGAAGATCTTGCCCAGCGTGCCGGGCACACGACTGGTATTCTCACCCACACAGGCTATGGTGGCCAGTCCCTCGGTCAGCAGGCAGGGGCTCATGGCGCCAGCCTCTATCTCGTCGCAGAACTCGGCATCGAGCAGTTGGCAGGCACGGGGACCATCCTGCGGTGTAACACAGAGCGAGGTGCTCGTCTCTGAACTTGACTGCGCCACAAGGAATACACTCACACCTCCCTCAGCCAGAGTCGTAAATATGCGGCGGTTGACACCCACCACGCCGACCATAGACAGACCATGCACGGTGACTAGACTGGTCTCATTGACACTACTGATGCCGCGCACGAGACTCTCACTCTTGGCTGCATCCTTGCATATCACACTGCCTGGAGCCTCGGGGCGGTGGGTATTCTTGACATAGATGGGAATGTTCTTGGCGCATACAGGATAGATAGTCGGAGGATAGACCACCTTGGCTCCAAAGTTACAGAGTTCCATAGCCTCGGCATAGGAGAGCTGAGGTATAGGCACAGCGGTGGGTATCACACGGGGGTCGGCCGTCATGAAGCCATCCACGTCCGTCCATATCTCCAGTCGCTCAGCATCCATAGCGGCTGCCACGAGAGCGGCGGTATAGTCGCTGCCGCCGCGCCCCAGGTTGGTCGTCACGCCCGTCTGCACGTCGGAGGCGATAAAGCCACCCATCACGACACGCTGCGCCTGACCTAACGCCTGACGAATAGCCGTCTGCGTGGCATTATTGTCCACAGTGCGCCGCCCCGGCAGAGTCTTGATGAACTGACGGGCATCCACATGCTGGGCCCCATCTATGAGTGCCGCAACGATGAGACTACTCATGCGCTCACCATAGGCTACGATAGCGTCGCCGCTCTTGGGAGTAATATCCTGCAGCAAATAGGTACCATGGAGCAAAGCCTGCAGTTCACTGGCCAGTACCTCCAACTGAGCCCTCACCGCAGCCTGACGCTCAGACGTAATGACGGCAGCCACCATATCCATATGACGCTGAAAGAGGGCAGCAAAGCCCTTCTTGTAGGCCTCATCGCCCACCGTAGCCTGCTGTCCGAGAGCTATGAGAAGGTCGGTCACGCCACTCAGGGCACTAACCACCACGACCACAGGCTCGGTGCACTGCTCTACGATGCGTTTGACATTGAGTATGCTTTCGGGCGTCCCCACGGAGGTTCCGCCAAACTTGAGTACTATCATTCGTTATTCTTGTTGCGCGTATGCACGCGCTTCATATACTATTATATGTCGCGCAAAGTTACAAAATTCCGGCGAATTGGAGGGCTTTTTCGGCAATTTATTGCTAACTTTGCAGCGAAAAGCCGTAAAAAATGACAATTTTATACCCTAGTCCCATATTTGGCCCCGTGCATTCACGCCGTTTGGGCGTCTCGCTAGGCATCAATCTCATGCCCGCCGACGGCAAACTCTGCTCCTTTGACTGCCTCTATTGTGAGTGCGGCCTCAACTGCGAACGCCGTCCCACCCTTCCGCGCCCCACCCGCTCAGAGGTAGCCGAGGTGCTGGAGAGAGTTCTCCGAGACCGCAGAGAAAAAGGTGACCCTCTTGATGTTCTGACCTTTGCAGGCAATGGCGAGCCCACGCTCCACCCCGAGTTTGCTGGCATAATAGAGGACACGCGAGAGCTGCGCGACCGCTACTATCCAGAGGCCCGCATCAGCGTACTCTCCAACGCCACTGCAGCCCATCGTCCTGAGGTGCACCAAGCTCTACTCCGCGTAGACAACAATATTCAGAAGCTGGACACCGTATCCCCCTCATACATCCGCCTCGTTGATCGTCCCGCCGCCTCGTACGACGTAGAGCGCATCATCGAGAGTCTGGCCGCCTTTGAAGGACATGTCATTGTGCAGACCATGTTCATGAGCGGTCAGACGGAAGGCATCTCCGTCGATAACACAGGCGATGAGTATGTCACACCCTGGCTGGAAGCCCTGCAGCGCATTCACCCCGAAAAGGTAATGATCTACACCATCGACCGTGAGACTCCCACCGCTGGCCTACGCAAGGCCAAGCCTGAGATACTAGACACTATTGCTCGAAGAGTTAAGGAGTCAGGTTTTCAAATCTCAGTATCGTACTAGATTGTTTTTTGATTTTCGTAAACCTAAATGTAGGGAGTCACCCTCATCATGCCCATTTGCCATGAAGCTCAAGCCCTATTTTCCGTCCCCTCATCTGCTGCTCGCCCTGAGTGGCGGAGCGGATAGCGTGGCCCTCCTCCTCATGTTGTTGGAGCAGGGCATACACCCCGTGGCAGCCCACTGCAACTTTCACCTGCGCGGCAAGGAGAGCCAGCGTGATGAGGACTTTGTGCGACAACTCTGTCAGGAGCGCGGAGTGGAGCTGCACGTCCAGCATTTTGATACTCTAAAGGAGTGCCAGCGCACGGGCGAGAGCATCGAGATGGCAGCCCGCCGTCTGCGCTACACCTGGTTTGAGGAACTACGGCAGCAGCAGGGACTGGACTACATCTGCACGGCACATCACAAAGATGACCAGGCCGAGACCCTTCTGCTCAACCTAGTGCGCGGTGCGGGCCTAGCAGGTCTGCGTGGTATGCAACCCATCCAGGGGCGCATCTGCCGCCCCCTGCTCGATCTCTACACTCGCAACGAACTCCAGGCCTACCTCCACCAACACGAACAAGCATGGGTGGAAGACTCCAGCAACGCTGACACGCACTATCAGCGCAACCTCGTACGCCACGAACTACTCCCTCTCCTCATACGTCTCAACCAACAGGCTATCAATCACATAACAGAGACCACCCGACATCTACGCGAGACAGAACAACTCCTCTCCTCGACACAAGAAAACTGGGAAGAGGAACACTGCATCATTCTACCCGATGGTTTACGCATTCCCTTCAGTAGCAACACCAAAGTGGGAGCTGAGCTCCACACCGACGGTCCCCTGATGGTGACGCGCACCGCCTCTGGTATTGAAGTGCGTCAGCGTCCACAACAGGTAGCGCCACGTCCCATCCAGCCCCACCTCACCCAGAGCCGCGAGCATCTGCGCGACAAACGCTATGCTCTGGTGGATGCCGCTCGCGTCACCCCCCCCTTCATACTCCGTTCGCTGGAGGCAGGCGACCGCTTTCAGCCCTTCGGTATGCAGGGCACACGCCTCGTGAGCGATTACCTCACCGACCGCCACCGTTCGCGCATCGACAAGTTAGCTCAGCTCGTGGTGTGCGACAAGGAGGGCATCATCTGGTTGTGCGGCGAAACGATAAGTCAGCGTGTCGCTCTCACGTCCCAAACCACCGAAATCCTTGAATTTCGCTCCGAAGACTTGGTCATTCCCTGAATTATTGTTAACTTAGACCTCGTCCAAATGCACGTCTGCAATCGCATGGATGCAGTAAGCCTGAACCAGACCATCGACACGCAGCTTGAATCAAATCAGTAGACGAGAAAGAGAAACAAGTCGGCAACTAAGGATGATTAGTTGCCGACTTTTGAGTTCTAAGATCGCTGCGGGCGATCCTTATGGTGAGGGGATTACTTGCCCAGACGCTTGAGAACGCGGGTGGTGCCGTCAGCGGCGGTGGTACGCAGGAGGGTTACACCCGTGGTGGGGGCGGTGAGGCGCTGACCACTAAGGGAGTAGTACTCCACGGTGCCGAGATCTGTGGTGGTTACGGTGCTGATGCCGTTGGTCATGATATCGGCCAGACGCAGACTGCCTGCGTTCAGTACACGGCAGTTGGTGGGGTCTGCACTATCAATGTTGCCGAGGAAAGCAACGATCTCCATGTTCTCAGGCTTCCACTTCTCGTTGAGTGTGGTGGTGTAAGTGCGGGTGTAGGTCGTACCAGTGAGGTCAATCTTGTCACCCCATGATGAGGTGTTGAGCAAATCGCGCAGCACGTTGTTGTGGATGTAGTCCTTGCCCAGTTCGCTGCCAGACTGAGGAACCTTGGCCTTGAGGCCACTCTCAGTGAGCCATACGTTGATGCGGTGGTCTGCACCTGCGGGAGTTGCTAGGATGTCGCCCGTGGCAGTAACAGTCAGCTGACGACTGATGGAATCGAAGCTGGCCTGGAGCTTGACATCGACAGTGGTGGGCATCTTTTTGAGAGTCTCATATATGCTACGCAATGATGAAGCATCTTTGGGGAGGAATACGGGACCAGCATACTCGGTAGGATAGAAACTGTTGACGTTGGTGCGGTCCAACATGATAGCAGGTGCAAAGGATCCACCGCCCATGTTGTAGAACCACACGAGGTCAAGTGAGGATTTGTGAGTAAACTCGTCTGAGTAGTAGCCCGCATGGTGTGCCACGATGATGGCATCGGTACCCTCAAAGGCCTCCTCCTCATACCCATGAACACGAGGACAGTTGACACAGTTGATGCCGGTGAACCCTTCGATTAGCACGCGGCGCTCCAGTGAGGACTCGGCAGAATAGACGGTGATGGTCTTGGTCATCGTATCGTCGGAGGGCTGAGTGTCCTCCTCACCGTTGGGGCGTGTGGCTGTCACGGTGATGGTGTGTGCGCCAGGCTCACTGAAGGTGAGACCATCCAGCTTGAAGCCACCAAACTGGTTGTAGTCCAGACCATTGGTGAACCTCATCGTCTTGGTTCCCTGCGACACGCCATCGATGCTGTAGGTCATATCGAAGGACATGAGCTTGTTGACACCCTTGTTCTGCATGACGCACTCGAGGGTGACAGGCTCCTCCATGGACTGATATTCGCTACCATTGATGGCAGCCATAGCTACGTTGTTCTTGGGCAGGGCATCACCCTCGATGCGCACCTGGATCATCAGACCTACATTGTACTCGGCCATACTGGTCTGGGTAAGGGAACACCAGTGGTTCTCAGACTCAGGGAAATAGACCCAAGAGTGGTCGTCTGTGCCTGCAGCTCCGCCATTCTCAAGGGCAATGACCTGACCACCTACGCCTCCAGGTGCGGCAAAGGCACGATAGCCTGCGTAGAAGGGCTTATCGGCGGAGATGGTGTAGGGCTTCTGGAGCTGCGCCTCTTTCCATGAAAAGCTGTAGTTGGGGTCTATCTTTGTGCCACCATTGCGGGTGTCGATCCATGCCTCATAGGGGAAATGATATGCATAAGCCTCGGGGTTGAACTGGGCCGCACGAACAAAGTCACAGGTCTGTGTACCATTGTCGTCAGTCATGTATGGAACCTCTGCGGGGAGTTCCTCTGTGATCCACACGCCTGCGGTCTGGGGTACCGAACCACCCAGGCATACACGGACAGCCGTCACGCGACAACCAGCAAAGCGGCTCACAAAGTCCTCGTCGAACTGTACAGCTACAAACTGCTCTCGGCTGTGGGAGATGCTGTGTCCGGGTTCGGTCTCTTTGCCGCCGAGAGTCATGCTCGTGTAGGGAGACTCGCCGCAGTAGCCCATCAGCAAGGAGGCTGTGTCCTGGGCCAGTGTGCTCTGCACGCCCATAAGGATGGCGCTGAGCAGCAGGATAACTTTCTTCATAGTTATTAGTTTTTGAGTTTTTAAGTTCTTAAGGGTGTGAGGATTAGTAGTTAAACTCGCCAAACTCACTCTTGATGGTCAGCGAGCGGGGACCCTCCTCGATGTGGCCCACAACCTGGGCGTCGATATTGAAGCCCTTGGCGATCTGGATGATCTGCTCGGCCATCTCGGGACGCACATACACCTCGAGACGATGGCCCATGTTGAAGACCTTGTACATCTCGCTCCAGTCCGTCTGACTCTGCTCATGGATGGCACGGAAGAGGGGAGGAACGGGGAACATGTTGTCCTTGATGACACGGCAGTTCTCACCCACAAAGTGCAGCACCTTGGTCTGGGCACCACCAGTGCAGTGCACCATGCCGTGAATCTCCTCGCGGGAGACCTCATCGAGCATCTTCTTGACAAAAGGTGCGTAGGTGCGGGTGGGACTGAGCACGAGGTGGCCAGCATCCACAGGAGCACCCTCCACGCTGTCTGTGAGCTTGTAGCCACCACTATAGACGAGTTCGGAGGGTACGGCCTTGTCGTAGGATTCGGGGTACTTTTCGGCCAGATACTTGCTGAACACGTCGTGGCGGGCGGAGGTCAGACCATTGCTGCCCATGCCGCCGTTATAGGCCGTCTCGTAGGTGGCCTGACCATAGGAGGCGAGACCCACGATGACGTCGCCGGGACGGATGTTGGCGTTGTCGATGACGTCACTGCGCTTCATGCGGCAGGTCACGGTGCTGTCCACGATGATGGTGCGCACGAGGTCGCCCACGTCGGCCGTCTCACCGCCTGTAGCATAGATACCTACGCCCATCTCACGCATCTGCTGGAGGAGTTCGTCAGTGCCGTTGATGATGGCAGAGATTACCTCACCGGGTATGAGCATCTGGTTGCGACCAATGGTGGAGCTGACGAGGATGTTATCTACTGCACCCACGCAGAGCAGGTCGTCGGTGTTCATGATGAGAGCATCCTGGGCAATGCCCTTCCAGACGGAGAGGTCGCCCGTCTCTCGCCAGTACATGTAGGCGAGGGAGGACTTGGTGCCAGCACCGTCGGCATGCATGATGTTGCAGTACTCAGGATCACCACCGAGAATGTCGGGGATAATCTTGCAGAAGGCCTGGGGGAAGAGGCCCTTGTCGATGTTCTTGATAGCGGCGTGTACGTCCTCCTTCATGGCGGAGACACCACGCATCATGTAACGCTGTTTGGGATCCATATAGCTTGGGTTGTTAGTGAACGGGTTGGTGGTGGGAGGGCTACGGCGGGTCGTGCCCACGAGTATGCGTGGGGTGCACACATACTGCGCTGCAAAATTACGCATTTTTTCTGACATACGCGCGCCCGTGTGTGTTTATTTAAGGTGAAAGGGGGATATTGGTTGCTGAGACTTGCGCAGATGGGCGCTTTTTCTTAACTTTGCACACTAGATATGCCCAACTTACAGCAACAGCTAGCGCTACTCCGCATGGAGTACGAACACGAGAAGGAGGAGTTCCGCCGCGAGACGGAGCTCCAGGGCATCGCGCGCAAGGTCAAGAGAGGCGAGGCCTGGTTCCCAATAGAGGTGGGACGCGTGCGCTACAACTCCCTCGATCGTCAGGTGATGGAACTCCAGCGCCTCAGCACCGGGGGGAGCGAGGATGCGGAGGAGGAGACGTGTTGCTTTGAGCACGGACGGCAGGTGTGCTTCTTCCGCCAGCTGGCGGACGGTAGTCTGCAGTACTACGATTTTACGGCTCCCGTGAGCTATGTGGACGGTCAGACTATGGTGGTGGAGGTGCCGAGCGACAAGGCCCTGGCCGAACTCCAGAGTGCTGATGATGTGGGCGTGCAACTCAACTTTGATGAGACGACGTACCAGCTCATGTTCGAGGCTCTGCGCAAGGTGATTGGTGCCAAGAATGGCCGTCTGGCGGACCTACGCGAGATATTCCATGGCGGAGCTCCCGTGCGCTGGGGCACTCCACCACAGGTGCCTCTAAGCCTGCCCTGGCTCAACGCCTCACAGCAGGAGGCTGTACGCGACGTGCTACTGGCCAAGGACGTACTCGTGGTGCATGGCCCTCCGGGTACCGGCAAGACCACGACGCTGGTGGAGGCCATCGACGAGGTGTTGCGTCGCGAGGCTCAGGTGATGGTGTGTGCGCAGAGCAATACGGCCGTTGACTGGATTAGCCAGCAACTGGCTGACCGCGGCTTACAGGTGCTGCGTGTGGGCAATCCTACCCGCGTGACTGATGATATGCTGGCCTGTACGTACGAGCGTCGCTTTGAGGCCCACCCGGACTATCCTCAACTGTGGCAGATACGCCGCACCATACGGCAACTCCGCTCTCAGCCCCGCAAGGGACGCAGCGATGGTTACCACCAGAAGATGGCGCGCCTCCGAGAGCGTGCCGATGAGCTGGAGATACGCATCAGGCAGAGCCTCTTTGATGGTTGCCGCGTGGTGGCCTGCACGCTGGCGGGTAGTGCCAATCAGGTGCTGATGGGACAGAGGTTCCACACACTCTTCATCGACGAGGCTGCACAGGCACTGGAGGCGGCCTGCTGGATAGCCCTGCAAAAGTGTCACCGCGTCATACTGGCTGGCGACCACCAGCAGTTGCCGCCCACCATAAAGTGTCACGAGGCCTTGCGTCAGGGGCTGGGGCGCACGCTCATGGAGCAGATAGCTCAGCAGCGCCCTGACTGTGTGCGCCTGCTCACGGTGCAGTATCGCATGAACGAGACGCTGATGCGCTTCTCCTCCGAGTGGTTCTATGAGGGCCGCCTGACGGCTGCTCCCGAGGTGAGCCAACGCTCCCTGCTCTCGCTGATGGACGACCCGCTGGTGTGGGTGGAGAGTGAGGGCGCTGAGGAGTTTGTCGGTGCCAACTATGGCCGCATCAACAAGGCCGAGGCCGAACTCACACTGCAGGCCCTGCGCGACTACTGTGAACGGCTGGGTATGCAGCGCATCCGGGAGGAACGTGTGGACTTTGGTATCATATCGCCCTATCGAGCGCAGGTGCAGTATCTGCGGCATTTGCTCAAGCGTGATGATATGCTCAAACAGCTGCGTCGCCAGATAACGGTGAACACGGTGGATGCCTTTCAGGGGCAGGAACGCGACGTGATATGCGTGAGTCTGGTGAGAGCCAACGAACAGGGACAGATAGGTTTCCTGGCTGACCTGCGGCGCATGAATGTGGCCATGACCCGCGCCCGTATGAAGCTCATCATACTGGGCGACAGCGCTACGCTCACTAAGCACAAGTTCTACAAGGCGCTGTATGAGTACTGCGTGATGAGAAATGAATAATGTACAATGCACAATGTACAATGTAGAATGAATTATGAAACACTACACAGACCTCTTTATAGATTTTGACGATACGCTCTACGACACCCGAGGAAATGCCGAGATTGCTCTGAGTGAGCTCTACAGGGACTTTGAACTCAGGCGCTACTTTGAGCGTCTAGAGGACTTCACAGTGCCCTACTGGAAGGCCAACGTGGAACTCTGGGGACAGTACAGCCGCGGTGAGGTGAGCCGTGACTACTTGATTGTGGAGCGCTTCAGACGTCCGCTGTCGGAGGGAAACGGACTGGAGCCGACGAGAGAGTACTGCCTGGAGGTGAGTGACCACTTCCTGGAGCTCTGTGCCTGCAAGCCAGGGCTCGTTGAGGGCGCCCGTGAACTGCTGGACTACCTGCAGCCGCGCTACCGTCTGCATCTGTGCAGCAATGGGTTCCATGAGGTGCAGTACCGCAAACTCAAGGCCAGTGATACGCTGCGCTATTTTCGTACTGTGGTGCTCTCCGAGGATGCTGGCCATAACAAGCCGAGCAAGGAGTACTTTGACTATGCTATGCGCGTGACCTGTGCACAGCCAGCCACAACGCTCATGATAGGCGACAACTATGCCACCGATATCCAGGGTGCAGCCAATGCTGGTCTGGACACACTACTCTTTGACCGCTGGCAGGACCCTGCTGCCGCCCAACATGAGCCAAAAGTAAAGCAGCTGCACGAAATCATGCAACTGCTTTAATAGGGGTTTGAATCCCCTGAACGTCCTTTAGAACCTTGAATCTTTTACTCCGCCTCGACCTCGCTGGCGGTGGGGAGCTGCTTCCAGCCCTCGCCATAGGTATCGTAAGCATCGGTCACGATGACAAAGGCGCGGGGGTCGGCTTCGCGCACCTTGTGCTTGACGGAGGCCACCTCCTTGTAGGGCACAACGATGCAGAGCATCTCCTTGTCTTCATGGGTATAGAGACCGCTACTCTTGATGAGTGTGGCGGTGCGGTCCATCGGGCCGAGGATGTACTCGTGCAGAGAGGTGAGTTCCTTGTCGCTGATAACAAAGAGCATCTTGTCGTCCTTGGAACCATTGATGGTGCGCGCGATGACTTCGGCGACGATATAGATACTGATGAGGGAGTAGAGCGACAGCATGAGGGGGGCGGAGGCTGTATACCCACCGATGGTCTCAACTGTGAAGGTGATGAGACCAAAGAGTACGATGGCACCATCGACAATGAAAATACTGCGAGAGAAGCGGATGTGCATGTACTTCTGCATGATGAGGGCTACGATGTCGCTACCGCCGCTCGTAGCACCAGCCTTCACGACAATGCCGCAGCCCAGGCCGATGAGGGTGCTGCCCATGATGACGGCCAAGATGAGATGGTCGGAGAGGTTGAGAAAACCATAGCAGATACTGGCAGGGTCGAGAGCCTGCAGTGCCTCCTGCGAGGGATAGACGAGGAGGGACAGGCCGTTCATGATGAGCGGAGTGGAGAGTACACTGGCCAGTGTCTTGGTTCCAACCTTACTGCCCAGCAGGAGGGCTGAAAGGATGAGCAGAGGGATGTCAAAGAAATAGCCGAACGTACCTACCTGAATGGTCGGAAACAGGGTGTGGAGCACAATGCTGCAACCATAGGTGCCGCCAGGCACAATGTTGTAGGGGTTGATGAAGAACACAAAGCCAGCACACATGATGGCGGTGCCCAGAAATACGTTTATCCAGTCTTTCATATTCTTTTGTTTATTGCTTAGATTATATGTGTCACACCGATATGCTACTTCTGCCAGATGTCCCAGGCTGCTAGCGCCTGCAGGTGGAGCATCTCCAGTCCGTTCTTGGTGGCGCAGCCAGCCTCGCGGCCATGGCGCAGGAAGAGGGTCTCCTCGGGATTGTACACCAGGTCATAGAGGAGATGAGACGGCGCCAGAGCAGAGTAGGGCAGGTCGGGGCAGGTTCCTACTTTGGGGTAGGTGCCCAGGGGGGTACAGTTGACGATGAGTCGGTGCTCACGGAGTATGCTGGGCTCTGCGTGCAGATCGGCGTAGCAGAAGTGCCCCTTGGCTGGAGTACGACTCACGTACTGCCAGTGGATGTCTAACTGCGTGAGGGCATGGCATACGGCCTTGCTGGCACCACCCGTGCCCAGTACCAGTGCACGTAGCGAACTAGGCCCGATGTTCTGCTCTGCCAACCATGTGCAGAGTGACTGGCGGAAGCCGATAACATCGGTATTGTGACCATGGAACTGTCCGTCCACTACGCGCACCGTATTGACGGCACCGATAGCCTGGGCCTCGGGGCTGATACTGGCGAGGTAGGGGAGTATGGCCTGCTTGTAGGGTATGGTCACGTTGAATCCTTGCAGATGGCGCAACTGCTCTACCTCGCTTATGTCTGTGAGGTCGTAGTTGTCGTAGCGAGCGGAGAAGTTCTCCATGGCAAACTTCTCAGCAAAGAAACGTGCAGAGAAGGAGTGACCGAGGGGATGACCTATGAGACCGTAGGTTTGCATGCCGTATAGAGTGTTGAAAGGCCGAAGGTGAAGCGCTTGAACTGTACGTCGCTGAAGCCCACCTTCTGGAGTATCTGTTGCATCTGCTCTCCCTGGGGGAATACCTCCATGGTGTGAGGTAGATAGGTATAGGCACGGGCATCGCGGCTCACGATGCGGCCGATGAGGGGCATGGCCACGTGGGAGTAGAGCCAGAAGAGCTGCTTCATGGGGAACCGGCGAGGAGCTGTGAGTTCGATGATAACGAGGTGACCGCCTGGTCTGAGCACACGGAGCATCTCACTGAGGCCCTGCTCGAGGTGCTGGAAGTTGCGTATGCCGTAGGCCACGGTAATGGCATCAAACGAATCGGTGGGCAAGGAGAGGTTGAGACAGTCCTCCTTCTGAAAACTAATCACCCCATCAAGTCCAGCCTTGGCTACCTTATCTCGCGCCACGGCCATCATGCCCTCAGAGAGGTCCACGCCGAGGAGTGACTGGGGACTGAGACGCCGGGCTGCTAGTATAGCAAAGTCGCCCGTGCCAGTAGCGACATCGAGCATACGCTGTGGGCGGTGGACCTTCAGCGTGTCGAGGGCAGCGCGGCGCCAGTGGCGGTCAATGCCAAGAGAGAGTAGGTGGTTGAGAAAGTCATAGGTGGGGGCGATGTTGTCAAACATCTCCTCCACCTGTTGTGACTTTTCGCCCTCAGCAGAGTAGGGCTTGATATGTTCTTGTGCGTACGCCATCAAGCAAGGTACTTGTTCACGTTCTCCTCGATGCGGGCAGCCAGATTGCTGTCGTCCTCACGCTCGAAGCTCTCACCAGTGACGGCCTCGTAGAGCTCAATGTAGCGGTCGCTGATGCCCTTGACAATCTCGGGAGTCATCTCAGGCACCTGCTGGCCAGCCTTGCCCTGGAAGCCATTGTCCATGAGCCACTCGCGAACGAACTCCTTGGAGAGCTGCTTCTGGGGCTCACCAGCACTGAAGCGCTCCTCGTAGCCCTCAGCATAGAAGTAGCGGCTGGAGTCGGGCGTGTGAATCTCATCCATGAGGTAAATCTCACCGTTGTGCTTGCCGAACTCATACTTGGTATCGACGAGGATGAGGCCACGCTGGGCCGCAATCTCGGTGCCGCGCTGGAAGAGGGCGAGGGTGTACTTCTCCAGCAGAGCATACTCCTCGGGGGTAGCAAGACCGCGAGCCAGGATCTCCTCCTTGCTGATGTCGGCATCGTGCTCACCAATCTCAGCCTTGGTGGTGGGAGTAATGATGGGCGTGGGGAACTTCTCGTTCTCGCGCATACCCTCAGGCAGACGGACGCCACAAATCTCGCGCACACCGCTCTTGTAGGCACGCCATGCAGAGCCGCAGAGGTAGCCGCGCACAATCATCTCGATGGGGAAGCCCTCGCACATCACGCCCACGGTGACCATGGGGTCGGGCGTAGCGAGCTTCCAGTTGGGACAGATGTCGGTGGTGGCATCGAGGAACTTAGCGGCAATCTGAGAGAGCATCTGACCCTTGTAGGGAATACCCTCGGGCAGAACAACGTCAAAAGCCGAGATGCGGTCGGTAGCCACCATCACGAGGCGGTCGCCGAGGTTATACACGTCACGGACCTTGCCGTGATACACTCCCGTCTGACCGGGAAAGTTGAAGTTGGTAGCAGTAAGTGCTTTCATGTTATATTGGGTTTGATGTTCCAGTAGAGCTGAGGTGTAGTCCCCATAGGGGAGGACTCCAGTCCTCATATAGCAGGACTGCAATCCTCGTAGGCGAGGACTGCAGTCCTGGTAGGGTGGGATTTAGTTCTTGTGGTGCAGGAACTTCTTGCTATCGCTCACGCTAATGCCGTTCTTAGTGGCTGTGGGGCGACCCTGGAGGTCGTATGTGGCAGTCGTAGTGCTGGCTGTTCTGAGACTACTGATGCCAGTGGGGATGAACTTCAGACCCATCTTTTCGGCATAGAGGGCCAGATAGGCCTCGTACTCCTCCTGACTGATGGTGGGCTTATTCTCCAGATCGGTCGTTGCGGGGGTGACAATCTCGTTGGTCAGAATACCCAGACGGCTGCACTTGTTGACGAGGCCGCGAAGTTCGGCGCTGAAGTCAGTTACCTCCACGATACGCCAGCAACCAGTGTGGCCAACGGTAGCATCGGACTTGACATAGACGTAGCCGTCGTTCTGAGCGTTGAGACGCTTACAGCTACTGCCGTTGACGCTGTAGCCAGACTTGGCAGAGATGGTCACAAGACCAGGCACATAGTCGTAGTAGTTGGGGTTGGTGCTCTGCACGCTAGCTGCATCGATGCGCACTACCGTAGCGGTGGTGCTAGCAGTTACCTGAGCGTTGAGAGAGGGCAGGTACACACGACGGTCTCCCAGACGAGACACCATGCGATAGCCCTCGTTGTAGGGGATGAACTCAAAGAGTTCCTCAGGCTCAGTTTGCTGGGTGTAGTGGAAGCGGTACTTCTTGTCAGTCGTCACGTACATGGCTGAACCTGTGTAGTCGCGGCCCCAAGCCACGGAGCCAGAGATGACGCGATAGGTCTTGCCCTCTGCGGGCTGAGTGACGGGAGCCTGCTTGAAGGCCGTGATGGCAGCCTCGAGCTTGCTGGTATAGTCGTTGGTCTCCTCAGCATTGAGAGCCTGAGTGAGGGCTGCGTAAGTGCCTGCCGAAGGATAGCCTACAGCGTCGGGCTGGGCATCCTGGAGCAGACGCTGGGCCTCCTGACGGGCGGTGTCGATGACCTCCAGTTCGGGCACGTCGAGATCGTAGGTGGCGTAGTTTACGCTGAACTCGTCCATCACCTTGAAGTGGGTCTGTACACGCTTGCGGAAGCTTACCCAGCTCTTCTGCTTCTCAGGCAGCCAGCCTACCTCGGCCAGTGCCAGCATACGGGGGAAGAACTGGTGCTCAGCCTCCTTGTTGTTGCACACGGTTTCGGTCCAGAGGTTGGCACCTACGCCGAGGCAGAGTTCTTCCTTGTCGGAGATGCTGCTGGTGGGAGTAGCCTCATACACGGCCTGCAGGGTGTTGTTGCCATAGCCGCCAGTGTAGGGCTCGTCAAACTGGTGCTGACCATCGTAGGTCTGATACATGTCCAGATAGAAGGGCCAGCAGCCTGTGTAGATAGTACGCATATCGAGGTTGGCAGCAGCCTTCATGGCGTTCTTGCCATTGTCGGAGTAGCACATGATGATGGGCTGTGTCTCGAGGCTCTTGTCCCAGTGGTTGGTCAGCTCGTTCCAGCACACCACGTCCTTGCCGTACTCAGCCTTGAGCCACTGGCCGAGCTCGTTGACGAGCCAGGGCTGGATCTGGTTGACGTTGGTCAGCTTGTTGGCGGCCATCCAATCGGTGAACTGCTTGTCCTTGGCGTCCACGCGGAGCTGCCAGGCCTGGGTGGGGCACTCGTCACCGCCAATGTGAATGATAGGATAGGGGAACACCTCCGCCATGTGCTTGAGCACACACTTGAGGAACTCCATCACCTCAGGCTTGGCTACGTTGAGCACGTCCTTGCTGATGCCCTCGTTGATGCGCACCTTATACTCACCATTGTTCTCAATAGCCTGCTTGGGGTTGCAGGAGAGTTCGTCAGGATAGCTGGCAATGGCTGCTACCATGTGGCCAGGGAGGTCTATCTCAGGCATAATGTCGATATGGAGTTTGGCGGCATAGTCCACGATCTCCTTGAGGTCGTCGAGAGTGTAGTACATGCCACGACCATACTCGGTGTCGTCGTAGAAGCGGGGAGAGGTCTTCGTATTGCTCTGCTCACGGATAGCACCTACCTCAATCAGGCGGGGATATTCGGGAATGTCGATACGCCAGCCCTGGTCGTCGGTCAGGTGCCAGTGGAACTTGCTAATCTTGTAGAGCGCCATGACGTCGAGTATCTTCTTGACCTCAGTCTTATCGAAGTAGTGGCGGGCAATGTCGAGCATGAAACCGCGATAGCCAAAGCGAGGCTGGTCGCTGATGCTTACGCAGGGCACCTCTCCATCGGCCTTCTCGCCATAGACGGCACCATAGTAGAGCTGACGCAAGGTGGTCAGACCATTGAAGAAGCCGTGAGCCTTGCCCGCAGTGATGACCACGGAGCCATCCTTCACGTTGAGGGTGTAGGCCTCCTCGTTTGTCTCGCTGGACTTGGAGAGCAGGATGGTACCAGCGGTAGCAGTAGTAGTCTGTGCTACGCTGATGGTCTGCTTGCTGATCTTGCCCAGGAAGTCGGCAAACTGCTCAGCCAGTGCCTTGTACTCCTCGCTGGGATAGGCGATGGTGGTGAGGCTAGCCATCTTGACGCTGCCCTCACCTATGGTCATGTCGGTGGGCATGGGGATGAGGGGGAGACTGGCCTTCTTGAGCTCAGCCTCATATTCGGCCTCGGTCACAAAGGTCAGTGGGCAGTTGTTGTCCACTGCGTTCCACAGTCCCAGTTCCTTGCCTGCGCCTGCACCGCCCCACTGGTTCATATATACACCATTGTTGGCCTTGGGAGAGATAACAAATCCCTCAGTATAGCCACCGAGACTGCAGGGGTTGATGCTGAAGCTGGTGTTGCTGCCAGGGGCTGCAGCAGAGTAGAACATACCATTCGTGTTGGTGTTGTTGGTGTAGAGCTTCATGCCACTCTTGCTCACAATGGTGTAGCCAGTAGTGTTGTCGCCCTCAAAACGCCAGAGCTGTGCCTCAGCACCCGACATAGAGGCGGTAGCTACCTTGGCATTGGAACCCTTGGACTCCAGAACAGCACCGCCGTTCATGAACTTGACAAAATACCACACGGGGTTGCTCTCCGTGCTGGTGGTGGGCAGCGATGCTGCGGATGCTCCTATACAGGTCAGGAATAGGAGTATCAGAAGTTGTGTCTTTTTCATAGTCTAGAGTTTCTTGTTGTTGTTTTGTATGTAAATGGTAGAGTTGTGGCGATTGCGGAGTTGGCGGCCCTGCAGATCGTACATGTTGGCCTGGGCTGCAGGTGTTGCGATGCTAGAGAGAATACCCTCGGTCTGTCCCTCCCAGGATATGAGGTACTCCTGTCCTGCCTCCGTGTCGAGGCTCAGGCGGTCGATGGCGGCTGTGTGCGCCTCTACCTTCTGGCCGTTGGAACAAACCACGTGGGCGGTGTGTATGCCAGGATAAGCCAGAGTGAGAGGCTGACCTGCGAGTGAGCGGACGCTGAGTGTCTTGAGCTTGCCGCTCTCCCAGTTCATACCTACCTCAAAGTTGCCGATAGCCTTGAGGCCACGGATGCTACCTTCGGCCCACTGAGTAGGCAGGGCGGGGAGCAGTACGAGACTATCGGGGCGGCTCTGCAGCAGCATTTCGGCTATACCAGCGGTAGCGCCAAAGTTGCCCTCAATCTGGAATACGCTGGTGGCGTGGGCATCCATAAGGTTGTCGTAGAGACCACCGTCCCAGTCGTAGCCTGTCTTGGTGGTGCGGTGAGCAAAGCCACGCAGTGTAGTGTAGGTCTTCTGGGCATCGCGGCAGCGGCTCCAGAGGGAGATGCGCCAGGCGCGGGCCCAACCGGTGGCCTTGTCGCCACGATCGAGGAGCGAAGCCTTGGCGGCATTGAATATCTCGGTATCCTTACCGGGATCTATCTCGAAGTGGGGGTAGAGACCCATGAGGTGGGAGGTGTGGCGGTGACCCTTCCACACGTTCTGCTCATCATCGGCAAAGTAGTCGGTATCGGCGTTCTTGTTGGGTGTGTTCTCCTGATACTTCCACTCGCGGAGCAGTCCGTCCTTATCTACGCGCAGTCCGCGGTCGATCTTGGCCAGCTTGTCGGCCAGCGTCTGCTGGAAGGTGGCATCGCAGCCACTCTCCTCGCCGAGTTCCTCGATGAGGCTCTGCATGTCGATGAAGAGCTGAGTGACCAGCTGCTGGCTATGCGCAGTGGCATCCTGCACGCGACCCTGCTCGGGAGAGTACTCGTTGGGGCACTCCAGTGAGCCATCGGAGGCCACCTTGAGGCGGTCAAACCAGAACTCGCAGGCCGACTTCATCACGGGCAGGGCCTTCTCCTTGAGGAACTTGCGGTCACGGGTGTAGGCATAGTGCTGCCAGAGGTGCGAGCAGAGCCAGGCGTTGGCGCAGGAGTACTTGCCCACCTTGTAGCTGCTGCTGCCGCCGAAGATGTTGCTGGCCGTGTTGACCACCCATCCGCGCTGCACGCCGAGGTTGCGGGCATTCTGCTGCCAGCCGCCGCCCTGGCGCTGAGACTCGTTGTAGAGGAAGTTGAGCAGAGGCATGTGGCACTCAGAGAGGTTGGTGCTCTCGGCGGGCCAGTAGTTCATCTGCACGTTGACGTTGGTGTGGATGTCCGATGCCCACACGGCGCCAGAGGTCGCATTGCCGTCCTTGCACCAGATGCCCTGCAGGTTGCTGGGCAGGTCAACGCCGCGCGAGGAGGCGATGGTCAGATAGCGGCCGTACTGGAAGACGAGCATATCGACCATCTTCATGGAGGCGGCGATGCTGGTCTTCTGCAGGAGGTCGCCGGTGGGGTAGGCGTTCTTGGCGCCAGTGAGGGAGAACTCTACACGCTCAAAGAGACTCTGGTAGTCGCTGATGTGGCTCTCACGGATGGCCTCGTAGCCCTTGCCGCAGGCTGCATCGAGAGTGGCCTCCTGCGAGGTCTGGAGTTCTGCGACCTTGCCAGTCATGTGGGAGTTGAGTGTGGTGGAGTAGTCCGTGCCGCACACAATATATATAATAAGAGAGGAGGCTCCCTCTACGCGGATGCCGTCCTTGTCGCTCGTCACCGTGCCGCCCTGCTGCTGCAGACGCATGGCACCGCGGTAGTTCAGGCCGTTGTCCACCTTGCCGCTGAAGGCAGCGCCCGTCGTGGTGTACTGAGCGCGCTCGCCGTAGCCGTTGATGAACTGGAGTTCGAGGTCGAGAGGCGTGCCCTCGCTGGCAGTGTAGCGCACGGCCATCACGCCATCGGGGTAGGAGGCGATGTACTCACGCTTGTAGGAGGCCTTAGAGTCCTTATATTCCACCTCGGCCACAGCCTCGCGCAGGTTCAGCCGGCGCTGGTAGTCGGTGACAGCCTCGGCGGCGTGGTTGATCACGTAGAGTTCGCCAAAGTTGAGGTAGGTGCCGAGGTTGTTGGCGCCTGAGCCACCGCGCCAGAAGGTCTTGTGGTTGAACTGTACGCGGTCCTGGGCCACACCGCCAAAGATCATGGCACCCATGTCGCCGTTGCCGATGGGCAGGGCCTCAGTGGTCCAGTTGGTGGCGGGAGTCTTGTACCACATGGTGAGGGGCTCGTCGGGAGCGGTGGTCAGGGACTTGATGCTCACCTCGGTAGGAGCGGTGGGAGCAGGCTGGTAGGAAAAGTCAAAGTCGGCCTCGGCCACAAAGTTGAGCACGCATCCCGCATCGGCATCCCAGAGGCCGAGGCGCTTGCCCACACCTGCGCCCTGCCACTGGTTGGCAAAGACATCGGTGCCGTGGGGAGCGAGCAGGAAGCCGGCGCTACCCTGTACGGTGCTTTCCTTTATATCAAAGAGCGTATTATTGCTTGCAGAGGTGGAGGCGCTGAAGAAGCCGTTGTTCTTCTCAGGCGAGGTAACATAGAGCGTCATACCCGACTTGGAGTAGATATGGTAGCCCTCGTTGTCGTTGCCTTCGAGGCGCCAGAGCTGGGCGTCCTTGCCAGTGCCGAGGGCGGTCTTGACCTCAGCGCCGGAGCCTTGGGCCTCCATGACGACATTTTCTTTGTTGAACTGGATGAAATACCAAAGGGGATTGCTAGCCGTGCTGGTAGATGGCTTAGTGGCTGCACTCAGCAGGGTGCAGCAGAGAGTCAACATCAGTAGAGTTAGTTTTCTCATAGTAGTACCCCCTCCGGCCTTTCGGCCACCTCCCCCTGGCCCCTTTCTGGCTCCGCCATCTTTCCCCCAAAGGGGCAAGAGACGGTTCCTACGGAACACGGGAGGAATACCCGAACAGGTCAG